>NZ_JASERH010000049.1:0-34823 GCF_030766975.1 Streptomyces sp. KL116D | reverse complement strand
GTTGTACTTCGTTCGGTTCCCTCAATTGGGTGTTTAACCGTTTTCGCATTTATCATTGGCGCTTCGCGTTTTCGTGCCGCTTCAACGCGGTTCTTCACCGCCTCGACGGGCCATCTCTAGCAGCGCCGCCGCGCTCGGCCGCGAACTTTACGTGGCGCTGTCCGTGGTCGGCGCCGACCGCGTCCGCTCGAATTTACTTTCGCGGCGAAGGCTGCGCAGGAAGGACCTGGCGCGGCACGCCACCGTGCCCTACACCCTGGTGCGCGCCACTCCGTTCCACGAGTCCCGTCGAGACGGCCGCGACGGAGGCACTCCGGCCCGACGGCGTGCACGTGCCGCCCCCTGCTGGTACGCCCGGTCGCCACGGACGACGTCGCCGCGGCGGTCGCCCGCGCCGCAGTGGGGCTGCCCCCGCTTCGGGGTGCTGGAGACCAGCGGGACCCGAGGAGCTCCGGCTCGACCGAAGGCACCGGCGAACTGCTGGCCGTCTCGGCCGGTCCGGGCCCTGTGGTCCCCGACGCGGAGGCTTCTTCGGCGTCGGTGCCTCGGCGAGGCGGACCCTGCTGCCCGGGCCTGCACGCCCAGCTGGGGCCACCCACACCTTCAATACCGAGGTGGGCTCAAGAACCGCTGAACCGGCGGGCGACACCACCGCCTTCGCACGTCATTCCGGCCGCCGCCCTGCGCCGGCTGTCGGCACTCGCTCGCGCTCCGTGACAGGAAAGGCTGCCATGAACGCAGATCCGCGTCCCGGCCCACTGAGACACCCGCGACCAGTGAGCTCGACCAGCTACCCGGACCGTGACCGGGAGGGAGACCGCCGAATGGCAGGCCTCCCTCGACGCCGCGTCGTGCGCAACGTGTGCCGCCGGGCCGGAACGCGCCGCGTATCTGATGCGGCGCGTGCACGCGTCCGGCGGACGTAAACCGGGCGCTGCCCCCGCTGCCGTCGTCGGACTACATCAACACCGTCGGCGGCCGCGCAGCCCAGCGTTCGACGGTGACCCGGAGATGGAGTCCAGGATCACCGCGCTCAACCGGTGGAACGCCGCCGCGATGGTCGCCCGGGGTTTGCGCGCCTGGGGCTCGGCGGCCAAGCATCTCCACCTACGCGTCGGCGGCGCGCGCTGGTGACGAGATCGGGTTCAACCACTTCTTCCGCGGCAAGACGGCGACGCGGCTCCGGCGACCAGCTCTTCCTCAGGGGCACGCCTCGCCGGGCATCTACGCGCAGGTGTTCCTCGGGAACGCCTGAGCGCCGAGGCAGTTGGGGCTTCCGGCGGGAGGCGGGCGGGCACGGCCTGCCGTCCTACCCACACCCCGGCGGCTGCCGTGGCTGTGAGTTTGACGGTCTCCATGGGTCTCGGTCCGCTCGGCGCCGTTTGCCAGGCCCGCTTCAACCGCTATCTGCTCGCGCGCATATCAAGGACACCTCCACTCACGGGTGTGGGCGTTCTGGGCGACGGCGGATGGACGAGCCGGAGTCGATGGCGGCGCTGGCGCTCCGCCTCCCGCGAGGCCTGGACAACCTCACGTTCGTCGTCAACTGCAACCTGCAGCGCCTCGACGGACCGGTCGCTCAACTCGAAGATCGTCCAGGGGCTGGGGCACGGTTCAGGGCGCGGGCTGGAACGTGGTCAAAGCAACTCTGGGGCGGGCGTGGGACCCGCTGCTCGCGCAGGACGCCACGGGCGACCTGGTCCGGCGCCTGGGCGAGGTGCCCGACGCGCAGATGCAGACGCTGGCCGCGGGACGCCGCGTACATCCAGGAGAAGTTTCTTCGCCGGGAGCAGCCTGTCCGCGTTTCGCCGCGTCCCTGAGCGACGTTTCGCAGCTGGGTGGAGCTGTTCGAGAGCTCCCGCGGCGGGCACACGGGCCGTTGAAGGTGTACGCCGCCTACCGGGCCCGCGGTGGGAGCTTCCGGGGTGCGCCGACGGTGATCCTCGCCCAGACGGTCAAGGGCCACACGCTGGGTTCGGCGTTCGAGTCGCGCTGGCGCCAACCGCAGATGAAGAGCTCACTGATGGCGCAGTTCCGTGAACTGCGCGACACCTGGAACTGCCCATCCCCGACAGCGCGCTGGCCGGGGACCAGGGTCCGTTCTGGCATCGGGGCGGACTCGCCCGAGGTGCGGTACCTGCACGAGCGACGGGCCGCGCTGGGCGGCCCACTCCCGCTGCGCCGGGTGACGGCCGCACCGCTGCCCGAGCCGCCCGCGCAGGCCCTTCGAGGCCCTGGAGAAGGGGTCGGGCCACCAGGAGATGGCCACCACGATGGCGCTGGTCCGGCTGGTCAAGGACTTGATGCGGGACGAGCGGACCGGCGCGCTGGGTGCCGATCGTCCCCGACGAGGCCCGCACCTTCGGCATGGGTCGATGTTCCCGACGGCCGGCATCTACTCGCCGCAGGGCAGCTCTACGATCCGGTCGACGCGGACCAGCTCCTCCACTACCGGGAGAGCGCCTCCGGGCAGCTCCTCATCGAGGGCATCACCGAGGCCGGCTCCGTGGCCGAGTTCACCGCCGCGGCGACCTCGTACGCCACGCACGGCGAGCCGATGATCCCGCTTCCACCTTCTACGCGATGTTCGGATTCCAGCGCACCGGCGACCAGTTCTGGGCGCTGGGACCAGGATGAGCCGCGGCTTCGTGGTCGGCGGCACCGCCGGGCGCACCACCATGACGGGCGAGGGCCTGCAGCACGGTGACGGCCATTCGCACCTGCTGGCGGCCACCAACCCGGCGGCGGTCAGCCACGACGCGGCGTTCGCCTACGAGATCGCCGTGATCGTCCAGACGGCCTGCGCCGCATGTACGGCGAGCGTTCGAGAACGTCTTCTACTACCTGACCGTGTACAACGAGGCGAAGCACCAGCCGGCCATGCCCGCGGTGCCGGGCATCGAGGGAGGGCATCGTCCGGGGCATCTACCGGTTCCCGGGCCGGCCGAACCCGGCGCCGCGGGACCGCGGTTGCAGCTGCTGTCCTCCGGTACGGCCCGTCCACTGGGCGCTGCGCGCAGGAACTCCTCGCCGCCGACTGGGCGTGCGGGCCGACGTGTGGTCGGTGACGTCCTGGACGGAGCTGCGCCGCGACGCGATGGACGCCGACGACGCCACGATGCGCGGCGAGGAGCGCACGCCGTTCGTCACCCGGGCGCTCGCGGGCGCCCGGCCCCGTGCTGGCGGTCAGCGACTGGATGCGGCAGGTGCCGGACCAGATCAGCCAGTGGATCGAGCAGGACTACTACTCCCTGGGCACCGACGGCTTCGGGCTGTCCGACACGCGCAGGACGTCCGCCGCTACTTCGGTGGACGCCGAGTCGATCGTCGTGACCGCCCTGGCCCGGCTGGCCCGGGCCGAGCAGGTCTCCCCCGGCGACCGTCGACCAGGCCCGCGAGCGGTACGGCCTCGGCCGCTGAAGAACGCCAGGCGCCGGGTGCGACCGGCCCCGTACGACACAGACCACGAACGACAGATCCGGCGGGCCGTCGCGTCGCGCCCGCCGGTGTTGAGGAGTTGACGACACCGCGACGGTTTCCGTGACCCTGCCGCACTCGGCGAGTCCGTCACCGAAGGCACCATGACCCGTTGGCTGAAGGAGGTCGGCGAGCGCGTCGAGGCCGACGAACCTGCGAGGTCTCCACCGACAAGGTCGACACCGAGATTCCGCGCCGGCGGGTGGTGTGCTGCTGGAGATCACCGCGGCGGAGGACGGAGACCGTCGAGGTCGGGGCGGCTCTCGGCGTCATCGGCACACCGGACGAGGCCCGGACGGCCCCTGACGCCGACGCCTGCCCCGGCTCCGGCTCCCGCGCCAGCCTCGCGCCTGCCCCCGCTGCGGCCCGGCTCCGCCCGCACCGTCAGCTCCCCAGCGGCGACCGCCTCCCGGCTCCGGCTCCGAGCCCCGATCCCGCCCCAGCCCAGGCCCCGGCCTCAGCCCCGATACCGACTCCGGCCCCAACCCCCTCCCCGCAGCCGCAGTTCCCGCCCCACCCGCGGCCCCCGCCACCGCGACCTCCTCTGCGCGGGCGGACCGTGCCGATGACCCGGATCCGTAGAGCCATCGGGAACAACCTGAAGCAGGCGTTGCAGGGAGCAGGCGCAGCTGACCAGCTCCGTGGAGGCCGACGTCACGCGGCTCATGCGGCTGCGCGCCCGGGCGAAGGACGGCTTCTCGCCCGGGAGGGGATCAAGCTGTCTCCGCTGCCGTTCTTCATCAAGGCCGCCGCCCAGGCGCTGCGGGCGCATCCGGTCATCAACGCCAGGATCGACGAGGCCGCCGGGACCATCACCTACTTCGACACCGAGAACATCGGCATCGCGGTGGACACGGAGGACGGTCTGACTGACCCCGGTCGTCAAGTCGGCCGGTGACCTGACCGTCGCTGGAGCTCGCGCGGGCCGTGCACGACCTGGCCGACCGGGCCCGCACCAGGCACCTCACGCCCGACGACGTGACGGGGGCGACCTTCACGATCTCCAACACCGGTTCGCGCGGCGTGCTGTTCGACACCGTCATCGTGCCGCCGAAGAGGCCGCGATCCTCGGCGTGGGCGCGACGGTCCCGGCGGCCCGCGGTCGTACGCGACGGTGACGACGAGGTCATCGCCGTCCGGGACCTGGTGCACCTGTCGCTGTCGCACGACCACCGGCTGGTGGACGGCGCGGACGCGGCCCGTTATCTGACCTCGGTCAAGGCGATCGTGGAGGCGGCGGCGTTCGAGGACGACCTGTACGCCGACACCGTGGCGTGAGAGGCCGGGCCCAGGAGGACCCGGCGGCCTCGCGTCCGAGCCTGTGGGAGATTGACACCGACGCAGGGAACGCGGCCCGACCGTGCCGCACACACCGAGGGAAACGGCGCGCGGCACGGGAAAGGCAGAGTCGTGACTCCTCCGCGTAAACGGGTGGCTTCTCCTTCGCCGGTTTGGCGTCGCGACGGACCAGCCCGGCCCGTAGAACGTTCAGGGCGCCCTACCGTGTCAGCGTGCGCCTGGTGGCCACGCACGTTTGGCAGTGAAACTTCTCCTGTGTGGGTCGGTTCTCCTTGGCGGTGTGCCCGCATGCGGGGCACCGCCGGGGAGGTGTTGCGGGGTTCCACCGCCATCACCACTCGCCCGGCGCCTTCCGCCTTGGCCGCGAGGATCGCGAGGAACACCCAACCGGCATCAGTTATCGAACGGTTGAGTCCGGCCTTGCGCTCGCCCCGTTGGGGAGGAACGCACCGGGCCGGTCGGCGTCAGGCTTCGGTGCCGGCGCCTTGCTCATGTTGCGGATCTTGAGGGTCTTCGTGCGCGATGAAGTCGTTGTCGCGTACGTACTCATTCGCGGTCTTGTGTGCGTGGTCCAGGCGCTGACGCCAGACCTTGCCGTGACAGCCGGGCCACGGTCTCTACGGCCTTGCGGCGGCGCTTGCTGCCGCGCTTGCACCGGGACAGGGCCTGTTGTGCGGCTTCGAGCTTCGCGGCGGCCTTCCGGCCGTGCCGGGAGTTGGGCACGGCTCCGCCCTTGGAGTCGGTCAGGAAGTTGGCTATGCCCATGTCGATGCCGATCACGGCGCCGGTCGCGGGAAGCGGTTCGGGCCGGGCCTGGTTGGCGGTGAGGACGACGTACCAGCGCCGTCCTTCCCGCTTGACGCTGATCGTCTTGACCGTGCCCGGGCCACGGGACGGTGCTGGTGCACGCTGACATGTCCGACGCCCCGAGGCGCACGCGGGTGACGGGGTCGTGCGGGGTGGAGTCCCAGCGGCAGCCGTCGCCGTCCTTGGGGAAGTCCACCGTGTCGAACCGCTTGTTCGAGCGGAAACGGGGATAGCCCGGCGTCTCCCCGGCCTTGATGCGCCGGAAGAACGCGGGCGAACGCTTTTATCAGCAAAAGCGGCGCAAGGTCGCCTGCTGGCTGGAGAACGACCACCTTTGCGTGGTTCGGCCGAAGCGGATGTCTTGGGCCGCTCCGGACTTGCTGCCCGTACTCTGATGCTGGTCTTCGAGGCGTGCCGGCAGGCGTCGCGGCGTTCCCTGCAAGGCTGCGTTGTAGAGGGGTGCAGCGATCGCGCAGCATCGCCGCGAGGGCGCCCTGCTGGCCGACGGTGGGCCCCAGGCGAGGAACTTGTAGGCGCGGATCACTGGTTCACCCTTCCGCGGTTCGAGACAGCAAGATCATAACATTGGGTATGCCACCACGCTGGGAACCAGATCCCCACGTACGGCGCGGCGTCACAGTCGTTTGCTAACCTGCACGCACACTTTGGTGTTCGTCGCAAGTATCGGACGGGCGTCTTCAACGACGCCATGCTGACCCGCTGCGAAGAGATCATGCGGAAGGCGTGCCGGAGGACTTCGAAGCCGGACCTGATCGAGTTCAACGGCGAAGAGGATCACGTGCACCTGCTGATCCACTACCCGCCGAAGGTCGCCCTGTCGAACCTGGTCAGCTCCCTCATAGGCGTCTCCTCGCGCCGCCTACGGCAGGGAGTTCACCGGCCGCGTCAACCGGGCGATCATGCACGGCCGGTTCTGGTCCGGGTCCTACTTCGCCGGGTCATGCGGCGGTGCTCCACTGACAGTGATCAAGGACTACATCGAGTACCAGTCAGCGGCCCGGCTGAGCACGGGCGCTGGGCGAGCACACGAGCGATGCGGCGGCGCTTCGCTCCGCCTGGCTCAGGATCGCGGATTCCCTCCCGCCTGAAGCGCGGGGATTCCCTCCGAAAGAAGAGGGACGGTTCGGCGCGCGCTACGCGCTCAGCTATACTCGCCGTCCGGTGGGCCGGTCGTCACCTCGGTGGGCCTGCGGCTGCCGGTCGACGGGCCGACGGCGGATGTGGCCGAAGGCGGACACGGTGGTCGTCTCCGGTGGGGACGAGCTGGTCGCCAGGCAAACGTCCCCGGCGATCTGACCGAGGCGGTCCGCCTCCTGGCACTCCCGAACGCGCCGGCTGGTGTCGATCTGTACGGGTTCGTCTCGTCCTGGCCGGTGCCGGAGTGCTGTGGACGGACGGCGCGCCACCACCCACTGGCGGCACGCCGAGGCTGCTGGCCCGCAGCTATCGCGACGTCCAGGTGCAGCCTGCCGCATCTTTGCGCCGGGGACGACGGCGTCATCACCGCTCGGCGGGCGTCTCGGCCGGCATCGATCTGGCCCTGGCGCTGGTGGGAGGACGACCACGGCGTCGAGCTGGCACGGAACGTCGCCCGCAACCTCGTGGTGTTCATGCAGCGCCCCGGCGGCCGGTCGCAGTTCTCGGCGCCTTTGGAGGTACGTCCTCCCCGTCCGCCCGCTGCGCGCTCGGCGGTCGACCTGGTGGCGGCGCAGCTACGCGCTGCCGCACACCGCCGGCTCGCTGGCCGCCCTGATCGGTGTCAGCCCACGCCATCTGGCGCGGCTCTTCCACGCGGAGATGGGCACGACCCCGGCGAAGTTCGTCGGGGATCCGGATCGACCATGCGAAGGCGCTGCTCGACTCCGGCTGCGGGGTGGCCGAGACGGCGCGGGCCGCCGGTTTCGGGAGCTCGAGTCGATGCGCCGCACGTTCGTGGCCCGGCTGGGCGTCTCGCCGAGCGGGTACCGGGCCCGGTTCGCGACCACCCGGCGCTCCGACGAGGACGACGCCGCGGCCGGCGCCCGCTGACCGCGCGCACGCCACCGCGCGGACGCGACCTGGTCCGGATCTGTGGGATGCACGGCAGAACGGGCGGTGCCGGACCGCGACCGGGAGGAAGGCTGGGAACCAGTCCGCTCCGCATCCGATCGAGGAGGCCACCGTGCCGGAGATCATCGCGAATCACCCTTCCCGGCACCCGGTTGGTCCGAGAGGCCACCGACCTCGTCCGCGCCGCGCCGACGAGACGCTCTTCCACCACTCGCGCCGCGTCTACCTGTGGGGATCCTCAGGGCGGCCGCACGCGGCCTCGATGTCGACCCCGAGCTCGCCTACGTCGGCGGGCTCTTCCACGACCTCGGCCTGACTGCCGCGCACGCCACCAAGGACCGTCGCTTCGAGATCGACGGCGCCGAGGCCGCCCGCACCTTCCTGCTCGACCACGGCCGCACCGAGGCCGAGGCCCGCACCGCGTGGCTCGCCATCGCCCTGCACACCACCCCGGAAGTGCCGCACCACCTGGCGCCCGGAGTCGCGGTGGTGAGCCTCGGTGTCGAGACCGACGTCCTGGGCCTCGACCTCGCGGAGATCACCGAGCAGCAGCGGGCCGACGTCGTCGCCGCGCACCCGCGTCCCGACTTCAAGAACCGCATCCTGAAGGCGTTCTGAGGAGGCATGGCCGACCGCCCCGACACCACGTTCGGGGACCATGAACGATGACGTGCTGGCCACTTCGACGCCTCGTTCCGCCGTGCGGACTTCGTCGAGATCATCGGAACAGCCCTTGGCCGGAGTAGGGGCGTCGTCGCGCGGACACCGGCCACGGAACCGCAGCCGTGGCCGGTTCGTCCGTTCCGTGCGGAGGGCGGCGAGGTCGCGGGCCCCTGCCCAGGCGGTGACGGTGTCGCCTTCCTCCGTGCGGTGCACGGGCACGTCCGCGTGGCGGAGCATCGCGTCGATCCGTTCGTCGCCGGCCAGGAAGAGACCGTAGAGGGTCTCCCGGCCGTCGCTGAGCGCGTGCCGCGCGAGACGTCGCAGGAGGCGGGTGCCGAGTCCGCGGCCTGCCAGAGTCCTCGACCAGCAGCGCGGCCTCCGCGGCCCGGTGATCCGGCATCAGGTGTCCTACGGCGACGTGGCGTCCGGTCAGTCCTGCACGGCCAGGTGGACCGAGCCGGGGCGGGTCAGCAGGGTGGGCAGGTAGGTGGCGGGGTCGGGCATCGCCCGGTGGTAGCGGCTCCACAGGGTCTGCGGTGAGCAGCGGTGGTGCAGCGCCACGGTGCGGGCGAGGTCGGCCGGGCCTATCGGTGTGATCCGCGGTTCGTGGCACTGGGCTGGTCCTTGCACGTCCGGGGCCGGTGCGGGAGGTGGTCCGCCGGGCCGGCCGTGGGTGGAGCGGATCGCGGACATCCGACCGGCCGCACCGGCCGGGTGCGACATCAGCGAAGCCCGTGCGGACGGGCGCGGCAGAGCGCGCCTGTCCGCACGAGGGCCGTCTCGCGGCGGTGTCAGCGCACCGCGCGGGCCGCGTCCTCGATGACCTCGGTGACCTTCCGGGCTTGGAGACGCCTCCACCGCGTGCGAGGACTCACCTTCGAGGTGTGGGCGTGGGCCCGCTTCGCCATGAACTCCTGGGCGGCGGCCGGGATGTTGCGGTCCTGCGTGGCGACCAGGACCCAGGAGGATGGTCTTCCAGGCCGGCTCGGCCGCGCCCTCGGCGAGGGCGGCGTCGGTGACGGCGCTGGGTGACGGCCATCAGGTCCGTCCGTTGCGCACGTCCGCCGCGAGCGGTGGTGGAACCCGTCGCTCTGGATGTAGAGGTCGTTGACCTGGGGCCGTCGGCGTTCGTGGTCGGCACCGGCGCAGCGCGTCGCCGAGGGTGCTGCCGGGGAACTTGCCCGACAGGTCGACGGCGTCTCTCGCCCTTGTCAGGAGGAAGGCCGCGAGGTAGACCAGCGCCTTGACGTTCTCGTTGCCGGTGGCGGCGTTGCTGATCACCGAGCCGCCGTACGAGTGTCCGGCCAGGACGATGGGTCGTCGATGCCGGCCAGGACCTCCTTGAGGTAGGTGGCGTCGCCGGTCAGGGAGCGCAGCGGGTTGGCGACGGTGACCACCGGGTAGCGGTCGTGCCGCAGCTTGCGGATGACGTCGTTCCAGCTCGTGGAGTCGGCGAACGCGCCGTGGACCAGGACGACGGTGGGTGGCGCCTGGGTGGCGGCTCCCTTGTCGGCAACTCCCCTTGTCGGCGGCGGCCGGACCGGCCGCGGTGAGACGAGCAGGCCGGCATGAAGATGCTGTGGCGGTGGCGAGGGCGGTGGAGTCGCGCACGGGTCCGGTTGGTGCGCGAGGTACGGGCAGTGCGCGCGGTACGAGCGGCACGGTCCATGTCGGTTGCAGCACCGGGCGGTCGGCCCGCGTCTCCCGGGCGGGGAGCGGGTGGGGTGTCGGCGGACGGCCACTCGGCCGGCGCCGGGCGGGTCAGGGGCGGTGCCGGCCGGTGAGTTCCTTGCGCTCGGTCGGCGAGGGCTTTGGGATCCGGGTGCCCAGGCCGTACAGGGCGCGGCTGAGCGCGACGCGCAGGCGGCGGGTGCGGGCGGGCGCGGGACCGTCGGGGTCCCGGTCGGGCCCGTCCGCCAGGGGCCGGTACTGCTCGTGGGCGGTGAGGGTGTGCAACCGCGCCTGGTCGAGGGGCTCGTGGACCTCGACGTACTTTCGCCGTGCGGCAGGCGCTTGATGACGCCGGTCTCGCGCCCGTGCAGCACTTTTGTCGCGGTCGCTGCGCTGGAGGGCGAGGGCGAGGCGCTTGGTGATCACGAAGCCAGGACCGGGGCGACGAACAGGCCGATGCGCACGGTCCAGGTCACGGAGTTGACGTTGACGTGCAGTTGGGTGGCGATCACGTCGTTGGCGGCGCCGACGAGCGCCACCGCGTAGACAGCTGAGCCAGGCCACCCCAGCAGCGCGGTGCGCACCGGGCGGTTGCGGGGCGGTCCAGGAGGTGGTGGCTCACGGTCGTCGTCCGTGACCCAGGCTGAGGAAGGGCAGAGCACCCATCGCCAGGAAGAGCAGCGTTCCGGCCAGCAGGGGCAGGAGGTTGTCCAGGGCCAGGGTGTGGCCCCACAGGCTCGATCTCCCAGCCGGGCATGACGCGCAGCAGGCCGTCCGCGACGCCCATGTACCAGTCCGGCTGGGATCCGGCGGAGACCTGGTCGGGGCGGAAGGGCCCGTAGTCCCATACGGGGTTGATCTGGGCCACGGCGGCCATGAAGAAGATCACGCCGGACACGAAGCAGAAGTAGCCGGCGGACTTGACGGCACGCAGCACTGCGAACGGCAGGCCGACGACGTTGTTCTCGGTCCGGCCCGGCCCGGGTACTGCGTGCCGGTGCCGTACGGCCAGAGCCAGCCGGCCGACCAGCACGGCGACGATCAGGGCGGGGATGACCAGTGTGTGCAGGGCGCCGAAGCGGGCGATCAGGTCCTCGCCGGGAACTCGCCGCCGAAGAGGAAGAACGACAGGTAGGTCCCGACGACCGGGATCGACAGGAGCGTGCCGTTGACCACCTGGAGGCCAGTTCCCGACAGCAGGTCGCCGGGCAGGTCGTAGCCGGTCAGGCCCGCGAACATGGCCAGGACGAGGCAGCGGAACCCCAGCACCCAGTTCAGCTCGCGCGGCTTGCGGAACGCGCCGGTGAAGAACACCCGCAGGTGCGCGGAAGACCGCGGCGACGAAGACCAGGGCCGCCCAGTGGTGGGCCTGGCGGACGAGCAGGCCGCCGCGGACGTCGAAGGGAGAGTGCAGGGTCGAGTCGAAGGCCTGGGACACCAACCGCCCCCGCAGCGGCACGTACCGGCCGTCGTAGACCACGAGGTCGGCGGACGGTGGAAGTAGAGGTCGAGGTAGACACCCGTGACCAGCAGGACGACGAGGTTGTAGACGGCGATCTCGCCGAGCAGGAACGACCAGTGGTCGGGGAAGACGAGGCGGCGCGCGGAGCGGGTCAGCCCGCAGGCCCGTCCGGCCGTCCACCCACGTGGCGGGAGCTCTGTCCCCGCCGCCCCCCTGCCCGGCTCGGCCGGCCGGCTGCTCGCTGTCCCATCTCGTCACCATTCGCTTTCCGCGTCGCACCCAGGGAGCCGATTCGTCCAGAACCGCGCTGCCCTGCACCGTCTGGTACTGACTGCACTGTTCAGGTGCATTCATGAACCAGCTGTCCCAGTCAGAGACCGATGAGGCGGCAAGTGTGACACCGTCGTGCGGCCCGACGTCAGCGTGTGACCACGTTCTTCCAGCTCCTCACCTGCGGCGAACCGGGCCAACTGCCGTCGCACGAGCGCTTCGAGACGGGGCCACAGATCGGGGTGAAGGCGCCGACGTGCGGGGTGATCAGTACGCCCGGCGTGGTCCAGAGCGGATGCCCGGGCGGGAGCGGCTCGGGGTCAGTGACGTCGAGGGCGGCCCGCAGGCGGCCGCCGTGCACCTCCTTCAGCAGCGCGTCGGTGCCGACGACCGCGCCCAGGGTCACGTTGACGAGCAGGGCGCCGTCCTTGACGCAGGGACAGGAGTCCGGCGTCGAAGAGGTGCCGGGTCGCCGGGGTCAGCAGAGTGCACAGCTACGATCACGTCGGCGTCCGCAACGAACCGGGGCAGGTGCGCGACGGGTGCACCGGCCCTGGCGCGCGGCCCTGTCCTCGCGCCCGACGCGGGTGACGACGCAGCCGAAGGGCGCCAGGAGTTCCTCCAGCGCGGAGCCGACGGCGCCGTGGCCGACGATGAGCACGGACCGCTCGTACAGGGTCGAGTGGGTCCGGGTGTCCCAGTCCTCCCGGTCCCTGGGCGCGCAGCGACTCCGGTATGCCCTGCAGGCTGGCGAGGATCAGTGTCAGGGCCAGCTCCCGCCGTGCCGGCGGCGGGACCTCGCGCGCGTTGCACAAGGTCACCTCACGGGGCAGCCGGTCGAGTGCCGCCCGCAGTTCGTCGGTGCCGGAGCTGAGTGCCTGCACCGCCCGCAGCCGTGTCATCCGGGCGAGCGGTTCGGCGATGACGTCCGATGATCCCTGGTCAGGGCGGCACGTAGAACTCCACTCCGCCGGGTCCGTCGGGAAGGCCGAACGGCCGTCCCAGCGGGCGTAGTCGAGCGCTCCGGGGGCAGCTCGGCGAGACGGCCGAACTGTGCGGGCAGCCATACCTGTGGGGAACGCGCGGTCATGACGACGTACCCGCTCTCACGATCGGTTTCGGGGCCGGCGCGCTCGGCCGGCCGGTGGGTCGGTGATCGGGCCGTGGGGCCACTGACCTGGCGGGCGGCGGCGCCGGCGGGAAGGGGGAACCGGTCCGGTCACGCGGTCGGTCCGAGACGGGTCCAAAGGCAGGGGCCGAGGACGGGTCCGGAGACGATTCCAGGAAACGGGTCCGAGAACTGACCGCGCACTGTCCGCGATCTGTGACAGCGGTGCGCGACTGCCGCCCTCGTGTCACACACTATGCCCAGACGTTGTCACGTGGGACATGCACACTGTCAGCGACCAGAACGCCGAACATCCGGCAGGAATCCGACTCGCTACGCGGTGACCGCCGAGTTCTACGACATCCCGCAGGCCGACGAGGACGAGGCGCGGGTGCGCCGCCTGTACGGCCGTGAGATCGCCGGGGCCCGCAGCGGCGTGCTGGACATCGGGGCCGGTACCGGGCGGGTGACGATGCTGGCGCTGGCCGATTCCTGGGCCGACGTGCACGCGGTGGAGCCGGCCAGGGCGATGCGCACGTCCCTGCTGACCCGGCTCGCCACCCTGCCCGCCGAGCAGCGGGACCGGGTGACCGTGCACCCGCACCCCCTGGACGAGACGGCGCTGGACGCGGTCGCGGACGCGGCCGTCTGTCACAACATGATCGGCTGCCTGCCACCCGCCGTACGCGAGAGGTTGTGGTCCGCGATCGGCAGGGCCCTCACCCCTGACGGTTCGCTGTTCCTGCAGCTGCCGCCGGCCCGGCTTCCGGTCCGCACGGTCGTGCGCCTGCTGGCGGACAAGCGGGTCGGTGCGCACGTCTACGGCGGAGTGCATGACGATGTCGGCCGCCGGCTACCGCATCCGCACCCGCGCCGACTACTGGGTCAGGACCGCGGACGACGTGCTGCGGGAGCACACCGAGACGTTCTGGATGTGGCCCGCGACGCGCGCCCAGCTCGTCGGCGAACTGGCCCCTGCACGGATTCGTCCCGCTGCCGGGCCGCGACGACTCGGAGCTGCTGGCCGTGACGCTCCGGGGCCGTCGGTGAGCTGTCGGTCGGAAGGTGTGAGACCCGCACTCCCCACGGTGTGCACCGCGCTGACACCCGTGTCACAAACCGGCGCCCGCCCTGGTCACTTGTCCGTTACCCACACAGAGCGACGGGAGTGATCGTGGCCATGACCGAGAAGCGGCTGTCCACCACGGTGCTGGTGATCGGCACCGGCGGGAGCCGGCCTGCGGGCGTCGATCGAGCTGGCCGAGGCCGGCGTCGACGTCATCGCCGTCGGCAAACGTGCCAGGGAGGACACCCACACTCACTGGCCGCCGGCGGGATCAACGCGGCGCTGGCCACGATGGATCCTGAGGACAGCTGGCAGCAGCACGCCGCCGACACGCTCAAGAGAGCTACCTGCTCGGCGATCCGCGCACCGCCGAGATCGTCACCCAGGGCGCGGCCCTGGGGATCGACGACCCTGAGCGGTACGGGATGGCCTTCGCCCGCAGGAGGACGGCCGCATCTCCCAGCGCTTCTTCGGCGCCCACAAGTTCCGGCGGACCGCCTTCGCCGGCGACTACACGGGCCTGAGATCCAGCGCACGCTCGTCCGGCGGGCGAGCCAGCTGGACATCCCCTTGCTCGACAGCGTACATCACGCGGCTGCTGACCCACGACGGCGCGGTGTTCGGCGCGTACGGCTTTCGACCTCGACAACGGCACCCGCCACTCATCCACGCGGACGCCGTCATCTCGCGGCCGGCGGTCACACCTGCGCATCTGGCGGCGCACGTCGTCGCGCCGCGACGAGAACACCCTGGCGACTCTTCCGGCTGGCGGTCGAGGCCGGCGCCCGGCTGCGCGACCCGGGAACTGGTGCAGTCTCCACCCTCCGGCATCATCGAGCCGGAGAACGCGGCGGGCACGCTGGTCGCCAGCGCCCGCGGCGAGGGCGGCATCCTGCGCAACGCGCTCGGCGAGCGGTACATGACCCGCTACGACCCCGAGCGCATGGAACTGTCGACGCGCGACCGCGTGGCGCTGGGCCTGTACACCGAGATCGAGCGAAGGCCGCGGCATCGCCCAAAGCGGCGGTGTCTGGCTCGACGCCCGCACCTCCCCGCCAGACGATCATGCAGCGGGTCGGTCTGCCAGACCCTCCTCGAACTGCAGATGCTCGACATCACGCGTGATCCCATCGAGGTGCCGCGCCCACGGCCCACTACTCGATGGGCGGGCCCGGGTGCGTCCTGAGGACCACAGCACCGACGTGCGCGCTGTACGCGATCGGCGAGGCCTCCAGCGGACTGCACGGCGCCAACCGCCCGGCGGCACAGCCTCATCGAGCTCCTGGTCTACGGTCGCATCACCGGTCAGGCCGCCGCCGCCTACTGAGCGTCGCTCACGGCACAGCCGCGCAGCGCCTCCGCCGTGGCCAGGGCCCGCGCCGAGGTCGACGAGCTGCTCGCGGCGGACGGGCCCGAGAACGTCCGCGCCCCTGCAGCGCGCGCCATCCGCAACACGATGACGGAGCACGCGCGTCGTCCGGGACGAACAGGGGCTGCGCGCCGGTGTCTGGCGGAGCTGGACCTCATCGAGAAGCGCATGGAGAACGTCGGGGTCCACCCCGACATCGCCGGGCTTCCAGGACCCCGCCCACGCCTTCGACCTGAAGTCGGCCGCCCTGGCCGCGCGCGCCACGCTCGAAGCGGCACTGGGGCGCCGGGGAGACCCGCAGCGGCTGCCACAACCGCAAAGCGACTTCCCCGAGACGGACCCTCGCGTTCCCGGGTCAACCTCGTCTGGTCGCCGACGACCGGTGTCAGCCACGAGAGCATTCCCCCGTCCCCGAAGAGATCGCCGCGCTCATGGCCGAGGTCTCCACCGAAGGAAAGCCCGTCGAGTAGACGATGACACAAGGTGTGACCCACAACCTGTCCCACTGCCTCTCCCACAACCTGTAACGAAGCATCCGGGTGCGCGGCCTCTTGAACGGAGGTGCCCGTGGGACCACACCGGAGCCCGGGCAGTCCCGCCCGCGCATCGCCTCCGCCAAGAACCCGGCAACAGGAAACGGAGGCCGAAGGACATGCATCCAGAGGCGACCCCCATGGAAGGCGACCTGCACGAGGCCGTGTCCGTCTTCGTGCAGCTCCGGCCGCGTCTCTTCGGCATCGCCTATCGCGTGCTGGGCAGTGCGGCGGAGGCCGAGGACGTCGTCCAGGAGGTGTGGCTGCGGTGGCAGCACACGACGACAGACCGTCGTCGTCAGCCCCGCCGCCTTCCTGTCGAGCGCCACCACCCGACTGGCCACTCAACGTGGCCCAGTCGGCCTGGTCCGCCGCGAGACCTGACATCGGTCCGTGGCTGCCCGAACCCATCGACACCAGCAACGACCCGCAGGCCGGTGCCGAACGGGCGGAAGCGCTGGAACTCGCCCTGCTCCTGGTGCTGGAGAAGCTCCCGCCGACCGAGCGCGCCGCCTACGTCCTGCGGGAGGCCTTCGACTACTCCTATCCGGACATCGCGCGGATCCTGGGGCTCGAGCCCCGTCAACGTGCGCAAGATCGTGAGCCGGGCCCGCAAGCACCTCACCGAGGACCAGCGGGACAGCGTCGACGCCGTCGAGCACCGGAGGCTGCTCGACGCGTTCGTCACCGCCGCCCGGCACGGGGACATCGCCTCGTTGGAGTCGCTGCTCACCTCGGACGCGCGGTCAGCCTCTCCGACGGCAACGGCAGGCGCGGGGGCGGCCCGCGTTCCGGTCATCGGCCGAACCCGTGTGGCGAACCTGTCGACCGCCTTTCCGCGGTTCTGGCCGACGGTCGAGGTCGAGACGGTCGAGGCCAACGGCCGCGCCGGAGTGGTCCTCTACCGCGACGGCCGGCCCGCCACGTTCATGACCGTCGCGGCCACGCGCCGGGGCATCCATCAGGTGATGTGGGTCTTCAGCCCGAACAAGATGGCCGCGCTCCTCCGCTCCCGCGAGGGCTCAGGTGCGGGTGCGGGTGCGGATTCGGGTGCGGGTGCGGGCTTGCGTGAGGTGGTCTTCAGCACCGTCTGATCATGTCGTCACATGCGTTGGGTGACCGGCCTGTTCCATGAGCGCAGCTTGTCAGCTGAGGACGGCCCAGATCTGGGCGACGCGGTTCTGGACCAGGTCGAGGGTGATCACTGCCGCCACCCGCTCGTCGTGGCGGGCGACCAGGGCCGGCGCGTCCGTTGACCGGCCAGGTGTCCACGGTGGTGCGCGGCTGGGGCGGAGAGCAGGGTGAGCAGGCTCCGGGCCACAGGGGGCGGCGCCGGTGACGGGGCCCCGGTCTGCGTACGGACCTTGCCGCCGCCGTCGAAGTACGCGGTGACGTCGTCGGCCAGCAGCGCCACGAGCCCCTCGTGGTCCCCGTCGGCACACGCCCTGCCGTACGGCCCGCGCGGCCTCCTCCTGCCGACGCGGTGACGCGGACCGGCCGCTCCGGGCGCGCAGACCGCAGCAGGGCCGTGTCCGCCGGGTCGGCCGGGGCGGCCGCGGGCGGCAGGGATCGCACCGCGCCGCCTGGTGTCGTGGTCGCCGGCGCTCCGAGGACACCGTCGAGTACGAACGCGGCGCGCTGGGCCGGTGACAACGTGTTCACCGCCCGCAGCAGCACGTCGCTGACCTCGCCCGCCAGTCCGTCGCCGTACGGTCCCCGGCGGCGCGCGGAACCCTCCGGGTCAGCGGCCCCGCGGTCCTCAGGGTCCTCACCGTCCGGACCGAGCGGGGCCAGCCGGGCCAGCGAGAGGCCGCCCACGACGGGTCAGCCAGGTGCGCGGTGTCCGTATGCGTGACCGCTCGCCGTCCGGACAGCCCGTACCACTCCCCGGTACGCCTCGTCGGTGACGCGCTCGGCCGTGACCCGGCTGCCCAGCATCCAGCGCGCGACCTCCACCAGGTGCCGCCGCTCGTCGAGCAGTTCCGTGAGCGGCACGGTGTCACCGATGTGCCCGATACCGACTCCCCTTCCGCACGGAACGTTACCCTGCCGCGAACTGCCGCGACGCAGCAGCCGTACGAGAGTTGTCACAGCTGCCGCCGCTACCCGGTCAATCGCGGTATCGGCGGTGCGCGGTGGTCTCGACCCGGGCGCCGCCGCGACGAAGGAGGAGCATGGCAGGGACACATTTCAGGGGAGGCGCACGAGGACGACACGCAGCGCCGACCGTCCGACCGACACTGACGCCCACACCGACGCCGACGCCGACACTCACGCCCCGCACCGACATCGCTGCGCGACACCGCTGCCGTCACCGTCTCGCTCGCCGCGGAGGCCGCCGTCCTCGAGGGGGCGGCTGAGTGTGCTTCGAGAGGCGATCGACGAGGTGGACGCCCGGATCCGCGCGGTGTCCGAGAAGATCCGACGGCTGCCGCGGTCCGTGGCCGGGCCCGGTGGCACCGGGACACCGGTGTGCGAAGGGAGCGACACGGGGCTCGCCCCTCACACACGGGCTGTCGCTGACGACCCGCGAGAAACGGTGTGCTCTCCGTGGCCCGCCCACTCTGTTCCCGCACCGGTGGGACCGCTGCATATGATGTTCGGCAGCATCCCCCGGTGCCCGCGCCGGGAGTGGCGGGCCAGGACATCGAGCGGTCCCCGCCAGGACAAGGGGTTGAGGACGAGAGGAACCCATGGTCTCCGTGACCCCGACGGCCCGGAACATCGAGAGCACGGCCGAGAGTCTCAGGGAGGACCTGGCCCGGCTGGAGATCCAGAAGCAGGCGCTGGAGAGGGAATCTGGCCGCGGTCACCGCCCACCTCGGTTCCGTGCAGCTGGCGCTCGACGCGCTTCAGGCCCTCATGCCCGGATCCGGCCCGGCCCCCGCCGCTTCCGCCTCCCCCGCCCCGGTGACAGCGCCGTCCCCGGTCAAGCCGTCCCCGGTCAAGCGGTCGGCCGCAGCCGCGGCACCCACGACTGCGGCACCCTCGGCTGCGGCCAAGGAGCGCCCGGCCAAGGCGGACCGGAGCGACGACGGCGCCGACGACGGCAAGACGTACGGCAAGCTGACGGAGCAGATCCTGGCGTACTTCGCGAGGCGCGGCGGCGCCGAGAGTCCGTGCCCGCGACGTCGCGTCCGCTCTGGGACGCGACACCGACAGCGGCAGCATCAACGCCGTCCGCAGCACCCTCGACCGTCTGGTCGGCGCCTGCTTGCGTCCACGCGGAGCCGGCCGCGGGCTCTACCGCGCCGTCAAGCCCTGAGCCACCTTCGCCCCGCACGTCCGTTTCGTAGACCAGGGACGTACGGTGGCCGTACTGGATGGTGTACATCCCTCTTGCCGCCGAAGACGACCTTGGTGGCGGCCGACGGGAAGTAGTCGGTGGTCAGCCGGGGCGGCGCCGTCGTGACGTAGGCCTGGCCCGCCGGCACGGTGTACATGCATCCAGGGGCGCCTGCGTCGACGGTGACAGGCCCCGCCGGGATCCGGCGGGTCGGGCAGCTGGTGCCGTAGACCTTCACCGGTTCTGACGCCCACGGGGCCGACGACGGTCGCGTCGGGCGCAGGAACGGTGTGCGGCACCGTGCGGGTTATGGAACCACACCTTGCTGCCGCTGAACCAGATCGCGGTCC
Source organism: Streptomyces sp. KL116D (assembly GCF_030766975.1). Classification (NCBI taxonomy): domain Bacteria; kingdom Bacillati; phylum Actinomycetota; class Actinomycetes; order Kitasatosporales; family Streptomycetaceae; genus Streptomyces; species Streptomyces sp. KL116D. The sequence goes on along the minus strand of NZ_JASERH010000049.1, from coordinate 15,392 downwards.
AGTCGCCCTTCTTGTCCGCGACGACGAACCGCTGTCCGGCCTGCGCGGTGCTGCTCAGTCGTCGACCCGGGTGGTCCCGGGCTCGTCGGGTGCAGGGCCTGGTCGCCGAAGAGCGGCGCGGACGGTCGGGGCGCGGTGCGCAGGTACACGAAGTTCGACGCCCGCCGCACGTCGGCGCACTCGGTGGCCCCGCTCGGGTCGTCCTCGGCAGATCCGCACGGTGTTCCGGCTGTGGGCGAACCTGGCGCGATGGTCACGGCGGTCCCGATGTCACCGACGCCGTGCCTGCCGTCGACGGGCGCGCCGAGCAGGTCCATGAAGTGGTCCCAGTCCCAGAACGGTCCCGGGTCCCAGTACTCCCGGACGCGAGCGAGGGAGTTGGGCCCCACGACGTTGTCGTGCCCGACGACGTGCTGGCGGTCGAGCGGTACGTCAAGCGCGCGGCCAGGTACTTCACCAGGTCGGCCGTCGCCCGGTACTGGGTCTCGGTGTACCAGGTGGCGCCCTGGGCGGCGAAGCCCTCGTGCTCGATGCCGACCGAGTGCATATTGGTGACGTAGTTGCCCGCGTGGTACGCGAGGTTCTGCGTGGGGACCATCTGTGTGACCCGCGCCGTCCGCGGAGCGGATCACGTAGTGCGCCGAAGCGGTGCCCGCGAGCTGGGCGTTGGCGATGGCGGACGCGCAGGAGCCCTCCCGTGTCGTGCAGGACGATCTGGTCGATGACGGTGCCGTTGGCGGGCCGGTCGGCGGCCTGGCCGTTCGACAGGTGGGCAGGGAACGAACGTGCACGCCAGGGTCGGCGGGCACTCGGTGGCCGTGGCCGCGGCGGCGGGCAGCTTCGGCTCGCCGCGCTGTGCGGCGGCCGGCGCGAGGGCAGGGTCGGCGGCCGGCCGGACCGCTGTCCGTCGGACGTCCTGCGGGCGGTGCCCTTCTTCATCGTGGTGAACACATGTTCGCGTAGGCGGCGGCGCCCGCTGGTCGCGTGCCTGGGCGTAGCGGGCGACGGCCGCGTACCAGTCGTCCGGATCGTCCGGACAGCCTGCCGTGGAGCGCTGCTTCTCGTACGAGGCGAGCAGCGCCGCTCCGCCACGGATGTTCGCCGCGGGGTCGTCGCGCAGCGCACGGGCGTCCGGCCCGTCAGTTCGGCCGCGGTCGCGGCAGTGTGCAGCGCGTCGTCCGCCGCCAGCTTCTTCACGTCGGACCGGCCGGCCGCGCCCCGCCGCCCCGCCGGCCATCATGTCGGCGGTGACGTCGGTCAGGTGCATGGGGCCGTATCCACCGGAGGTGCTGTGTCCGCCCTGGTGCGTCTCCCAGGCCGACTGCTGGTAGGCCACGGCCAGCAGGGTGACGTTCCGAAGGGACCTGGTACTCAGTCGGCCGCCTGCGCGAACTCCTGTTGCAGCGTTGTCTCTTGGGCCGGATCGTCCTGCGTCGCGGGCCACCGCCGGGACGGCTATCGCGCCCGCCACCACCAGGGCCGCCGCGCCGCGAGCACGACCGGCCTGCGGCGCAGGCGTGTTTGCGGCGAGATGCCTGAGTAGGCGATCTGTCTGTCATGTCAGTCCCACTGTTGAACGAGCCGAATGATGTCTTCGTCACGAGGCGCGGCAGGGCGGTGATGCGCCCATGAGGGCCTGCGCCCGGAGGAGTTGTGCGGTCTCCGGGCTACGAGGCCCCGGCATTGCACACTGTTTCGTGTTGAACGTATCAGACGGGTCACTCGGTCAATACAGTGGTATTTCGGCCAGTGTTCGATCAAGGGTGAGGGACGCGCGCGGGGCCGGGGGATCGGACGTGTGCCGATCCCCGGTCGTCATCAGTCCCTCGACCCCATCGACTGGTCCTCGATCACCGTCACCGTCACCCGGATGCGGGACCGTCCCTGTGGTCGTCAGTCGGCGGCGTGCGCGCTCCAGTGGCCTTCCAGCAACTCGGCGACCTCCGCGGGACGCTGGAGCACCGGCCAGTGGTTGCAGTCCATCTCGACCACCGAGGAGGCGTGCAGGGAAGCACCGAGCTTGCGTCCGAACTCGATCTGCACGCGGGGTCAAGCGCTCCCCAGAAGACCAGGCAGGGCGCCGGCACGCCTTCAGTCCCGGTTCCCACTCCGCTCCCCATGGTGACCGCGGAGCGGCCACAGCGAGGATCGGAGTCCTTCATCGGCTCGTCCACGCGGCTCGCCATCTCTTGGCCAGCCGGATGGGCACGTCAGCCGGCCGCCAGGTCCCTGGGCGAACGGCTCGGGACGCAGTTCGCGCATGAAAGCGGTCGCCCTCGACCTGGTCCTGCCAGATCTTGGCCAACGGGTGCCACACGTATGCGGAGTCGACCGGCCCGTTGCCGCCGGCCCAGGTGCGGACCAGGTCGGGGGCGCAGGAGGCGACGCGGAGGGTGAGGATGCAGCCCCAGTCGTGGCCGACCAGGTCCACCGGCTCGCCGCACCCGTTCCAGTCGTCGGATCAGCCAGTCGACGTACTCCTCCTTAGGAGGCCGAAACCGTTCGGACGCGGGGCGCCGAAGCCGGGCAGGTCCCAGGCTTCCACGTCGGTCCTGGTCAGGTGCTGTCGCACGCCGTCCCATACGTGATAGGCTGTCAGGAACGCCGTGGATGAGGGATGGCAGGCATGAGCGATTCCTTCTTCAAGAGGCGACTGCGCCTCGCGGGCGAAAGAGGGAACACATCTTGTCACATCGTGTTTCGTCGGCCCGTCCCCGGAGCGGGTGGCGGTGGACTCGCCGGGACGCACGCAACCGTTGCGCTTTGCCATGACAGTGGCAACAATCGGTGGACACGTCCTTTGCCCGCGGCACGTGCGAGGTGGGATGAGAGGGAGACATGGTTTCGGCATCGCGCACTGCACGCTCGGCCCGCTCGGCCCGCACCATCGGGAGCACCGCTGAAGGTCTCAGGGGGATCTCGACCGCGCTGGAGCTGCAGAAACGGGCGCTGGAGAGGAACTCGCCGCCGTCGCCGCCCATCTCGACACCGTACGCCGGGCCGTGCACGCCCTGGAAAGCGTGATGTCGGGCCCGGCGGATTCAGCTGGGCGCGCAGGACGCGGTAGACGCAGCGGACCCGGCGCCCCGCCGCGGAACCCGCCGCCCCGCGGCCGACCAGGCGCGTCACGAAGGCCGGCAAGCGGACTTCCCGCTCGAAGAACGCCTCCCGCGCGAAGAGAAACACTGACACGGACACGGACCGCACGTACGGCCAGTTGACCGAACAGATCCTCGCCTACCTCGCGCAGTCCGGTGACACCGACGTACGCGCCCGCGACGTGGCGACCGCACTGGGCCGCGCCGCAAGACAGCGGAAGCATCAACGCCATCCGCAGCACGCTCGACCGTCTCGTCGGCGCTTCCCGGGTCCAGCGCACCGGCCGGGGCCTCTACCGTGCCTGGCGGTCACTGACCGACGGGCCGCAGCAAAGGACGAGTCGTGGCCCCGGACGCCGGTTCGCGGGGGATCGAGCGTCCGGGGACCACAGCACCCGCCCGGTTCGGTGGAGCGGGTGCGACCCTATGTGTCCGACGCCTTCCAGGTGGAGTACGCCTCGGCGTCGGAAACACTGAATTCACCCTACCCCACGTCCGTACGTCCATTGACACACTGTCTGCTCCGAGATGATTCTGATCGGTAACAGTGTCATCAACGGTGGCACATTCAGCTTGAAGCCGGGCCGTCGCGCACGGATCATCGGACGGCGTGAAGCACCTCATCCTCATCCGTCAGCACCGCCGTCTCCCGGCACCAGCCGCTCACCGTCCCCCACGGCACCGCCCGCGTCGAACAGCGGTACCACGTCGCCGGTTCCGGGCCCCGTGTGCGTGGCGCACTCGGGCGGACCGGGAATCGGCTGGGGTACCTCCGGACGCCCGAGCTGGAGAAGCGCCTGACCATGGTCTACGTCGAGCCGGTCGGCACGGGCCGTTCCGGGCGGCTGCCGGACGCCCGTGACTACACCGTGGCCACGTACGCCCGGCTCCTGCACCACGTCGTCGACCACCTCGGACAGCCGCGCGTGCATCTTTCGCTCAGGCACTCCCACGGCGGTTTCGTCGCCCAGCAGTACGCGCTCGACCACCCGGACCGCCTCGCCTCCTCGTCCTGTACGACACCTCCCCCGTGGCGGACGGCGCAGTTCCTGGTCGGCGGCGGTCGCCGCCATGGAGCGGTTCGTGGCGCGGAAACGTCGAGGCCCATCCTGAGGTGGCCGGTTACACCGCCGCCCTCACCACCCCACTCGGCCCTCTCGACGACGACGGCGCCACCGCCGTCCTGCGGCAGATCATGCCGGCCTACGTCTTCGACTACTGGGGTCGAGAAGGGAGTTCGGCCCCCGCCCGCCGGACGCTGCGGATGTCCTGCGGCTCACCGCGAGGGCGCTCCGTTCGACGTGCGGGCGGAGTTGTCCCGCGTCACCGTTCCACCCTGGTCCTGGCCGGAGGACGACTTCATCTGCGGTCCCCGCTGGGCCCGCCTCCTCGGTCGAGTCGATGCCCGCCGCCGCGTTGTCGGTCCTGAAGGACACCGGGCACTTCGGATGACGTCGAGGCAGCCCGCCCTGTTCAGCGCCGCGGTGCTGGGTTTCCCCAGGAGCACGGCGTCCCGCCGTCAGCAGCCGTCCTCCCTAGCTGTCCTCTTAGCCGTCGTCGCAGCCATCCTCGCAACCGCCGTCGCAGCCGCTGTCGTAGCTGTCACAAGGTGCGTCGTGGTTGTCACAACGTGAGTCGCTGTCTGGTCAATCACTGCGAGCACGGATGATGCACCGGCGGTGACTCGCACCGCCAAATACGCATCTCAGTTACCAGTTTGGAGTCGGCATGCTGTCCGAACGGTCCGCACAGATCGTCCGCACCACCCTCCCCGCCGTGGAGCCAACCCTCGCACCATCACCGAGCTGTTCTACCGCCGCATGTTCGAGGAACGGCCCTGAGCTGCTGCGCGACTTGTTCAACCGGGCGAACCAGGCCAGCGGCGCGCAGAAGGAGGCGCTCGCCGGCGCCGTCGCCGCCTTCGCGACCGCGCTCGTGGAGCACCCCGACGAGCGCCCCCGACGCGGTGCTCGCCGCATCGCGAACAAGCACGCCTCCCTCGGCATCACCTCCGACCAGTACACGCTGGTCGCCCGCCACCTCCTCGGGCGCGGTCGCCGAAGTCCTCGGCGACGCAGTGACCCCGGCGGTGGCCTCCGCCTGGGACGAGGTCTACTGGCTGATGGCCAACGCTCCTCATCGCCATGGAGGCCAGGCTGTACGCGCAGGCCCAGGTCGAGTGACGGTGACGTCTGGCGGACGATGGAGGTCGCCGAACGCTCACGACGAGACCCCTGACACGGTGTCCTCGTCCCTGCGCCGCGCCGACGGGTCGCCGACCGGGCCGTTCGTCCTCGGCCAGTACGTCAGCGTACGGGTCGAACTGCCCGACGGAGCGCACCAGATACGGCAGTACAGCCTCGCCTCGGCCCCCGGCCCAAGACCTGGCGCATCACCGTCAAGCGGGAGTACTCCGCCGACGGCCAGGGTGCCCGAGGGCGAGGTGTCCTCCCGGCTGCACGCCCACGCCAGGGCCGGTGACACCCTCCAGGTCTCCCCTCCCCTTCGGCGACCTCCTGCTCCCCGAGGGCGACGGCCCGCTGCCGCTCGCCCTCGGCGGGCATCGGCCTCACCCCCATGCTGGCCATGCTGGACCACCTGGCCACCACCTCGCCCCACCGGCCGGTGACCGTCGTCCACGCGGACCGCTCCCGCCGATCACGCCCACCGCCTGGAACTCGTCGAGCTGGTCGGCCGGCTCCCCGTGCCTCGCTGCACGTCTGGTACGCAGGACACCGACCACCCCGACGCCGCCGCGGACCACGTCAACGAGGGCTGGGCCGACGTCGCCCGCCTCTCTCCCTCGCCCGACACCACGGCGTTCCTGTGCGGGCCGCTGGCCTTCATGAAGGCCGTCCGCGGCGACCTGCTCGCCCACGGCTGAGCCCCCAGGTCCATCCACTACGAGGTGTGTCTGGCCCCGACCTCTGGCTCAGCAAGTGAGCGAGAAGGTGTGCTCGCCGCTGCGGACCGACGCCGAGCGCAATCGCGAACGCATCGTGGCGGCGGCCCGCCGCCGTCTCGTCTCCCGCGAGGGACTCGGCGTCTCCATGACCGCCGTCGCCCGCGAGGCAGGCGCTCGGCAACGCGACCCTGTTCCGTCGCTTCGGCACCAGGGAACGTCTCATCGACGCCGTGTTCACGGACCGCGTGGAGGCCCATCACCGCCTGGTGACGGCCTGTTCGACGATCCGGACCCCTGGCAGGGTTTCGCCGACTACGTCCGGTGCGTCTGCGCCCTGCAGGCCGCGGACCCGACCTTCGTCGAGGTCCTGACGATGACGTTCCCCTGCCGGAGCCGTGGAGACCCGACGCGCCGCGGCGCCCGCGGCGCGCTGGGGGTCTCATCTCCGCGCCCTAGCAGGCCGGTTGCCTGCGCGAGGACTTCAGCGACCGCGACCTGACCGTCCTGCTTGCTGGCCAACGCGGGCGTCGTCGGAGCGGCCGGCACCAGCATCCCACCGCCGCGACCGCCCTCGCGTCGCCTCGTGGCACAGATGCTGCGTGCCCTACGCCACCTCCGGACACGCCCGTCACCCCGCTGCCGGAGGCTCCGCCGCGCCCGGCGCTCTACTACGCCATGATCGGCCTCGTCCGCTCGCGGGCCCGCATGAGCAGGGCGAGCCGGTCGTGGCTGGCTCGGGCGACAGAATGACCACGGCCGGGGCTACCGCCGGGACGACAGGCCCGCCATAACGGCACGCGGCAGTGACGGGTTCGCGGCCGCGGCTTCCACCACCCTGCCGGTCGGCGTCCGTCAGCAACTCCTCGATGAGCTGCGGCGCCAGGGCCGGGGTGGCCGGCGGCCAGGGCGCGCCTGTTCGTCGGACAGGCACTCACGCAGCGCCGTGCTCGTGGCGTCGGGATGCCGGGCGACCGCCCGGAGCGCCTTCCGTACCGGGGATCGTGACGGGCGAGATCCCTCCAGCAGTGCGGGAGGCGCGTCCGGGTTGGCCGCCACCCCGGCGACGACACGGACCCCGTGCCGGTCGACCATCGCCCGCAACTGCGCTTTCGGCCAGGCGGGTGCGCGGCGACGGACGTGACCACCTTTCGCGTCCGGGTCGGCGGCGAGCGCGTCGCGGATCCCGGGCGGCAGGTCGCGCCGTTGGGCCAGGAGCATCCGCAGGGCGGGGATGCGGTGACCGCGCCAACTCCTCGACCTCGGTGGAGGATGCGGTGGCGATCCGCGGCAGCAGAGTGGGACCGGTCCTGGTGGTGCGGGTCAGGTCGGTGAGGACGCTCGAGCGGTACGTGTGGGTGGTGCGGCGAGCGTCCCGCCGTACCTCGGAGTCACGGTCGCCGGCCAGACGCGGATCAGGGTGTCGTCGACGGCGGTTCTCGGCGAGGTCGGCCCGGGACGCCGGGCGTGGGATCCACGGCGAGTCGCGCGTACACCGGTGAGGGCAGGTCGGTGCGCGGCGAGCGCCCAGCGCAGCAGGGCGGAGGGGTCATCGGCGAAGCCGACGACGGCTGCGGTGGGCGTGGCCGGGTTGCGCAGTGCGGCCTGCCGGAGGTCGTGCAGGGTGGACTCGTGGGAGCCGTCGCAGGAGGCGCCCGGTAGCAAGTCGCAGTCGAGCCGCGGGCAGTTCCGGTCGTGGACGAACGGTGTCTCCTCGCGGTCGCAGACCAGGCACCGCTGTGCGGGCGGCAGTCCGTCGCCCGTGATCAGCATCGCCAGTACGGCGCCGGAGGCGTCGCCTCGTTGGCGGCGAGCGCGCGGCGGACCTCGGCGTGGGGTGCCGGGCGAGGCCCGCGGCCCGGTCCGGGGTGGTCCACAGCGCGAGCTCGGCGACGACCCGTACGTCAGGGATCCGCGCCGAGCGTGTCGACGACGTCGACCGGGAGTCCGGGGCAGGCTGCCAGTTTCTCCCGGCGCTCGACGCTCTGATCGGTGACGAGGCCTCGCCCACTCCGGGTCGCCCGCGCCTTCGTCGAGCAGGGCGAGGGCGGCGTCCGGCTGTGTCGCGGGGTCGATGTCGGCGGCCGTCAGTCGGCCCAAGTGGGCGAGTTGCACCGCGCTTTCCTCGCTGCGTGCCGCCAGCGCGACCGCCTGCGCGTGGCTGAGGTCGGGGGCGGCGGGCGAGGTTCGCGGCGACGTCTTCGTCCGCGACGGCGATCAGCCGGTCGACGAACTCGGCCGGCAGGGCGGTGTTGCCGGCGAGACCGCACAGGACGTGGTGGACATGGTGCACGGGCGCATCCTGCCCGGTGGGCGGCCGGACGGCCCGCCGTTTTCGTCGGGCCCGCACACGGCCGACGGCACGCGCGCTGCTGCTGCGCCCGGTGTTCCTGTGCCTCTGCACGGCCGGTACGGACGGCGTGTCGTGCCCAGTAGTCTTCCGGTCGATCACACGCCCGACTGTGGGGACCACGCGAGTTGACCGGCCTGTCTGCTTTCCCGCTGCCCTCTTCACGCCTCCCGCTCCATATCGCTCGCGACGCCCCGGACGCTGCGGGAACTGCGAGATGACGCAGTGCAGCGCCCACATCCGTGCGAAGCCCGACTGGTTCGACAAGAAGGACGACGCCGGCATCGTCGCCCGGTGGACGCGAGGAAGCGATCGACCAGGGTCTTACTGAGGCTCAGGTGCGTTACGTCCCTCGCCGAACTCGCGCACTACGCCGCGCTGCGGGGACGGCCGGACCGGCATCGAGGTGTCCGCCGTGGACCGGGGTGTGGCAGTCGGACACGGTGGTCGACGAGGAGTTGCGCTCCCGGCTGCGAGGCCGTCCGGGTGCTGGAAGAGGTGCCCGACGCGGAGAAGGACTGGCACCCCGGGTCGGACGGCCAGGTGCTGGACCTGGTGCACCCATCCCTCTTCTGCCTCGTGAACGGGGTGAGCACGGCGCCCGAGCGGGCCTGGCGGAATCCGACGGACCGCTACTCGAAGTACGAGTTCTCGGAGAAGTTCCAGTGGCTTCCACGGACGTCGACGTCAGTGCCGACGGCGACGTCGCCTTCCGCTCGTACGTCAACAACGTCCACCCGAGCGGCACCGCGCCCTGAACGCCGTCCCTGCCCGAGCTGTTCGCGCGCATGCTTCCCCCTCTGGGAGAACGTCCTCACCGATCTGCGCCACCCCGCGGCCCCTGCGGATCGAGACCGATCCCTACGGCTGGTACGACTCGGAGCCAGGGCCTACCCGCGCAAGACGCCCGACGGTGACGACGCGGCCCACGAGGAGGCCGTCCAGGCGTGGGCGACGGCCTACGACGCCTGGCGGGAGAACCGCCACCCCCCGTCGTTCCGGACGCCCCCGCCTTCATCGCGCCCGAGCTGCCCGATGACTCCGCCCGCATCGATCTGCGCGGCCGCCGTCCCCCAGGTCATCGCCAAACTCGCCACGATCCACCTCACCCCGGAACGGCCCGAGTACCCGGGCGGTTCCTGGCACGTCGAGGGCATGCTGAACGAGGCGGATCGTCTCGACCGGCATCTACTACTGGGACAGCGAGAACATCACCGAGAGCCAGCTGAGCTTCCCTGTACCGCGCTCGACGACCCGGAGTACAGAGCAGAACGACGACGACGGCATGCGTGAGGTCTACGGCCTGGAGAACGAGGACGCCCTGAACCAGACGCTGGGATCCGCCTCGACGCCCGCCGGCCGCTGCCTGGCGTTCCCGAACGTCCTCCAGCACCGCGTCAGCCCGTTCCGTCTCGCGGACCCCGCACGCCCGGGACACCGCAAGATCCTCGCGTTCTTCCTGGTCGACCCGTCGGAGACGATCGTCTCGACCTCCGACGTGCCCCCGCAGCAGCCCTGGGCCGACACGCTCGACCATGACGCTCGACCAGGCCGAGAGCTACCGCGAGGAGCTCATGCGGGAACGCAAGTTCTTCGTCGCCGAGCACAACGAGCAGCTCTACGAGTGGAAGTTTCGCTCTGCGAGCACTCGACCGAACTTCGCTGAACTGACTGGAACTCACTGAACTGACTGAGGGTGGCGCGCCTGAAGCCCCCCGGAAGGGACGTGACGGAGCTTCAGACGTACCGCGCCCCCTACCACCCGCCTCCACGAGGAGCACTCCACATGGCTTCGCACCACTCCGTCACGCCTCTCGACGTCGAGGCGCTGTTCCCGAGGTGAGCGTTCACCGTCGGGACGCCGTCCGACTGCATCCGCGCGCCGGTGACCCCGGCATACGGAGAGTTCACCGGTGGACCGCTGCTGTGGCCGGAGTCCGCAGCCGTGGCCGCACTGCGACGACGACCACCCGCGCACGGCGTCTCCTCGTCGGGACCAGAGCCGATCCCCCTGGTCCCGGTCCTCCAGCTTCGCCGCCGACGTGCTCGAGCTGCCGTCCCCCTGCCGGAACGGGATCGTGCTGCAGGTGTTGTGGTGTCCGTTCGACCACGAGCACGGCTACGTGCCGCGCCCCGAGGTCTTCTGGCGGGACAGTTCCCTGATCGACGTCGAGGCGGCGGCCCCGCCCCGCCCGACCGACTCACCCACGACGACTACCTCCCGAACTCCCCTGCGTCCTGCATCGGAACGGGTCACCGACTATCCGAACTGGGGACCCTGCCCTCGACGACGTCGCGGAAGCGCTGGAGGACAGGTTCGACGAGCTGGAGGAGGAGACCGGCTGGTCCTACTGGTCGCACCCTCTCTCTGTGTCGGAGGGCATCAAGGTCGGCGGCTACCCGACCTGGACCCAGGACCCGTATCTGGCCCACGTGCTCCGAGCTGCGCCCGGCGCATGGGACCCACCTGCGCCACCATCAACTCCCGCCGAGTTCGACGGCAGAGCTGGCGCACCTGGCTCCCCCGTCGAGGACACCCCCGCCACGGGCACCCATCTGGGACCTGCCCTACGAGGGCGCTCACGGATCCAGTGCGCACCGGGACTGATGCTCGGCGACATGGGGCGGCATCTACCTCTTCGAGTGCTTGCGCTGCCCCGACGGAGCCCTTCGCGTATCACTCGGACGGTTCCTGACGTTCGTCTCGGCAACCGAGCTACGTCCCGCGCCGCACCCCATGTTGTGAACACCGCATTGCGGTACCGGAGTTGGCCTGGGCCTCAGGGTGGGGCTTCCTACACTCGCCGCGTGACGATCTCTACGGACGTACGTGAAGCGGTGGTTGACGAAGGCGGCCTACGATCGGCGGCGGCTGCGGCAGTGGTTGAGTGGGCGGGCCCGTGCCGATGGGGTGGCTCGGCGGGGACGTGATGCGGCTGCTCGCCGCCGCTGGGCTGGCGACCGGGCTGCCGGTGGCGGCCGCGCGGGAGTGCGTCGGCGGCCACGGCCGCGGCCGGGATCGTGAAGCCGCTGCCCGAGGCGTGGTTCACGGCGCGGGGGCACGAACGCGGAGACGAACTTCGCGGCCCTCGCGGAGACCAGGCACCACACCCCCGTCTGCACTATCTTCGATCGGAATCGCACCTCCAGCCCTCAAGTCAGCGCTGCGGACTGGGCGTTGAAGGTGTGGGAACGGAAGCGAGAGTGGGCGGAATTCTCCTCGGCGATCTCAAGCGGCTGCCTGCCGTGACCCGGTCCTGCGTCGTCGAGTGCGCGGAGCAACGGGCGCAGCTACTTCACCAGCCAGCAGGGGCAGAGCGTCTCCGGTACGGCCTGGACGCCGGTGCCATCGGGTCGGCCCGGTGGCGCAGCGCGTCTGGCCGACGTGCTGCGTCTGGCGGGGCTGCGGCGCGACGCGGTGGACGTGCTGCCGCGCGGTCTCGACGCCGACTACGTCACCGCGGACGGGATGAACCTGGGGCAGGGTGCGACGCCCGCTGCCCGTCGCGAAGGCGCTCGACGACGTGATCCTCGCGTACGAGATGAACGGCGAACCCCTGCCGCCCGATCACGGAGCAGTTGCGGCTGATCGTGCCGGCCTGGATCGGCATCGCCTCGATCAAGTGGGTCGGTGACATCGAGGTCTCCCACCGAGCCCCTGTTCTCGCCCTGGAACACTCGACTATTCCCGCCCGGCCGTTCGGCGGCGCGTACCGCCCGAGGGCAGCGCCCCGCCGTCCCGGCAGATCGATCAAGTCGTGCCTTCAGAACTCCGCTGTGGAGCGCGAGCCTGCCCCGCCCCATCAACCAGCCACCGCCTCGCGGTCGCTCCTGGTCCGGCGCAGCACTCGTCGCCTCGCGTCGAGATCCAGCACTGGACGCGGTTCGCCACCTGGCGGCGCGCGCCTGCCTCCACGACACCCGCGACGCGCCGACTGGGTCCGCCGGTCCCGCGAGTTGGCGTCCCACCACGGCGCGGCCGCGGTCCTCAAGCCTGGGCGACCGGACGACAGACCGGACGTACGCAACCGGCGGCCACGCAGCACAACACGCAGTGCTCATCCGTTTCCTGACGCCGTGGTGCGTCGCTGGCGCGTCGTGACGTCCGCCGGTGCCGGTGTCGATGCGGTGAGAAGAGTCCGTCGCGCTTGCGAGCCTCTCGTCCATGGAGCCACCTGGTACGCAGAGCACAGCCAGTGTGGAAGCAGCCTGAGGGACTGCCGGCGCGTGCTCAGGTGAACGGCGGCACGGACCGGGTGATTGGGCCGAGGGCTCCCCACGACACACGTGCCTCCTTCTCCGGACACAGTGCGTCCTCGCGGCCGCCGCGCCCTTCGGGTGCAGTGCGCCCGCGAGCTTTCTGATGCCCTGGCCCACACGAGTCGAGGAGTGGACGGCACATGTCACACCACGTCAGATCGGCTCTGCGCCGCTGGGCCACCGTCGGCGCGACCGCAGGTTCGCTCGCGCCACTCCCCAGGCCGCGTCCGCGTCCGTGGGCGGCGGCAACGTCTCCATCAGCTGGTTCGATCCCGGGCGGCCTGTCCGGCAGGATGAGCAACATCACCTTCCCCATCACCGTGAACCTGACGTACACTAGAGCGGGATCTGTCGCCCAACAGTTCCAAACTTCACGGGCGCCGCTCCTGGCCTCCAGCCCGGAGAACAGCGGCAGTGCGAGCGGCTCTCGGCGTTCTCCCTGATCCTGCGCGTACGTGGTTGCTTCTGCCGCGGGCGACGCCGTGGCGCGCGCGTCTTCGCCGCAGTCTGCGTCTGTGCGTCATCAAGTCGAACGGTCCGGGACCGACACCTGGAAGGGGACGGCGCGGGTTTCGATCGCGGGCGTCCGCTGGTGCACCTGGGCTCACAGCGGCTGCCTCGGGCGGAAAGCTCAGGGCTCGCAGGGCGGCTTCGCCGGGTGCTACGCCGGGATCCCGAGCTGCGCGCAGATGCCCAGGTCCGACGCCGTGTTCGGCGGCCCGACCTCCCGACGGACGCGGGCGGTCTGAGCGGCACCTCCAGGGCCAACTACGAGTACAGCGACTGTGTCGACGTCCAACTACCAGGCGGAGAACGCCGGCACGAGACGCACGTGACCCGGGGCTTCGTCTCGTAACCCCTGCCCGTCGTGGCCGCCGGAGGGCGTCGGCCGAGGCAGGACCGGCACCCTCCTGGGAACGGCGGTCCTCCTACGCCGCACCCGCACGCGCAGCCGCCGCTGCCGGTAGCGCAGGGGCGACTGGCCGACCTGGCGTTTGAACGCGGTGCTGAAGGCGCTCTCGAGGTGTAGCCGAGCCTGGACGCCAGGGCTCTCGACGGACACGTCCTGGTCGCGCAGGGCTGCTGCGCGACCAGCATCCGCCAGCGCGTGAGGTAGGTCAGCGGCGGGACGCCCGCCACGGCTCCCGGAACCGTTCGGCGAACGACGTGCGACATGGCACGCGGCGCGGGCCAGGTTCGATCCGGGTGCCAGAGCCCTCGCGGGGTCGGCGTGCGCTGCCGACGGCCGGCCGCAGCCGTTCGTCGGTCAGCACCCGCGCACAGCCCAGCAGTTCCGCCTGGTCGACGTAGGCGCGGACCATCTCCAGGACCAGGAGCTGGGACGTGCTGGCGGATCGCGAACTCGGCGCCGATCCGGCCACCGCCGACCTGCGCCGGGCAGCCGGTGGACGGTGAGAGAAGCCCTGCATGGCGGCCGCGGACCGACCCCGGATGGCGAGCCGACCGAGCGCCTGCGCCAGCAGCATCCGGGCCCGCCGGACCAGGTACAGACCCGGCCGCCAGACCAGTGACGTCGTCCGGTGTCGAGGGTCAGACTCCCGCGAGGGTCGATCGAGGGGCGTCCTCCTCGGGCTGGATCTCGCGCCGCGGCACCGCCGCCGGTGCCGGTGCCGCCGGTGCCGGTGCACTCGCGTTCGGTGCCAGCCGACCGGCTGTTCCAGGACGGCGACGTCGCCGGGCTCCAGCTCGATCGGCGCGCCGAGGCCAGTCCGCTGTGGTCAGCCGCGCACGACCGCTCACCAGCGCGAAGAACTTGAACGTGGTCCCCAGGTCGCGCGCGCGACCCACGGTCGCGCTTGCGCGGCGAATCCACCGGACAGCACTCCGCGGACCTCGATGAGGGTCGAACACCGTGGGACAGCTGACTATCTCCATAACCGTGCTCGCGAAGAGACCCGGATCTACGCACTCAGAGTCCCGTCGCGAGGTGGCGCGCGCCGAAGACATGACCGCTCATCCACCGCACACAAGCAGCGCCATCGGCTCCGGATCTACCCGTCATCGACGGCCGCCGACGTCATGGCGGGCATCGACCTCACCGGCAAGAACGTGATCGTCACCGGGGGCCACCTCGCTCGGCCTCGTCGCCACCCGCGCCCTGTCCGGCGCCGGCGCCTCGGTCACCGTCGCGCCCGCGACACCGACCGTGCCGCGCGGGCGTCGCCGGGCTCGCGGGCGTCGAGGTCCGCCGCCTCGACCTGCTCGACCCGGAGTCGATCGACGCCTTCGTCGCCGGGTACCTGGAATCCGGCCACCCGCTGCACGTCCTCGTCAACAACGCGGGCTTTCCCCGGCCCGCCGCCCTCGTCCACGACGCACGCGCCGGCCACGAGGCACAGTTCGCGGTGAGCCACCTCGGCCACTTCGGCTGACTCGGCCTTCACGCGGCGCTGCGCGCCGCCGGCGGAGCCCAGGGTCGTCACCACCAGCTCCGGCGCCCAGCGCATGTCCGACATCCTCTGGGACGACCCGCACTTCCACCACCGGCCGCCACGACTCCCGGCCTCGCCTACCCGCAGTCCAAGACCGCCAACGTCCTGTTTCACCGTCGAGCTGGACCGGCGCTGGGCCGCCGACGGGATCGCGCCTACGCGCACGCGGGCGTCGTGCGCCACCGCCTTCAACAAGTCGGTGGGTGAGGACGCCCAGCGGGCCATGGGCGCCATCGACGCCTCCGGCGAGCCGGTCTCATCGCCCCGAGGCGCGGGCAGAGAGACGCCCGGAAGCGACGCGGCGACCATCTGTTCCGCGGCCGCAGTCC
>NZ_JASERH010000048.1:0-29565 GCF_030766975.1 Streptomyces sp. KL116D | reverse complement strand
CCGCCGGCCGTCTCTCCGAGGCACTGCGCCGCACCGGCTGATCCACAACTTCCCTTACGTTCCCGCCTGTTCCCGGCCGGTCGCTCCAACGCCGCAGCGACCGGCCGGACTTGTGTCCGGGACCGGCCGGCTTCCGTACGCGCCACGGGAGTTGACCACCTCCGAGACCACGCGAAGAGGCCCTTCCCGCACACGGGAAGGGCCTCTTCGTCTTGTACCCCGACCGGATTCGAACCGGCGCTACCGCCTTGAGAGGGCGGCGTGCTAGCCGCTACACAACGGGGGCCTTGCGGATGAGATCCGCGGTTGCAGATGAGCTCTGCGAGCTGGCCTACCAGGACTCGAACCTAGAATGACGGTACCAGAAACCGTAGTGTTGCCAATTACACCATAGGCCATAGTGGTTTAGACCAATCGTGGTCCAACCCGTACCCCCGACCGGATTCGAACCGGCGCTACCGCCTTGAGAGGGCGGCGTGCTAGAGCCGCTACGCAGCAGGGGCCCCTAGCGATCCTGGCATCAAGGTCGGCGGGAGCTACCCATACCGTCCTCACGAGAGGATCTGTACCCCCGACCGGATTCGAACCGGCGCTACTGCCTTGAGAGGGCAGCGTGCTAGGCCGCTACACAACGGGGGCTTTGTGGACCTGGGATCCACGGTTGCAGATGAGCTCTGCGAGCTGGCCTACCAGGACTCGAACCTAGACTAACGGAACCAGAAACCGTCGTGCTGCCAATTACACCATAGGCCACCGAAACTCAATCCCCTGAGGGACTTTGCTTGGCTTGCGCTTCCGGGCTTCGGCCTTTCGGCTCGCTCCCCTCGGCGCAGGGAAGAACATTACCTGAAGGTGTCCGGCGCTCCAAAACGGGTATCCCGCGCCAGCAGCGGGGGCAGCTGGTCAAGCCCCGTGATGCGGACGAGTTCGGGCCGGCCGCCCAGTCCCAGGCGGTCCAGCCAGATGCCGGTCAGGCCCGCTTCGACCGCTCCGCGGGCGTCGGTGTCCGGCTGGTCACCGACGTACGCGACCTCCTGCGGCGCCAGGCCGAGCTCCTCGCAGACGGCGTGGAAGGCGGCCGCTTCGGGCTTGGCGACGCCGAGTTCGGCCGCACAGACGACGGCCTCGAAGCGGTCGCGGACGCCGAGGACGCGGAGCTTGCGGTCCTGGTTGTGCAGCGAGGAGTTGGACAGGACGGCGTGCCGGTAGCCGTCGGCGAGGGTGTCGAGGGCCGGGACCGTGCCGGGGAACAGGCTCCACGCCGACTCGTAGTGCGACGCAGATAACGGGCGAAATCCAGGGCGTCGGCCTCCGCGTCCTGCAGCTCCTGCCCCACGAAGCCGCGCACCCGGTCCCCTGCGCTGCCCCTCCTAGCTCCTGCCTCGCCCGCCTCGAAGCGGGCCCATCTGCGGGTCAGGGCCCGCCAGGGCGAAGGGCCTGCTGACGGTGCCAAAGCCGTCGAGCAGGCCCTCGGAGGTGAGGTGGGCGCGATACCGGCCGTGTCGGCCGTCGCGTAGTCGAAGATCGTGTCGTCGACGTCCCAGACCATCGTGCTTTGATCGGCGTCCCCCATGGGACGACCGTCAGGCACGTCGGTCAGGCCTCGCCCTCCCCGGGATCACGGCGAGTCCGTGACGAAACGGGCGACGGCGCCCGGTCGCTGGTGCGGCCGATCCAGGGTGGTAGGCGCCGTCGCCAGCCGGAGCCGAACGCGGCCAGGGTGTGGCCCGTGGACGGCGACGTGATCAGGTACGGGCCGGGGGCGTGGTCGTGTTCCTCGAAGGCGTCCCAGAGCGGGCCCCTCGTCGCCCACTCGCACCGAGAGGCGCCGTCGGACTCGGCGTCGTAGAAGCAGCCGGTGCCGGCGTCGACGCCGTAGCCGTAGAACCTCGTCGTCGGAGAGTTCGGCGAGGTCCGCCGGGCTGGAGGGCGTGCTCCCAGGTGACGACCGGTTCGTCGCGTACGACCGAGGCGGCGGCGGCTGACGCTGCTGTGACGGGGTGCCGCCGGTCTCGTCGGGGTCGGCGAGGGCGGCCACCGCCGCCTCGACGCGGTAGCGGCCGGCTCGACGGTGACCGTGAACGGCTCGCTTCGCCGGCGCCGAGCGCCACGAACGGGTCGCAGGCGACGAGCGGCCGGAGGGCAGGGACAGCTCGCCGGCCGGACGGACGTCGATGGTGCCGATCGTGCCCGTCTCGTACGCGAAGGTGTGACCTGGGGTGAAGTAGCGCGTGTAGTCGCGCGGACATCGGCATGGGTCGGGCCTCTCGTTGCGTACGAGCGGAACCCGTGCGGGTTCCGCCTCTGGTGGCGCTGTGGTTATCCGGCGAGCTTCGCAGGGGCCGCGTCGATCCGGGCCAGGGTCTGCTCGCCCAGGATCTCCAGGGACTCGAAGAGCGGCAGGCCGATCGTACGGCCGGTGACGGCGACGCGGACCGGGGCCTGGGCCTTGCCGAGCTTGAGGCCGTGCGCCTCGCCGGCGGCCAGGCACGGCCTCCTTGAGCGACTCGGCGGAGGACCAGTCCGGCGGCGTCGAGCTTCGCGGGCCGTGGTCAGCAGGGCGTCGGAGCCCTTCATCGCGCCTTTGTCCAGCTCGGCTCGTCGAAGACGGGCTCGGGCAGGAAGAGGAAGTCGACGTTGTCCGTGATCTCGACAGGACCTTCAGGCGGGTCTGCGCGTGCGGCGATCGCGGCCCACTTGGCCTCGTCAGAAGTCCTCGGCAGGCCCACGGCGCGAAGGGGACTTGAGCCACGGGGGCGCAGCGCTCGGCGAAGTCCTTCGGGTCGAGCAGGCGGATGTGGTCGCCGTTGATCGACTCGCACTTCTTGAGGTCGAAGCGGGCCGGGTTGGGCTGGACGTCCTTGACGTCGAAGGCCGCCACCATCTCCTCGATCGAGAAGATGTCGCGGTCGGCCGAGAGGGACCAGCCGAGCAGCGACAGGTAGTTGAGCAGGCCCTCGGGAGGAAGCCGCGCTCGCGGTAGAGAGTTCAGCGACGACTGCGGGTCGCGCTTGCTGAGCTTCTTGTTGCCCTCGCCCATGACGTACGGGAGGTGGCCGAACTCGGGCGTGAACCTGGCGATGCCCAGGTCCGTCAGCGCCTTGTACAGGGCGATCTGGCGGGGGGCGTGGAGGAGAGCAGGGTCCTCGCCGCGCAGGACGTGGGTGATCTCCATCAGGGCGTCGTCGACCGGGTTGACGAGCGTGTGAGAGCGGGGCGCCGTTCGCGCGGACGATGCCGTAGTCCGGCACGTTCTCCGGCTCGTACGTGATGTCGCCGCGGACCAGGTCCGTGAACGTGATCGTCTCGTCGGGCATCCGGAAGCGGGTGATGGGCTTGCGGCCCTCCGCCTCGTGTAGGCCTGCTTCTGCTCGGCGGTCAGCTCGCGGCAGTGGCCGTCGTAGCCGGACGGCTTGCCGGCGGCGCGGGCCGCGTCGCGGCGGGCGTCCAGCTCCTCGGTCGAGCAGTAGCAGGGGGTACGCGTAGCCGCCGTCGACGAGCTTCTGCGCGACGTCCTGGTAGATGTCCATCCGCTGGGACTGGCGGTACTGAGGGCGTGCGGTCCGCCCACCTCCGGGCCCTCGTCCCAGTCGAAGCCAGCCAGCGCATCGCGTCGAGCAGCTGCTCGTACGACTCCCTCGCTGTCGCGGGCCGCGTCGGTGTCCCTCGATGCGGAAGACCAGGGTGCCCTGGTTGTGGCGCGCGAAGGCCCAGCTGAACAGGGCGGTGCGGACCAGGCCCACGTGCGGGTTGCCGGTGGGCGAGGGGCAGAAACGGACACGGACTGCTGGAGCGGATGCGCTAGCCACGCTTGACAACCTTGTTGGTGAGAGTGCCGATGCCTTCGATGCTGACGGCGACCTCGTCGCCGACGCTGAGCGGGCCGACCCCTTCCGGGGTGCTTCCGTGAGGATGACGTCGCCGGGGAGCAGCGTCATGGCCTCGGAGATGTTCTGCGATCAGGTCCGCGATGGGCGTGATCATCTGCGACGTGCGGCCGAGCTGGCGCTGCTGGCCGTTGACCGTGCACTGGATCGTGAGGTCCGACGCCGCCGCGACGTCGAGGGTCCGTCTCCACCCAGGGGGCCCAGCGGGCAGAGGTGTCGAAGCCCTTCGCGCGGGGCCCACTGCTTCTGCGCTTCTGGACGTCGCGGGCGGTCACGTCGTTCGCCGCGGTGTAACCGAGGATCACGTCGTTCACGCGCTCGGGCGGGACCTCGCGGCACATGCGGCCGATGACCACGGCCAGCTCGGCCTCGTGGTGGGAGGTCCTGCGAGAAGGACGGGTACTGGATCTCGTCGCCGGGGCCGATGACCGAGGTCGACGGCTTGAAGAAGGCGAAGGGGGGCGTCCGGGACCTCGTTGCCCAGCTCCTTGGCGTGCTCCGCGTAGTTGCGGCCGAAGGCGATCACCTTATTCGGGAGCACGGGGGGCAGCAGCCGGACCTTGGTGAGCGGGACCTGGTGCCGCTCAGCTCGAAGTCGGCGAACGGGATGCCCTTTGATGATGTCGAGCACGAGCCCTCGTAGGACCCGGGGGACTCGTCGCCTTCGACCGCGCCGAAGGCGACGTTCCCTGTCGATGGAGAATCTGGCGATGCGCACGGGTGGCTGCGCCCTTTTCTTGCCGATGGGCCCGGGTGGGTTTGACCGGTCAAGGCTAACGCGGCGCGTGGGGCGTGGTCCGTCGTGGCGCTCGCGCCGCCTCAGGCGGCCGGGGTGATCTCCGGGGCGACCATCAGGATGGTGCGGCGCGGGTTGGCCGTGTTCGTGGGGGAGCGTGGCCGAGTGTTCCGGGACGGCGGGCGCGGCCTGATCTCGTCGGCGTCCTTGAGGTGCGCCAGCGTCGTGCGCCGCGGGTTGGCAATGTTGTGGAACATCATCGTCTTCATGACTGCGCTCTGGAACCTTTTCGGTCGTGTGCTCGGTTGTCTGGTGGGCCATCCTGTAAAGCGTCAGGTTAAACATCAGATTCCCCGCCGAAAGCCGGGAAGTTGCGATCCTCGCCATGTGAGTTTGCCTCACGAAGGGCCTCGCAAGGGGGCAGTTCGGAACGCCAACCCGGCGCTCGAGACGGACATTGCGTACCTGAAAGCGCCATTCCGCTCCCGATCATGGCGACTGGGACACGGGCCGTACCTGGAAAGTCCAGCATTGCCCTTTTTTCCCTCTAGATCACTTTCTACGTCTCGTAACACTCTCCTCACGCCGCGTCACAGACGGCGCGGCGCAGGCCTCGGGCCTTGTTGAGATCCTGCACTGTGCTGGAATCCCTGGGACCTGTCGCGTGGATCGAACCGGCGCACGGGGGCAGCGAAGCAGCGCCCGGCCGGCGGCGAGGGAGGGGAGACCAGCGCCGGTCACTCACGACCACAGGGGGCGTTTCAGGGTCGCCCCTCGAACTACGCCGACACCGTCTTGTCCGGCGCATGCGGGGGCAGGGCGCCTGGTCCAGAGGTTGCGACGCTGGTGCAGGGACGTAAGAACAGGGATGGCAGCGCTGCGGCGGAGCCGGAGCCGCGCGGCGGGACCGGCCCGATAGCCGGCGGTTCCCAGCCCCCGCACGCCCAGAGTCCGGGCGCACCGCGTCCGTCGACGCCGGGGAGCGCGACGGGCGCTCCAGCTGTCCGGGGCCGCGCCTCGCGTCGTCGCCGGCCCGGTGAAGAGCAAGGGATCGACGGGTCCCGGCTCGCGAATAGCCCCTGCGCAACTGGCGCATCCTCGACGCGTCTGGTCTCGCTGCTCGCGCTCCCCGTGGTCGCCGCGCACCTCGCTGGGTGCGCTGCGCATCGCCGAGTCCCTGAACGACATCGAGCAGCTCGACAACATGAAGCTGCTCACCGAGATGACGAAGCAGGCCACCGACCTGGCCTCGGCGCTCCAGGAGGAGCGCGCACCAGTCGGCCGGACCGCCGTCGAACGACCCCAAGGCGACCGGCGACTTCAGCATCAAGTCCGCGCGCGAGAAGACCAACCGCGCCCGTGACACGTTCCCTGCAGAGCACCACGGACATCGAGGGCGACGGCCAGTCGGGCAGCTCTGCGCGGTGTGCGGGAGCACGCCGTCCAGATCGCCCACGAGCTGATCACGCTCAACACCATCCGGCAGGACGCGTACGCCAGCAAGACCAACTCGTCGCAGACGGTCGAGGCGTACGGCCGCATCGTCGAGCAGCTGCTCTCGCTCTCCACCGACATGGCGCAGGCGACCAGCAGCCCCGAGATGATCCAGCGCACCCCGTGCCCTCGCCGCCTTCTCCTCCGCCAAGGAGTACGCCCTCCGAGCAGCGCGCCGTCATCGCGGCCGCCCTCCCGCCGAACCAGCTCCACGGTCGGCAAGCTCGGAGACCGACCGGCGGTACGCGCAGTCCGCGTCGGACAACCAGGACTCCCAGCTCGACTCGTTCCGCAGCGTGTACGGCAACGTCGCCGCGGCCGAGCTGCTCAAGCCGCTCGACGAGAACAACGCCACCATCAAGGCCGCGGACACCTACGCCGAGCGCGTGCTGTCCAAGCCCGAGGGCATCACGACCCAGGACAAGCGCTCCTACAAGGACTGGGTCGACGCGGACAGCTCCCGCATCCAGGAAATGGGCAGATCAAGCTGACGCTGCTCAACCAGATGGAGCAGGAGCCCGCGAGCTGCGGAACGCCTCCGGAGCGGTCCGCCATCATCAACGGTGCGCTGATCCTGCTCGTGCTGGGCGTCTCGCTCGTCGGCGCGTTCGTCGTGGCCCGCTCCATGATCCGCTCGCTGCGCCGCCTCCAGGACACCGCGACCAAGGTCGCCCAGGACCGCCTGCCCGAGCTGGTCAAGGAGCTCTCCGAGTCCGACCCGCAGGACGTCGACACGTCCGTGGAGTCGGTCGGTGTGCATCGGGACGAGATCGGCCAGGTGGCCGCGGCCTTCGACGACGTGCGCACCGCGAGGCCGTCCGCCTCGCCGCCGAGCAGGCCCTCCTGCGAGGCAACGTCAACGCGATGTTCACCAACCTCTCGCGGCGTTCGCAGGGCCTCATCCAGCGCCAGCTCTCGCTCATCTCCGAGCTGGAGTCGCGCGAGGCCGACCCGGACCAGCTGTCGTCGCTGTTCAAGCTCGACCACCTCGCCACCCGCATGCGCCGTAACGGTGAGAACCTGCTCGTCCTCGCCGGTGAGGAGCCCGGCCGTCGGTGGACGCGGCCCGTGCCGCTCGTCGACGTGCTGCGTGCCGCCGCGTCCGAGGTGGAGCAGTACAGGCGCATCGAGCTGGCCTCCGTGCCCGCCACGGACGTCGCGGGTCGCGCCGTCAACGACCTCGTGCACCTGCTCGCCGGGCTCCTCGAGAACGCCACGTCGTTCTCGTCCCCGCAGACCAAGGTCAAGGTCACCGGTCACGCGCTGCCCGACGGCCGGGTGCTGATCGAGATCCACGACACCGGCATCGGCCTCTCCCGAGGACCTCGCGGCGATCAACGAGCGGCTCGCGTCACCGCCCACCGTGGACGTCTCGGTGTCGCGCCGCATGGGTCTGTTCCGTGGTCGGCCGGCTGTCCCAGCGCCACGGCATCCGCATCCAGCTGCGGCCCTCCGACTCCGGTGGTGACCGCGCTGGTCATGCTGCCCGTCGACGTCGCCCAGGGGGCGGCAAGAAGGTTCCCGGCAAGCCAGGTGGCCCGGGCGGCTCCGGCGGTCCCGCCGCCGCGCAGGCGCGCCGCCGGTGCCTCCGCCGCCCGGCGCGGTGTCGCCCCGGGTGCCGGGGCCGGCGCGGCCGGACGGCCCGCCGCCGGTCCGGGTGCGGCACGGCCGCAGGTCGGCGCCGGGGCCGGCGGCCGCGCTGCGGCGCTGCCCGCCCGTGACGCAGCCCCGCAGCAGGGTTTCCCGCAGAACGCCCAGCAGAACCAGCAGCAGAACCAGCAGCAGAGCCCCCAGCAGCGCGGCCCGCAGAACCCGCAGCGTCCGCAGGCGCCCGGCGGCCCGACCACCGGTGGCCTGTTCGGCGCCGGTCCGCAGGGTCCCGTCCCGCCGCAGCAGCGCACCCACAACGACCCGGCCGAGCAGCAGAACCAGGGCGGCCGCCGTCGGTGCTGCCGCCGCGCGGCGGTCCGCGTGCCGAGCTGCCGGGCGGCAACCCGCAGCCCCGCGTGCCCAGTTGGAGCGACGAGAACGCGCAGCCGCACTCGACCGCGCCGCGCGGTCACGACGAGAGCGACTCCGTCGGCTCCACCTCGCAGTTCCGCGGGTCCCAGGACCGAGCGGCAGGGGCCCGGCTCCACCGCCGAGTTCGCCCGCCCGGACTACGACGCGCCGCTTCGCCCGCGCCCCGGCAGCCGCAGGCTCCGGCGCAGGACCAGGGCACCGGCCAGTTCGTCCGCCCGGACGTCTTCTGGCGGCGCGCAGAACGGTGGCGCGCAGAACGGCGCCCCCTGCACAACGGCGCCCAGAACGGCTTCCGCGACAGCGGTCTGCCGGGCCACCAGGACCCGTCGGGCACCGGCCAGTTCGAGCGCCCGCCGCCGCGCCCCAGGCCCCGCAGCTCCCGCAGACTCCGCAGAACCCGGCCGACACCGGTCAGTTCGCGCGCCCGCAGAACCCTTCGGGCACCGGTCAGTTCGAGCGCCCGCAGGCCCGCGCCAGCGCGGCGACCAGGATTTCCCGCCGTCACCGCCGCGCCCGGCCGACCACGGCCAGGGTCAGGGCATCGGCCCAGCCCGCGCAGCAGGACTACCTGCCGCCGGCCAGTGGGCCGGGCGACGGCCGCACGCCGCTGTACGACACCCTGCCAACTGGTTCCACGGCCAGCAGCCAGCAGGCCCAGGCCCAGCCGAACCAGGGTCCGGCCCAGCAGGGCCAGGCCACAACCAGGGCGGCCGGCGACGCTGCCGCAGCGCGGCGCAGTCGGCCGCCCGCGGCACGCGCGCCCCGGTCCCCCGCAGCGTCCGCGGGCGCGCCGCGGCGCCGCAGCCAGGCCGCCGCTCCCAGCGGGGGCCGGGACTCCAGGCCAATTGGCGGCAGTCCCCGAACGCGACGAGCTTGATGCGTCCAGGCCGAGCGGGTGCGCCAAGCCCGCCGCGGGCGGCGTCACCGTCTCGGGTCTGCCCCGTCGTGTCCCCGGGCGAACCTCGTGGCGGGCACGGCACAGGAGCAGCAGCAGAGCGAGACCGGTCCTCAGGTCTCGCGTGCGCCCGACGACGTACGCGGACGGCTGACTCTAATCTCGTCGGGGTATCCAGCAGGGCCGCGACGCCGGCACAGAGACAGACCGGCAGCTACGCACTCACCAGCAGGGCGTTGGTTGAGCCAGATGGGCCAGGCGGCACAGGAGCCTGAACTGGTTGATCACCAACTTCGTGGACAACACACACCGGGTGTCTCGCACACGGTGGTGGTGTCCGCGCGGACGGCCTGCTGCTCGCGCCATGGCGCGGGCTTCGCGCGATCGCGCGGACCAGCTCGCGGCGGTGGCGCGTCGGGGCTGACCTCGCTCACGGCCGGAGCGTCGAGAGGTCTCTTCGAGGAGCGGGCCGGTGAATCAGACGGTCGTGGAGATGGAGCGCGGCTTTCTCTTCATCATGTCCGTCTCCGACGGATCGTCCCTGGCCGTGCTCCGCGCGCACCCAGGGTGCGACATCGGCTCGTCGGCTACGAGATGGCGCTCCTCGTGGACCGGGCGAGCCGTGCTCACCCGGATCTCCGCGCGGAGCTGCAGGCAGCCTCTTGCACTGAGGCGGGTGACGGCCGGTAACCCCGGCGACTCGCACAGTCTTACGCATCAGTAACCCCGGAAACCAGAAGTCACGTCATCACATCCGTGCGTCACAAACCCCCACCGGCCCACCCTCAGACGGCGAGCCCGACCCGCCGTCCCGCCCGGAGGATCCATGACCCGCCCACCGCCTCCTGGCCGTACGGTGCCATAGCGCACGACGATACGGTCCAGGGCGACAGCCGCTGGTCCGCCCCTATGCGATGACCGGTGGCCGGACCCGGCCGCGCTACCGGCTCGCCATCGAGGCGCTCGTCTCCACGACCGCCGACCCGGCGGCTAGTTGACGCTGCTCGAGCACCAGCGCATCTGCCACCTGTGCCGCGAGGGGTGAAGTCGGTCGCGGAGGTCTCCCGCGCTCCTCTCCATGCCGCTCGGTGGCAGGCTCGGATCCTCGTCGCGGACCTCGCGCGCGCCGGGCTTCGTCGCGATCCACCAGCCGGGTGGCGGCGAGAACGACGGCGGTGCGCCGGACGTGACTCTGCTTCTCGAAAGGGTGCTCAGTGGACTTCGCATAGCTCTGACGGCTTCCATGGGAGCCACCCGGTCGACCACCCGGCGAAGATCGTGGTGGCGGGCGGCTTCGGTGTCGGCAAGACGACGTTCGTGGGGTCGGTCTCGAGATCAACCCGCTGCGCACCGAGGCCGTCATGACGTCGGCCTCGGCGGGCATCGACGACCTGACGCACACCGGGGACAAGACGACCACCACGGTCGCCATGGACTTCGGCCGCATCACGCCTGACCAGGACCTGATCCTGTACCTGTTCGGCACCGCCCGGCCAGACCGCTTCTGGTTCATGTGGGACGACTCGGTGCGCGGCGCGATCGGCGCCGTCGTCCTCGTGGACACCCGCCGCCCGCCGACTGCTTCCCCGCGGTCGACTACTTCGAGAACTCGGCCTGCCCTTCGTCATCGCGCTCAACGGCTTCGACGGGCACCAGCCGTACAACGGACGAGGTCCGGCGAGGCCTGCAGATCGGCCCCGACACCCCGATCATCACGACGGACGCCCGCCACCGTGCGGATGCAAAGAGTGCGCTGATCACGCTGGTGGAGCACGCTCTGATGGCCCGCTTGAAGTAGACAACAACGGTCGCAGTCGGCCGCAAGTGGCTGGTTCCGTACGGCGGAGTTGTCGTAGCTTCGGCGGCCCCTGTGGCCTTTGACACGCGGGGCCGCTGTGTTCATAACTGTTTCGACAGAGAATTCCGGTGAAGCCGACACACGTCGCGCACAGCCGGTTCCACTGTAGCTCACAAGAGCCCCGCCTTTGGCGGGGCCTCGCTCTTATGACCGTTTTATCTGGGGCATGCATCACGCTGAGGTTCCGGTTCCGACTGTTTGGAACTGCGCCTCCTGACGTGCTGGAATGCGCTGAACTGCCCAGTAAGGACGGGCTCTGAGTCAGACAGCGGCGGCACAACGTAGGTGCCGACGCCGAGAGGTTGTTGGTCGAGTGAGGCGAAGCAAGAACAGTCCCGAGCCGGCATCGGCGCGGGGCAACTTCACCCGCGCCGCGGACAGCGCACCGGCCGCCCCGGCCGAGGCCGCGCGCGCGCGGCACGTCGGGGAGCGGACGGATGTCACCGCGCAACTGGCGCGTACCCACCAAGCTGAACGCGATCCTGCTCATACCCGGCCGGTCGTCGGCCTGGTCATGGGCGGATTCCAGGTGAAGAGCTCCATCGACACCTGGCAGGAGGCCGAGGACGCGGAGGCGACGGCGCGCGTGGTGCAGGCGTCGCTGACGTACGGCAACCGCCTCATCGAGGAGCGGGACGTCACCGCCGCCCCGCTGCTCCAGGGCAAGAAGAACGACCCGACGGTCGTCAGGCCCGCGCGCGGCGACGGACGCCGCCGCGGACGCCTTCACGCCGCGGCGCAGAACATGCCGCACAAGGAGGGCCTCGACCGGCGCATCGACGCAGTTCACCGAGGTCGAGGCGCGGACTGAGCAAGCTCAGGGCCGCCGCGTACACCTCGAAGCTCCCAGGGCGTGCAGACCGAGGAGCGCTACGTCGCCATCCAGCACCCGCTGATGGAGTTCGCCAACGAGCTGGGCCTCGGCACCGGAAACATCACCAGCTACGGCCGTACCGTCTACGCGATCTCGCTGTCCAAGGCCGCGCTCTCCTGAGCGCTCCATCGGCATGCACCTGCTGGTCAAGCCCGGTCACGACCGTCACGAGCTTCGCCAAGCAGCGCACCGCGCTCGGCAGCTCGCCGCGTACCTCGAGGGCATCGCCGTCGGGAGTACAAGAGCGGCGGTACGCCCGAGGACCTGAAGAAGCTCGACGACGCGATCAAGCAGCTGAAGACGGACGGCGCCAAGCAGAGCCGCCGCCGCCAGGCGAAGGACCCGTCGTACATCCCGCCGCCGGCCGACACCACGGAGATGGTCGGCGTGCATCGTCGGCGCTGCCCTCCACAGCCGAGCGCCCGATCTCGCCATCGCGCAGAAGGCGCGACGGACCCTGAGACTGGTGGGCCGTCAGCCACCGCGAAGTTCGAGCGCCTACCGCGACGATCGAGTCGGACCTCGCCGACAAGGCCGTGAAGGAAGCCTCGAGATCGCGGCCGACGCCAAGCAGCGAAGCGATCATCATCGGCGCCGCCGTCGTGATCGCGCTGCTCGCCGCCGTGCTGCTCGCCGGTCAGATGGCCCGCCAGATGTCCCGCTCCATGCGCCGGCTGCGCTCCGCCGCCTTCGACGTGGCCGAGCAGCGCCTGCCGATGCTGGTCGACCAGCTCTCGCGCACCGAGCCGGGCCGCGTGGACACCCGCGTGCAGCCGATCCCGATCACCACGACCGACGAGATCGGCGAGGTCGCGCGCGCCTTCGACCAGGTTCACCGGGAAGCGGTACGGCTCGCGGCCGAGCAGGCCCTCCTGCGCGGCAGCATCAACGCGATCTTCACCAACCTGTCAGCGCCGCAACCAGTCGCTGATCGAGGGCCAGCTGACCCTCATCACCGACCTGGAGAACAACGAGGCCGACCGGACCAGCTGGAGAACCTCTTCACGCCTGGACCACCTCGCGACCCGTATGCGCCGCAACGGCGAGAACCTCCTGGTCCTCGCGGCGAGGAGCCGGGCCGCCGCTGGGACCAGCCGGTCCCGCTGGTCGACGTGCTGCGCGCCGCCGCCTCCGAGGTGGAGCAGTACGAGCGCGTCGAGCTGTCCGGCGTCGGAGGCCGACATCCACGGCCGCGCGGTCACCGACCTCGTGCACCTGCTCGCCGAGCTGCTGGAGAACGCGACCACGTTCTCGTCGCCGCAGACCAAGGTCCGCGTCACCGCGACCCGTCTCCCCGACGGCCGCATCACTGACTCGAGATCCACGACAAGGGCATCGGCCTCACCGCCGAGGACTTCGCGGACATCAACCACAAGCTGGCCAACCCGCCGACCGTGGACGCCGCGCGATCTCCCAGCGCATGGGCCTGTTCGTGGTCGGCCGCCTGTCGGACCGGCACGGCATCCGCGTCCAGCTGCGCCCCTCGGGCGAGCAGGCGGGCACGACCTCGCTGGTCATGCTCCCGGACGCGATCACGCACGCGCGGTGGCGGCGGTCGCCAGCAGCACGACGACTCCGAGTTCACCGTCTCGACGATGATCCCGGAGCAGCAGGCGTACGAGCACGCGCCGCTGACGCACGGCGGCCGAGCTGGGCTTCGACGACAGCCGTTACGAGGTCCCGGACGACGCCCTGCGAACTGGACCCGGTCGGCCGCTCCTCGCTGATGCGCGAGGAGCGCCGTGCGGCGCTCGAGCGCAGCGCAGACCCTGAGCGCAGCAGGCCGGGCGACCGCCCGCTCTTCCGCGACCAGGTCGACGCCAGCAGCAGCCGCTGCCGTCCCGCCCGGCCGTCGCCGAGCAGACCGCGTACGACGCTCAGCAGAGCGGCTACGATCAACGGGCAGCGGTCTGGCTACGACGATCGGCGCCAGGGCGTCTCACGACGAGCGGCGAGCAGGTCTCGTACGGCGAGCGGCAGCGGCCCGCCTACGACGCCTTCGCCGCCCGCGCAGCCACGCCTACGACAATGGCGGTCCCGGTTCGTACGGCCCGAACTACGGGGCGCAGGACGGCCATGCGTGAGTCGCGCAGGAGTCCCATACAACGCCTTCGGCAGCCCGCGCGGCAGGCCGACCGGCAGGGCCAGGACTCCTACCAGGGCGACTTCCAGGCTCACGTGCGGGTACGCCCGAAGCGGAATCCGTCCAGGCGCGCTGACGCGGCGGAGCGGAGAGCGTAGGCTTCGACCCGCACCGTCCGGCGGTCCCGGCCTGTCGGCCGGCCCCTCCCCGTCCGCTCCGCACGCGCTGACCGACGCCGGTCTCCCGCGCCGCGGCGGCGGCGCCCCCCAGCGCCAGGAGCCGGCGCCGGAGCTGCCGAGTCGGACGACGACTCCTGGCGCTCGGCCAACGACGAGCGTGGGTGCGTGCCGAGCGGCTCGAGGAGCCGAAGGCCGGCGGAGTGACTCGTCCGGACTCCCGCGCCGAGTGCGCAAGGCCAACCTGGTCGAGGGCACGGCGGAGTCCACGCCGCAGGGCGGCCCGCAGATCTCCCGAGCCCCCGAGGACGTACGGGGCCGGCTGAGCAACCTGCGCCGCGGTGTGCAGCGGGGCCGCAGCGAAGGCAGCAGTGACCAGTAGTGAACGCAAGTCCCGACAGTGTGACGAACGGCCAGGTCAGCGGGTTTCCCGATGAGCCTGACAGCACCTACAACCAGGAGCGTTAGTGTGAGCCCGATGAGCCAGGCGGCACAGAACCTGAACTGGTTGATCACCACTCTCGTGGACAACACCCCCGGGTGTCCCACACGGTGGTGGTCTCCGCCGACGGACTCCTTCTGGCGATGTCCGAAGGGTTCCCCGCGACCGCGCCGACCAGCTGGCGGCCGTCGCTTCGGGTCTGACCTCGTTGACCGCGGGCGCGTCCCGCATCTTCGAGGGTGGCGCGGTGAACCAGACAGCCGTGGAGATGGAGCGAGGATTCCTCTTCATCATGTCCACTTTCTGATGGTTCTTCTCTCGCCGTCCTTGCACACCCCGAGGCGGACATTGGTCTCGCTGGGTACGAGATGGCACTTCTTGTCGACTCGCGCGGGCACGGTTCTCGACGCCCTGACCTGCGTGCGGAGCTTCAGGAAGCCTCTCTCAACTAGCAGACAGCGTGCGGCTTCGCGCCCCGTGGCCGTACAGCGTTTCGGGACGCGGCTCCACAGTGATGGTGCCCAGCGCAGTCGGAGGAGGAGTACGTGTCTGCGTTCAGCAACACCCCCGAGCGGTCTCGTCGGCAGTGGCCGCCCTACGGCCCCGGCCAGGGCCAGGCAGGCATGGGTGGTCGTGAAGACGGGTCTGCAGAACCGGTACAACTTCCTCCACGCCGAGCCACGCCCGGCCGACAGGCAGCGCGTCCGCACGACCAGCCGCCCGCGCCGCGCATCCAGCCTGCGCAGCCCCAGCCGCGTCCTGACGCGAGTCCCGCGCCTGCTGCGAAGAACAATCCCCTGGTGCGCCTCGTACGCCATGACGGGCGGCCGCACCAGGCCGCGCTACCAGCTCGCCATCGAGGCGCTGGTGCATCACCACGCGCGCGAGCCGCACCAGTTGCAGGTGGGCCAACTGCCCGAGCACCAGCGGATCTGCAACCTCTGCCGGGAGATCAAGTCGGTGGCCGAAATCTCGGCCCTGCTCTGACGATCCCCCTCGGCGTGGCCAGGATCCTCGTCGCCGACCTGGCGGAGGCGGGCCTGGTCGCCATCCATCAGCCGGGCGGCGACGAGAACGCCGGCGGCCAGCCAGACGTGACTCTGCTCGAAAGGGTGCTCAGTGGATCTCTCGCAAGCTCTAGCGGAGGGCCGGTTTCCAAGCCGCTCCACCACCACCGCGAAGATCGTGGTGGCGGGCGGCCTCGGTGTCGGCAAGACGACGTTCGTCGGCGCCGTCTCCGAGATCAACCCTGCTGCGCACCGAGGCCGTCATGACGTCCGCTTCGGCGGGCATCGACGACCTGACCCACACCGGGGACAAGACGACCACCACGGTCGCCATGGACTTCGGCCGCATCACGCTCGACCAGGACCTGATCCTGTACCCGCCCGGCACGCCCGGCCAGGACCGCTTCTGGTTCATGTGGGACGACCTGGTGCGCGGCGCGATCGGCGCCGTCGTCCTCGTGGACACTCCGCCGCCTCGCCGACTGCTTCCCGGCCGTCGACTACTTCGAGAACTCGCGGCCTGCCCCTTCGTCGTCGCCCTCAACGGCTTCGACGGCAGCCAGCCCTACGGTCCCCGACGAGGTCCGCGAGGCCCTGCAGATCGGCCCCGACACCCCGATCATCACGACGGACGCCCGCCACCGCGCGGACGCGAAGTCGACGCTGATCACGCTCGTCGAGCACGCGCTGATGGCCCGCCTGCGCTAGCGCCGCCGCGCGCTCGCGCCGGTACCTTCGCCCCCGCTGGTGCATACCAGCGGGCGTCGTCGTCCCGCGCCGCGGCCGGTCATGACGGACCCAATTCCGGGCCGGGCACTGCTCCCGGCCATGCTGCGCGCACCCCACGAGCCGTGGCCACGGGGCGACGCGCAGTAATACCCTTTGGTTGCAGGTCGAGTTCGGCACAGATGTCCCTCCGCACATCTGACCGAATCCACATACCTGCCGCTGTGATGCTTTTCGCGCACCCTCGCGCTCACCTCATGGGGGCGGGACCATGGGCGGTGCCCGCCTATCTCAAGGCGAAATGAGCAGGAAGCGGAGCCATCCGATGAGCTTGTCCTACTCCGGGCACCAGAGCTACAGATCTCGGTGCCGCCGTCGCGCGATCGAACGGCCTCGTACCGGGCAGGGGGCAGTGCAGACCGCTCGCGAGGCGGAATGCCGTCTCCCTGCATGACGCGGTCGAACAGGCACAACAGGGGGACGAGCGGGCGTTCCGCACGGTCTACCAGACGCCGCATCCGCGACTCCTGGCCTACGCCAGAGCGCTGGTGGGCGCGACGGAGGCCGAGCACGTCCTCTCCGACAGCTGGCTGCAGATCGCCCGGGACCCTGCACAAGTTCCGGGGTGACGGGGCCGGCTTTCCACGGCTGGTGCAGCCGGATCGTGCGCAATCGGGCGCTGGACCATCCGCTGGCACAAGCGCCGTCCCGAAGCCCCGACGACCTGAGCGCGATCCTGAACGGCCCGCGCCCGACGACACGTCCGAACAGGCCCTGACGACCCTCGGTACCGAGCGCGCCATGGCCCTCGTGGCGCAGCTCCCCAGCAGCAGGCCGAGGCGGTGATCCTGCTGGCCGTCGTCGGTCTCGACGCCAAGCGGGCCGCCGGCATCCTCGGCAAACGCGTGGGCGCCGTCCGTACGGCCGCCCACCGCGGCATCCGCAAGCTCTCGGCCTCGTGGCGGGAGAGCGCGCACACTCTAGACCCCGCGCGGCCGGGTCCGACCCCCGCCCGCGCACGACGGTCCTGCCGCCCCGACCCGGCGACGCGCCGACCGTCCCCGGCCCCTCCGGCCGCCCATCCGGCAGCCGGGCCCCCGTCACCGCGGTCCGCCTCTCGCGGACCCTGCGCCCAGGCCCCCGGCGCGCAGGCAGTCGCCGACACCCTGGCTCCGTGAACTCAGCACGGATGCGGGCCCTGTTCGACGGCAGCCGCCTCCCAGCGCTCCCGGACGACAGCGGCCGGACGTGCGGGACGGGCCCGTGGTCTCGCGCCGCCCGCTCTGCGGGCCTCATGTGCACCGTTCCCGTCCCGTACGCCGGACCGCCTGGTCCTGTCGGCCGCCCTGCGGCCGGCCGCGCCGGAGGCGGCACACACGCACGCCCGGGCACGAACACACAGAGGATTCGGATGAACACGCACAGACGCAGAAAGCGTGCCGCCCTCACCGCCGTCCGTCAGGACGGCGACCAGGCGGCACCTGACCCTCGCGGGGCCCCTGCGGGCCGGTCTGCTCCGTCAGTCGCAGCCTCCCGCGTCCACGTCCCCCAGGGCCAGCTCGGCCCAGACCAC
The DNA here is from genome assembly GCF_030766975.1 of Streptomyces sp. KL116D. Lineage (NCBI taxonomy): Bacteria > Bacillati > Actinomycetota > Actinomycetes > Kitasatosporales > Streptomycetaceae > Streptomyces > Streptomyces sp. KL116D. Next base: position 11,792 of record NZ_JASERH010000048.1, on the reverse strand, counting down.
CTTCCGGGTGGGGTCGGCGTCATCCCGAGGGCCGAGGCGTAGGCGGCGACCAGGAACAGTCCCCGTCCGCCGGGTCTCGAAGAAGTCCGGCGGCTCCGTGGGGACGGTCACGAGCACCGGGACGTGTCCGCCACCTCGAGGCGCGGACTCCGTCCGCCGTCCTGCTGATGACGAACTCGAAAACGACTGTCGTCGCAGTGCCGCACATTGCTGCACTAGCCCGTCGCCACGAGCGACGTGTCGTGCACCAGCTTGTGCAGGCCCCAGCAGCGCAGGCGGGCGCCCACGATGCGGCGGATCTGCTCCAGGCGGTGCGGGCTGTACTCCATACGGATCGCGCACGGTCGGTCGATCACATCGATCACATCGATCACGACGGCCTCATCCGTTGGCTGGTCCGGCATTACTCCGTCCCTTGGCGGTCAACTCGCTTGTGGGCAAGGGCGTTGCTCCGACATCATGCTGCCGAAAGTATTACTTAGGCAAGTATTACGTGCGAGTACTGTGCCAACGCGATGGGACTGCAGATGACAGTTGTGTGGCCTGAAGGGCGGGACATCATGTGGCCATGTCCCAGAGCGAGATGCCCACGATGCGCAGCCGCCGCCTTCGGCGCCGAGCTGCGGCGACTGCGCAATGAAGCCGGCATGAAGGTCAACGACGCCGCCCTGGCACTCGGAGTGCGGACAACCGGAAGATCAGTCAGATCGAGACGGGGAAGCGCGGAATCCGCCAGCTCGACCTGACGACCCTGCTCAATCTGTACGGCGTCACGGACGACGACAGCGGGCCAACCTCAAGCGGCTGGCCCGGGACGTCCATAAGGTCGACTGGTGGTCCGGCCAGGGCCCCTGCTCAGCGACGACCTGCGCGACTACCTCACCCTGGAGGCTGACTCCTCGCTGGTTCGTTCGTTCGAGCCTTCAGTACTTCCCGGACTGCTGCAGACCGAGGCGTACATGCGCGCGATATTCACCGCAGGGGCAGATGCGGATCACGTCGAACCTCTTGTGAAGACCCGCATGAGGCGCAGGGATCTGCTGGGCGGAACCACCGAATTCCGCCTGAGAGTGGTCATAGACACACCCGCGCTGCACCGAATGCCGGGGCCGCGGACTCTGGATCCGTGAGCAGTTCGAACACCTCATGGAGACAGGCGAGTTGCCCAATGTCACCATTCAGGTTCTGCCCTGGACATCACTCTGCCCCTCGCGCAGTACGCTCCCTATACGCTCTTCACCATGCGCGGCGAACCCCCGTGCAGGTGGCGTGGCTGGAGCACATGACCGGCGGCATCGCCTCGAGCAGCGCCCCGAGGTCGACACTACCCGCGCTGGGGACGACCTGACCGCTGCCGCGCTTTCGCCGGCACAGTCCCGCCGGTACCTCAGTGACCGAATCAAGCAAGAGAGCGGATCATGATGCCCCCACTTCCAGCACCCACCGCCCGCTCCACGAAATCGGCCTCGGCGAGCTGGCACAAGAGCACGTTCAGCGGCGCGTCGAACGGCTGCGTCGAGCACGCGAAAACTGACCGGCCACCGACGCGCGGTCCGGGACACCAGGAACCGCGGGTTCGGCGCGATCGTCTCGACTCCGCCGACTGGCGCGCGTTCGTCTCCAGCGTCAACTCCGGGATCCTGCCGCTAGCGAGTATGAGCACCCAGCACAGCGGTTCCATCCGTACCGGTCTTGACCGGGAGAAGGCGCGGCTCTACGCCCCCGACCTCGCGGACGCCCAGTGGCTGAGCGCTCCGGGGAACGGCTCCCACGGCGCCGTGGAGGCTCCGCTCAGCGGCGGCGGGGTGGCGATGCGCAATCCGGCGGACCCACGAGGCCTCGTGCTGCGCTTCACCGCCCACGAGTGGGAGGCGTTCAAACTCGGCGCGCTGCACGGGGGAGTTCGACCGAGCCCCGGCACTCGACGCAAACAGGCGTGAGCCCCGTCCTGATGGACGGGGCTCACGCCTGTGTCGGGTGCGCGGCAGCGCGGGCCGGTCAGCCCTGCCAGGAGTGCGGCGCGGAAGCCGTGCTGGCGCTCGAGACGGCGCCATCCGGCCTTGTCGCGGCCCCGGTCGGGCGCGGTCGGCGTGGTGGCCGCACGGGGCCAGCAGGATCGCGAGTGATGGCCGCGACCCTCCTCGGGCTCGGCGTGGCCCTTCGACGCGGGATGTCGGCGTTGGACATGTGGCAGGTCTCCTACGACTAGTGCCGCTACTGCGGCGGGTTGCCGTGCTTGCGGGACGGCAGGTCGGCGTGCTTCGTGCGCAGCATCGCCAGGGACTTGATCAGCACCTCACGGGTTCCTCGCGGTCGATGACGTCGTCGACGAGGCCGCGCTCGGCCGCGTAGTACGGGTGCATGAGTTCGACTTGTACCCTTGACCATGCGGGCGCGCATGGCCTCGGGGTCCTCGGCCCCGGCGATCTGCCGGCGGAAGATCACGTTGGCGGCGCCCTCGGCGCCCATCACGGCGATCTCGTTCGTCGGCCAGGCGTAGGTGAGGTCGGCGCCGATGGACTGCGAGTCCATGACGATGTACGCACCTCCGTACGCCTTGCGCAGGATCAGCGAGATCCGCGGCACCGTGGCGTTGCAGTAGGCGTACAGCAGCTTCGCACCGTGCCGGATGATCCTGCCGTGCTCCTGGTCGACGCCGGGCAGGAAGCCGGGCACGTCGAGGAGGGTCACGATGGGGATATTGAAAGCGTCGCACATCTGGACTAAACCGTGCAGCCTTTCGCTGGCCTGATGTCCAGGACGCCCGCGAGGGACTGCGGCTGGTTGGCGACGATGCCGACGACCTGGCCGTCGAGGCGGGCCAGGGCGCAGATGATGCTGCGCGCCCAGCGCTCGTGGACCTTCCAGGTAGTCGCCGTCGTCGACGAGCTCCTCGATGACCTTGCTCATGTCGTACGGGCGGCTGCCGTCCGCGGGGACCAGGTCGAGGAGGACGTCCGAGCGGCGGTCCGCCGGGTCGTCGGACTCGACGGTCGGCGGGTGGGTTCTCCCGGGTTGTTCTGCGGGAGCAGCGAGATCAGGTAGCGGACCCGGCGATGGCAGGTCTCTTCGTCGTCGTAGGCGAAGTGACACACGCCGGAGTCTCCGCGTGGACGCCGGCGCCGCCGAGCCCGTTCTGGGTGATCTCCTCGCCCGTGACCGCCTTGACCACGTCAGGACCGGTGATGAACATCTGCGAGGTCTCACGGACCATGAACACGAAGTCGGTCAGCGCCGACCAGTAGGCCGCGCCGCCCGCACACGGGCCCAGCATCACGCTGATCTGCGGGATGACACCCGACGCCTTGGTGTTGCGCTGGAAGATCCTGCCATAGCCGGCGAGCGCCGAGACGCCCTCCTGGATCCGCGCGCCCGCACCGTCGTTCAGCGACACCAGCGGGGCACCGGCCGCGATGGCCATGTCCATGATCTTGTGGATCTCGTCGCGTGGGCCTCGCCCAGCGCACCCCGAAGATCCGGAAGTCGTGCGCGTACACGAAGACCGTACGGCCCTCGACCGTGCCCCAGCCGGTGATCACACCGTCCGTGTACGGCTTCTGGTCCTCCAGGCCGAAGCCGACCGCCCGGTGCCGGCGCAACTGCTCGACTCTCGTTGAACGACCCTCGTCCAGGAGCAGCTCGATACGCTCGCGCGCCGTCAGCTTTGCCCTTCGCGTGCTGGGCCTCGGTCGCCTTCTCACTGGGCCCGGCCAGCGCCTGGGCACGGATCGCGTGCAGCTCTGCCGCACGCCCGCGGCGTCGCGTGGGCTCGTCCCCCGGGGGTGCGAGGCGGTGTCGTCCAAAACGGTCATGTAGTGACCTTACGAAGCCGACCAAGGAAAACGGGCCGTTGACTCCGTACAGTCTCCGGCCCGTTTTCCTGGTAGCCCCGAACAGAACCCCCGGCGACGTGCAGCCGAAGTTACTGCTCAGGGCCCCGTCGGCTTGTAGGGGGTCACACAAAGGGGTCCGGTGAGATGCCGCTCACACTCCGCAGTGGAAGCGGGCGTTCCCCAGTCCGGCGGTCGCCCTGTTGCCGTCGCCGCCGTCCCCGACGATCAGGTCGACGTACGTGGCGCCGCTGACGTCGGCCGACAGCCGCCAGGCCGTGTCTGTGGCCTTGAGGACCGGGGGACTTCACCTTCCGGGTGCCGTCGGCCGTCACCGAGAACTGCACGCTACCGCGACTGGATCTGGATGTCGTCGACGCCGACCTCCGCGGTGAAGGAGGTGCGACCCGTCCGCCGAGGTAGTAGCGGATCCGGCGGGCGCGTGGGTGCCGAGCGCCCGCGCAGGAGACTCCGCCGATCTTGAGCGGTGCCGTCGCCCTGGCCCTGTTCCCCGTTGGAGAGGTCCTTCTCGACGGCTCCAGCCGCTGTCGGACGACGTCCAGTCCAGGGTCGCTCGCGTACGTGTCCGTGGTGGGCGGCGGCGGGAGCGTGCGGACCGGCGGCCGCGGTGAGGGTGCGCGGACGTGCCGGCGACCAGGTACGTCGCTCTCAAGCGTCCAGCTGCAGGGCTGGTACTTCGCGTCGGCGGGCGGGTGACCTGCCAGGTGGCGGCGGCCTTCGCGCCGGGGGCGACCGGGGTCGAGGGCGGTGCCGCGGGCTCGGACGCCAGCCGTCGTGTCAGGCGAGGGTGGACGGTCGCGTCCTTGATCCTCGGCCGTCTCGTAGTTGGGTGAAGGTGGCTCGACCTTGTTCGGCCGGCCCGGTTCCGAGGGTCTCCCCGCCGTGAGGGCGAGCGTGCTGCAGGCCGCGCTCTGGTCCTCCGCCGGGCCGAGGTCGGTCACGGTGAAGTCGTCGAGGACGAAGTCGGCGCCGTCGCGCCGGTCAGCTTGCGTGCAGTGCCGGTCCTGAGTGTCGCCGCAGCCGCGGATTGACGGTGGTGCGGAAGCGGGCCGGTGGTGCGCTGCCGTCCCACGCGGCACGGCGGCGGTCTCCACGGCAAGTCAGCTCGCCGCGGTCGTAGCCGGCTGATCCACCGGTAGGCGCCCGCGTGGCTGGACTGGTAGGCGAAGTCGACTCTGGTAGGCGTGCCCGTCCTTCATCGGCACGGTCGCGGGCGAGGTGCGGTGCAGACGACGCCGTCGTTCTCCCTCGTGCGACTTGAGGACCTCGCCGCCGCCGATGACGTCGATCGACGAGCTTGCCGTTCCAGCCGGCCCGCGTGTACGGGGCGCCGCTCGCGCGATGTGGGTGCGCGGGTCGGCGACGCCGCCCGCGTCGCCCGTGTCGAACGGGCCCCAGCCCTGGGCCGACGGTCCTCGAAGCGTCCCTCGTGCACGACGGCGCCGGGCTCGGTCGTCGGGGCGTTGCGCACGAGACGTACGTCGTCGACGCGGACCGCGGCGCCCGCCGCGTCCTTCGCGCGCCGCCACCCGCAGGGTCATGGCGCCGTTGGCGGGCGCGGTGAAGTTCACCTTCATGCGCTGCATGTGCGTGCCGTGCCAGTCGCTGGCCGCCATGGTGTTGAGCAGCGTGGACCGGTCGAGCGCGGCGGACCCACTGCCCACGCCCTCAGCGTCGTGCGGCGGGTCTTGCCCGGCTCGATCTCGACCCAGGCGGAGGCGGTGTACCAGCTCGCCGGGCTCGAGTCCTCGCGGACGCTGCCGCCGACTGAGGCCGCGCCGGTGCCGGACAGGCGGGCGCGCTGTTGCGTCCAGTTGCCGTCGGTGCTCGCGGGCGACCATGGCCGTCCTTGCCCCAGCCGAGTCAGCCGCGCGTCGTTGAAGGCCGGTCCTTCAGGCCGGTGCCCCGCCCCAGGCGGGTCGCTCGCGCGGGGCGTGCCGTCGGCCGGGTAGGAGAACGTACGGCTGTCCGGCCTCGGCCTTGGCGCGTGAGCTTCCGGTGGAGTCGGTGCGCACGGTGCCGGTCTTCACGCGGCCGTCGTCGGTGATGCCGGTAGACGTGTACGAGCCGCCGGGCGCGGGCCCAACCGGTCGTGCCGCCCGACTTGTTGTAGTGTGTAGAGCTTTCTGCCCTGGTCCCAGGGCAGCAGGTAGCGGTCGCCGTCGAGGACCTTGCGGCCGTGGTCGTAGAAGGTGCGGGTGCCGTTCTCGACGGTGCCGTGCAGGCCGCCGGTGAAGCGTGATGTCGCGCCGTCCCAGCGGGTGATCTTCTGGTGCTGGAGGTACTTGGCGGCAGCGTCGCGCTGCCAGATGCTGGCGTAGAAGTCGTTCCAGTCGTTCCCACCGGTCCAGCTCGAGCGCCTGACTGAGGGCGGACTGGCCGAGGACCGTCGTTGTTCCAGACGTCCTTCTCGCCGCTGCGGATGAAACCGGATGATCTTCGGAGTTGAGGCCCTTGTCCGTGGCGCCGCCGTAGTCGAGAGTCGTCGTTGGCCCAGTGCGACCAGAGGGACTGCCGCTCGAACTTGTCGGCCCACTCGGTGGCGAGGTTCCAGCCCTGGCCGTTGATGGCGTCGGCCGTCTTCTCGGCGATCCAGCCGTGCGTGTAGTAGACGTCGACGCAGACGTGTGGTGAGGTTCTTGTCGGTCTCGTCCGCGCAGCTGCTTGAAGCGGGCGGCGAGGTCGCCGCTGGTGATGTCGCGGCGCTGGTCGATGTAGTAGCTCTGGTCGAGCCAGTTCCAGCCGGGCGACTTCGGGTTCACCCAGGTCGTCCTTGAAGTGCTCGGCGACCGGGCACGCCTCGGTGGCGCTGACGTGGACGCCGAACTCGGCGCCGTACTTCTTCCCGCCCTTGAGCAGAAGCCCGTTGAGGTCCTGAGGCCGCCCGCCCGCTTTGTTGGTGTTGCCGCCGTAGTCGGTGCGCGGAGTCGTGGCCCTCGGACGCGTAGCCCTGGAGCAGCGCGAACCGGCCGAGGGCCGTCGGTGGCGAGCCCGATGCGCTTGACGTCGTCGAGGGTGCGCAGGAAGGGTGCTGGGCCTGGCTGGCGAAGTTGAACGGGATGTGGGTGACGACCCGGTCGGCGGTCGCCTCGCTGCCCTTCGCGGTGACGCCGATCGAGCGGAAGGCGACGGCGCCGTCCCGCCAGCCGACCGTCCCGTCGCCGTTGGCGTCGGGGGTGACGACGACCTTCGCCCACGGCAGGTCCTGCCGGTGGCGGGGGCCGGGGCACCGGCGCCGCGGTAGGTCCACTGCCCGGACCAGACGCCCACTCGCGTGCCGCCGTCGGCGTCCTTGCGGGCCTGGTGCCAGAAGCGGGCGTCGTCGCCGTTCGTGGCGCCGCTCGGCTTGTCGTACGCCGAGTTGGACTCACGGCCGCGGCGAGCCGCCCGGTGTTGACGATGGCGTACGCGGCCGGTCGCGACCGCTCGGCCGTGGTGCCGGCGGTGACCTTGCCGAAGACGTCCGCGGTCTTGGTGGAGTCCGGGTCGAGCTTGCGAACGCGGTCTGCGCACCGCCGTCCGCGCTGCCCACGGAGCACCAGGTCGTGCCCCGATGTCGATCGTCCCCACCGGAAGGCCGCCGTGTCCCGCACGGCCGTCACCTTGAAGGTGGTCGTGCGCCCGGCGACGCCGAGGGTGGCGTCGAGCTCCACGTCCGGCAGGTCGGGGAAGGTGAGGGTGTACGCGGCCGTGGCCCCGGTGACCTGGGGTGCGGCCTTGAGGCGGGTGGCGTACGCCGTGCCGTTGAGGGTGACCTCGGTGACGGTGTGCGTGCTGCCGAGGAGGCGGGCGCCGCTCGCGTCCGCGTAGGACAGGACGCGGGGGGAAGTCGTCGGCGACGGTGACCTTCAGCTGCGGGGGACGCGAGGACGAGGCCGGGGGCGGGCTCGTCCGGCGCGGCCGCGGAGACGGGTGCCGCGAGGGCGGCCACGACTGCGGTGGCCGCCGCCAGGACCAGGGCGCGTTGCGCGGGATCTTCGACATGGGGGTCTGGGTATCGGCGTGGCACGGCCCGGGTCAACGGAGTGACTCCGGTAGCGGGCGTTGGCAGTCCAACCATTGCCGTCCGGAAGTCCAGTGCCCGGGCCGGGCGCGCGGCGCCCCGGCCCCGACAGCCGCCTCAGCAGCCGCCGCAGTTGTAGTAGAGGACGTCCCAGTGGCTGCCCTCTGTCGGCGTAGATGTTGCCGGAGCCCGACTGGTACTGGGGCGCCGTCGCCGCGCAGGCCGATGTACGTGAACGTGTTCTTGATGTAGTTGGTGACGCAGGTGTTCTTGCCGTAGTCGAGCTTGTAGCCGTTCCAGTGCGAGTAGGTGCCGCTCGCGTGGCCGGTCTCGGTGCCGCCGGTGATGTTCAGGGCGCAGCCGGTGGCGCGCTTGAGGGTCTGGGCGCCCTGGGCGGTGGCGAGGTTGAGCTGGTCGAAGGACGTGCAGGTGGCGTTGTTCCGGTTGGAGCAGCCGCCGGACGACGACCAGGTGATACCGACCGAGCTGAACATCGAGGTGGCGGTGGCGTGGCTGGATCTTTGGTGACGGCGAAGGCGTCGGTCGCGGTGGTGAGGACACCGAAACCGGGTGCGACGAGGGCGCCGGTGGTGAGCGCGAGCGCGGTGAGCGCCGAGCGGATGCGCATGGTGGGGTTCCCTTCCTGCTGTTGACCGTGCTGGCTGTGAGACGGCTGTGGTGCAGGTGGAGCAAGGAGATCGTGCCTGGTTCTACGCGCGTCCGGTAGAGCGCGAACAAGATCCACCGGGTGTAATCGGAGACACACACCGTTGATGTTGAAAGTTGAACATCATCGCGCTACAGTCGCTCTCAGTTGATGGTTCAACTTTCAAACATCACGTCGGCACCCCCGTGCCGCCCGTCCCCAAGGAGCACGTCATGGGCATCTTCGGCCGCAAGAACGACGAGACCGCCACCACCGCCGCGCAGGCCGGCCCCGACCTGCCTCGCTCACCGGCGAGTACACCGTCGACCCGGCGCACACGACCCTGGGCTTCGTCGCCCGGCACGCCATGGTCACGAACGTGAAGGGCAGCTTCACCGACTTCACCGGCTCGCTGCACTCTGGACGGTTCGGACCCGGCTGGTCGACGGCCTCCTTCGACGTCCAGATGGAGAGCATCGACACCGGCAACGCCGACCGTGACGGTCACCTTCAAGAGCGCCGACTTTCTTCAAGATCGACGAGTTCCTGACGATGACGTTCCGCTCGACGTCCGCCGAGTCCCTGGGCGGCGAGGACTACCGCATCACCGGCGACCCTCACCCATCCTGGGCACGACCCGGCCGCTCACCATCGACCTGGAGTTCAACGGCTCGGGCGAAGGACCCGTTCGGCAACGAGCGCGTGGGCTTCGAGGGCAAGTCCGAGATCGGCGCTCCGAGGGGGCCTGACCTGGAACGCGCGCGCTGGAGACGGGCGGCGTGCTGGTCTCCGACAAGATCAAGCTGAACTTCGACATCTCGGCGATCAAGAGCGCCTCGAGCACCGGCGGAGCCACCGTCACCGGAGCGACCGACACCGTCAATGTGAGCTGAGGCGGCCACGAACTGCGTGGCCGCCAACTCGGCGTGCCAGCGGGTCCTGTTCGGAGGAGTTCGGCGTGGCTGCTCCTGGGCGCGCACCCGCCTCGTCCTCCAGGACCACGATGCGGTCCTGCGTCGACGACCGTCGACAGACGGTCGCGCGATCACCAGGACCGTCGCAGCCGCACAGCCAGCTCGCGGACGACCGCGCGCGCAGGTGCTGTTCGTTGACCGCGTCCAGGTTCGCCGTCACCTCGTCCAGGGAGCAGCAGGGCCGGGCGGCGCAGCAACGCCCGGGCGATGGCGACGCGTTGGCGTTCGCCGCCGGAGCAGCAGCACGCCGCGGCGGCCGACCGCGTCGAGGCGCCGCCGGGCCACCAGGTCGTCGAGGCGGGTCCGCGTGCGACGACGTCGCGCATGTCGTCGTCCGTCGCGTCCGGGGCCGCGTACAGCAGGTTGTCGCGCAGGGTGCCGGCGAGGACGGGGCGCGTCCTGCTCCACGTAGCCGAGGGTCGCGCGCAGCTGTGCGAGCGGCCAGCGTCGCGGATGTCGCGGCCACCGACCGTGACGGTGCCCGCGTCAGTCGGTAGCGTTCCAGGAGCGCGAAGACCGCGGACTTGCCTGCGCCGGACGGGCCGACGAGCGCCGTGAGCCCGCCGGCCGGGGCGTCGAAGGTGACGCCGTCGTGGGCGGGGGCGCGTCTGTCGGCGTAGCGGAAGACGACGTCCGTGAAGGCGACCGGGACGGGCCCTGCCGATCTCCTCTCTTGCGCCCGCGCCCTGTCGGGGCTGCTCGCCGGGCAGGTCCTCGATCTCCGCGAGGCGGGCCACCGCGGCCAGGCCGCTGTTGAGGCCCACCCACCCTCCGTCAGCTGGCCCGAGCGGCGCGACGAGGTAACAGGTAGAGCAGGAACGCGATCAGCGAGGAGAGGTCGAGTGCCCGAGGGCGACGCGCGCGCCGCCCACGCCGAGCACGCACAGGAACGCCACCCGTACCGAGAGACGAGCATCGCCACGTCGGACGCGGACGTCCAGCGGGCGACCGAGGCCCCTGTCGTGGCGCCGGGCGGCGCGGTGACGGCGGACTGCTTGCGGCCCTCGGCGCCGTTCGCCTCGGACGGTGGTGGAACCACCGCAGGGCCCGGTCGAGCGCCGAGCCCATCGCGCCGACCGCCTCCTGCGCCTGGGTCTGGGCGCGCCGGATGCGTGGCATGAGGAGGGCGAGGGCGGCCGCGATCAGGGCGAGGACCAGGAGCGTCACGCCGAGCAGACCAGGTCCATGACGCCCATCAGGAACCACCGGCGCCACCGAGCGAGCGCGCCGCCGCCTGATTCGACGGAGGCTGCGGGAGAGTGACCAGCAGCGTATGCCGTGTCGCCGCGCGCGCGGAGCAGATCGCCGGGGTGAGCCGGTCCACGGCGGCGACGGTCAGCTGAGCATGGCCGACGAGCCGCTCCTGGCGCCGCCGAGCACGACCGCCTCGCCGGTACGGGACATCAGGATAGGTGCCGCCTGCGGTGATGCCCCGGCGACCACGACGGCGGTGAGCAGGGAGCAGGGCCGGGGCGGGGCGAGCGGTTCTCGGCGAAGGCCTGCACCAGTACTTCGCCATGACCGGCATCGCGAGCCCGGCGCCTGACCCGGCGAGTGCGTGAGGACGCCGCCGACGGCCAGGGGTGCGTGCGTGCTGGGACGGGCGGGCGAGACGGCGCAGGTCAGCGGGCATCCGTGCCCCGGGAACGGCGACCGCCTGTCCGGGCGGCCGTCACGGTGATCAAGGCCGGTACTTCCGCGGCCGCCGCCCGCCTCAACAGCGCCCTCGGCCTGCACCCAGGCGTGCGGGTGAACGGCGGCGCGGCGCGGACGCCCGCGTGCCGTCGGGCCAGGTGCCGGAGAGCCGGCAGAGCAGCGCGACGGCGACCGAGCGCGCGGCAGAGCCAGCCGTACCAGCCGGCGCAGCGGCGGCTGGTGGCGACGACCGACTCGTACGCGAGCGCGGTGGCGTGCGGGGCGGGGGCGGCGCCGGCTGAGGAGCGTGCAGGCGCGCAGCCGGTCGGGGCGGAGCCGTGGGCGACGAGGGCCACGCCGACGGCGGCCCTGACCCGCGGGCCGCGCCGGGCGCCGGGCCCCGGCATCGTCATTATCTCGGTGCTCACGGTGGCCATCTTCGCGTCGACGAGAGCTGCCGGGTGAGTTCGGCGACGTCGGCTCGCCCGGGCGCGCGGTCGACGTCGAACGCGGTGATGAGCCGCTCCACCGCCGTGTCCGCCGTGGCCCTCTCGGCGAGGGTGTGCGATCACGAGGGTGCCGGACTCGTTCAACTGCCAGTTGAAGCGGCGCACGAAAACGCCAAAGCGTTTCACGATAAATGCGAAACGGCTAAACACCATCGAGGCCGAACGAAGTACACT
>NZ_JASERH010000047.1:0-20629 GCF_030766975.1 Streptomyces sp. KL116D | reverse complement strand
CCCCGGCCGAGGCGCCCCCGTCGGACGCCACCGCGGGCGGCCTGCCCCGGCGCGTCCGACAGGCCAATCTGGCCCCGCAGTTGAAGGACGGGCCCGACCTGCGCGGCGACCGCACGACGGGCCGCGACGAGACCTCCTCCGCACCACCCGCCGACCGTGACGCCGACGAGGTGCGCAGCCGTATGGCCTCGCTCCAGCGCGGCTGGCGGCGCGGCCGGGCGGAGAACGCCGCCGACGACGAGAGCGCCGACGGCACAGCACAGGGAACAACTTCTGAGGGGGACGGTCGATGACCGCACCGAAGACCACCGCGCACACCACGAACGGTGGTTCGGGGGAGCTGAACTGGCTCCTCGACGACCTGGTCGAACGCGTCGCCAGCATCCGCAAGGCGCTCGTGCTCTCCGGGGACGGTCTGCCGACCGGGGTCTCCAAGGACCTCAGCCGGGAGGACAGCGAACACCTCGCCGCCGTCGCCTCCGGATTCCACAGCCTGGCCAAGGGCGTCGGCCGGCACTTCGACGCGGGCGGCGTCCGGCAGACGGTCGTCGAACTCGACGACGCCTTCCTGTTCGTCACCGCGGCGGGCGACGGCAGTTGTCTCGCCGTGCTGTCCGACGCCGACTCCGACGTCGGCCTCGTGGCCTACGAGATGACCCTGCTGGTCAAGCGGGTGGGCGCACATCTGGGGACGGCACCGCGCACGGATTCGCCCACCGGAGGGTAGTGGGTTGGCATGAGCGCAGACGGTCAGGGGACGCAGGAGCCGCACCACTGGTTCGACGACGAGGCCGGACCCGTCGTGCGGCCGTACGCCATGACGCGCGGCCGCACCACCAGCGCGGGCCAGCACCGTCTCGATCTGATCGCGGTCGTCGTCGCGGAACAGCGCGCCGCCGACCCGGTGGCGGACCAGACCCTGTCGCCGGAGCACGTCGACATCGTCGACCTGTGCCGCGACAGTCCGCAGTCGGTCGCCGAGCTCGCCGCGGAACTCGATCTTCCGATCGGTGTGGTCCGGGTCCTCATCGGCGATCTGGTCGACGACGAACTGGTCCACGTGACCCGTCCGGTACCCCCCGCGGAGCTGCCCGACGAGAGTATTCTGCGCGACGTGATCGACGGCCTCAGGGCTCTCTGAGGAGACGGACCACGGGGCGGGGCGGCGTGAACTCCTCGGCGGGGAGCGGGAGTCGGCACATCCGGACCGCCGGCACAGCGCCCCGTCGCGGCGGCGTCCCGCACCAGTGGAACGTTCCCAGCAGCGGACCGTACGGCAGCAGGGGAACGGTCCGCCCCCACCGACAGCAGCACCCCGCACGGCGACACCAGTGAGGCAGGAGAGACAACCCATGATCTTCGGGCGTTCCGAGCGCGGCAAGGCTCCCGTCGAGCCCGTCACGCTCAAGATCCTGGTGGCCGGCGGGTTCGGCGTGGGCAAGACGACCCTCGTGGGCGCGGTCAGCGAGATCAGACCCCTGCGCACCGAGGAGCTGCTGAGCGAGGCGGGCCGCCCCGTCGACGACACCCAGGGCGTCGAGGGCAAGCACACCACCACGGTGGCCATGGACTTCGGCCGGATCACCCTCCGCAAGGACCTGGTCCTGTACCTGTTCGGCACCCCCGGGCAGGACCGGTTCTGGTTCCTGTGGGACGAGCTGGCGACCGGTGCGCTGGGCGCCGTGGTCCTCGCGGACACGCGCCGCCTGGAGGACTGCTTCGCCGCCGTCGACTACTTCGAGCGGCGGTCCATCCCGTTCGTCGTCGGCGTCAACTGCTTCGACGGCGCGGACCGGTACCCGGCCGACTCCGTCCGTCAGGCGCTCGACCTGGACTCCGGGGTCCCGGTCGTGCTCTGCGACGCGCGCGAGAAGGAGTCCGTGAAGGACGTCCTGATCGGCGTCGTCGAGCACGCCGCCGCGGCCGCCGCACAGCGCCGGCAGCCCGCGGTCACCTGACCCGGCACCGTGCGGCGCGGGTACGCGCGCGTGCGACGCCGTGCGTCACCACGCGCGCGTACCCGTACCCGCCTCGCCGACCGGGACCCAGGGGCCGCCCGGGCGCCTACGCGCCGTCCTCGTGCCAGCCGAAGCTCTTCTCCACCGCCTTGCGCCAGTTGTGGTACTCGCGGTCACGGATCTGCGCGTCCATCGCGGGGCTCCACTCGACGTCCCGCTGCCAGTGCGCCTTGAGCTGGTCCAGGTCGTTCCACACGCCCGTCGCGAGACCGGCCGCGTACGCGGCGCCCAGACACGTCGTCTCCGACACCTTGGGCCGGATCACCGGCACCCCGAGCACGTCCGCCTGGTGCTGCATGAGCAGGTTGTTCTTGGTCATGCCGCCGTCGACCTTCAGGGTCGTGATCTGCACCCCGGAGTCCTGGTACATGGCGTCCACGACCTCACGCGTCTGCCAGCTCGTCGCCTCCAGGACCGCGCGCGCCAGATGCGCCTTGGTGACGTAGCGGGTCAGGCCGGTCACCACGCCGCGCGCGTCGGAGCGCCAGTACGGGGCGAACAGGCCGGAGAACGCGGGCACGATGTACGCACCGCCGTTGTCCTCGACGCTGGCCGCGAGCGTCTCGATCTCGTCGGCGGACTTGATGATGCCGAGCTGGTCGCGGAACCACTGCACCAGGGCGCCGGTGATGGCGATCGACCCTTCGAGGCAGTACACCGGTGCCTCGGAGCCGATCTTGTAGCCCATGGTGGTGAGCAGCCCGCTCTTCGAAGGCACGGGCCGGTTACCGGTGTTGAGCAGCAGGAAGCTGCCCGTGCCGTACGTGTTCTTCGCCGTACCGACGTCGTAGCAGGCCTGCCCGAAGATCGCGGCCTGCTGGTCGCCGAGCGCCGACGCCACCGGCACCCCGGACAACTGGCCCACCGCCGTGCCGTACACCTCGGCGGAGGACCGGATCTCCGGCAGGACCGCCTCGGGCACGTTCATCGCGGACAGGATCGACGGGTCCCACTGGAGGGTCTCCAGGTTCATCAGCATCGTCCGCCCGGCGTTGGTGACGTCGGTGACGTGCACGCCGCCGTCGGTGCCGCCGGTCAGGTTCCAGATCAGCCAGGAGTCGATCGTGCCGAACGCGATCTCACCGCGCTCGGCCCGCGCCCGCAGCCCCGGCACGTTGTCGAGCAGCCAGGCGGCCTTCGGCCCGGAGAAGTAGCTGGCCAGCGGCAGACCGGTCTGCTCACGGAAACGGTCCTGCCCGTCGGAGCCGCCCAGTTCGTTGCAGAGCGCCGAGGTCCGCGTGTCCTGCCACACGATCGCGTTGTGCACCGGCTTGCCGGTCGCCCGGTCCCACAGGACCGTCGTCTCGCGCTGGTTGGTGATGCCGAGGGCGCTCAGCTGGTCGGTCCGCAGGCCCGCCTTGGCGATCGCGCCCGCGACCACGGCCTGGACCTTGGACCAGATCTCGGTGGCGTCGTGCTCCACCCAGCCCGGCTTCGGGAAGATCTGACGGTGCTCGCGCTGGTCGACGGCGACGATCTCGCCGTCCTGGTTGAAGATGATGCAGCGGCTCGATGTGGTGCCCTGGTCGATGGCGGCGACGTATTTCACGGAAGTGTCGGGCATGGCTACCCCTTCGTGAGAAGACGGTCGTGCACGTGAGGAGACGGTCGTGCGAGGGACGGCTGTCGAGAGCGGCTCGGGGGCCGCGCCTCAGAACGCCACGTTGTAGATGAGCCCCGCCAGCGCGCCGCCGATGAGCGGCCCGACGACCGGGACGAGGGCGTAACCCCAGTCGGACGTCCCCTTGTTGGGGATGGGCAGGAAGTGGTGCACGATGCGGGGGCCCAGGTCGCGGGCGGGGTTGATGGCGTAACCCGTCGGCCCGCCGAGCGACAGACCGATGCCGACGACCAGCAGCGCCACGATCAGGACCTGGGTGCCGGACTCGCCGAGCCCCTTGGTCAGGCCGAACGCGAGGATGGGCAGCACCAGGCCCATCGTCGCGATGATCTCGGTGATCAGGTTCGCGACCGTGTTACGGATCTCGGGGATCGTGGAGAAGATGCCGAGCGTCGGGGTCGGGCCGTCCTCCTCCGCGGGGGCGTCGGCGCTCTTCACGCCCGAGCTGACGTTGGCGTTGAACTGCGCGAGGTACACCAGGTACGCGAGGACGGCGCCCAGCATCGCGCCGACCATCTGGCCGAGCAGATAGACCCAGACCTTGTCCCACTTGCCGGTGTCGACCGCGATGCCGATGGTGACGGCGGG
This sequence comes from Streptomyces sp. KL116D, assembly GCF_030766975.1. Taxonomy (NCBI): domain Bacteria; kingdom Bacillati; phylum Actinomycetota; class Actinomycetes; order Kitasatosporales; family Streptomycetaceae; genus Streptomyces; species Streptomyces sp. KL116D. The sequence continues at coordinate 16,402 of NZ_JASERH010000047.1, read as the reverse complement.
ATTGAGATGACCGCCGGAGAGCGGCGCGGCCGTGTACGCGCCGGCCAGCACGCCGAAGCCCCAGCCGAACGCGATGACGATCCACCCGGAGGCCCGCGCCTTGGAGTGTTTGAGGGTGACCGCGGCACAGACGCCCGCGCCGAACAGAATCAGGATTGCGGTGCCGATGACCTCACCGACGAAGATGTCTCCGTTGCTCATGGCGGCTCCTAGGCCCTCGCCCGGGGCAGTGCGCCCGCCCCGGTCCTCCGTGCAGGGTGCGTTTCCCATGGCTGGTTCTGGCCGCTTCGACCGGAGGCAGGGGTCCCGCGCCCCGCCCGGCGTCCGTGACGAGCGTGCCCGTGCAGCCGTAATCGCGCGTGGGGGGAGCGGCCCGGACCTGCCACAACCCGGCAGGGAACGCCGGAAGGGCAGGCAAGGACCCTGGGCGGCGGTGGGCCGACATGCGGCGATGCCGACTGACACCCGGAAGTGTTCACCGGCCGTACTGGAGCGTCAAGGTCGCGGACCGCAACGGTTAACCGGGGGCAATCGCTCCCCGACTGCCGTCTCCCGTACGGGATTTGGGGCCGGGACTACGAAGCGCTCGGCGCCCGCCCCTGCGTCGGCACGACCCCGGCCGCGTCCGGCCCGCACCGCACGTCGAAGCCCTCGCGACCCGCGAGCCCGCACACCCAGCTCGCCCCGGACAGCGCCTTCGCGGCCTGCTTGAGCGGGGCCAGGTACGCGGCCGCCTGCCGGTGGTCGGGCACGCTGCCCGGCGGGCACAGCACGGTGGCCAGCGACAGCGTCACGGCGAGGCCGCCCGCCGACCAGGGCACGTCCAGCACCGCGGCCGCCAGCGGATCGAGCCGCTCCGGATCTGCCAGGACCAGGAAGTCGTCGCCTCCGATGTGCCCGACCCGCACCCCGTCCGACTCCGTGTCCGCGAGCGCCCGCCCCACCGCCCGGATCAGCTCGTCGCCCGCCGCGAACCCGGCTTGGTCGTTGACCTGCTTGAACCCGTCGATGTCCAGCCAGCTCAGTGCGAATCCCCGCCCCTGCGCCACCCAGCGGTCCAGCTCCCCGGTCACCGCGTCCGAACCGGGCAGCCGGGTCAGCGGGTTGAGGCCCGCCGCCTCCTCGACCCGGCTCTCCGCGAGGGACCGGACGAGGTCGGCGAGGCGCACGACGCCCACGCACCGCCCGTCGTGGTCGACGACGGCGACGTCGTCGGCGGTGCGGCTGTGCTCGCCGTCCGCGACCACGTCCAGGACCTCCCAGGCGGTCGCCGTGGCGCCCACCGTGCGCGGCCGGTCGCCGAGCCGCGCCGCCGGCCGGTCCGCGTACAGGGCGTGCCCGTAGCGCGCGGACAGCGACAGCAGGAACCGGTCCCGCTGCACCGATCGCACCGGCACCCCCGCGGTGTCCACGAGCAGCACCCCCGACACCTCCGGAGCGCCGGTGAGCAGTCTGCGGACCTGCTCGGCCGACGCCGACTCGGGCAGCAGGGCCGCGGGCCGCACGAACTCCCGCACCGAAGGCCCCGTCGGCCGCGCCGCCCCCGTACGAGCCGGCAGATCGGGAACGTACACCTCCGCGATCGGCAGCCGGGCAGGCGGCGCGAACAGGCCGCCCTGCGCCAGCTGGGCCCCCGCGTCGCGGGCCGCGGCGCACTGCAGCTCCGTCTCCACGCCCTCGACCGCGAGCAGCGCGCCCGACTCCTCGCACAGCGTCCGCATGGCCCGCACCGTCGCCGTCCGGGTCAGCAGCGACGCGTCCAGCTTGATCAGGTCGGGCGCCAGATCGTCCAGCAGCCGCAGCGGTACGTCGCCGTCCCCGACGCCGTCCGCGCAGATCCGGAACCCCTCGCCGCGGACCGCCGCGACGCCCTCCAGGAGCGCACGGTGCGGCACGTGCGTGAAGGGCGGGCACACGTCGACCGTCACCTCCCACGGCAGTCGGCCGGCTGCCCGGACCGCGTCCCGCAGCGCGGCGAGCGAGCCCAGGTCCGCGAGCGTGCCCGCGAACACGTTCACGTGCAGGGGCAGCAGCGTCTCCCGGCGCGCCGCGTCTCGGACCGCCAACGCGGCCAGCCGCCCGTCGAGTTCGGGCTCGCGCCGGGCCCGTGCCAGCACGTCCCCGACCTCCGGGCGGGCCAGGAGCTCCAGTGCCGCCACGGCACCCGTGGTCAGGTTGACCACGGGCTGGAAGGCGAAGCGGAGATGGTCCGTCCAGGAGTGCACGGCAGCATGATGGCGTCGCAGGAGCCCCACATGTCCCAGTTCACACACTGTTCACGCAGCATTCCCGCGCGATCACACAGCGTGCGAACTTGCCTGTCAGCGCATCGCGATCACCGACGATCCGTGTCCGAACAGCCCCTGGTTCGCCGTGATCCCGACCCGGGCCCCGGCCACCTGCCGCGCCCCGGCCGTACCCCGCAACTGCCAGGTCAGCTCGCACACCTGGGCGATCGCCTGGGCGGGTACCGCTTCCCCGAAGGAGGCGAGCCCGCCGCTGGCGTTCACGGGTATGCGGCCGCCCGGTGCGGTCGCCCCGTCGCGCAGCAGCTTCGCGGCCTCGCCCTCCGCGCACAGCCCCAGGTCCTCGTACCACTGCAACTCCAGGGCGGTGGACAGGTCGTAGACCTCCGCGAGCGAGAGCTCGTCCGGCCCGATCCCGGCCTCCTCGTACGCGGCGAGCGCGATGGAGGACCTGAAGGCGGGCCCCTCGGGCCGTGCGCCGACGGCCGAGTCCGTCGCGATGTCCGGAAGGTCGAGCACCGTGTTCGGATACGTCGGCGTCACCGTCGACACGGCGCGGATCCGCACCGGATCGGCGGCCCCGTGCCGCCGCGCGAACTCCATGCTGGACAGCACCAGGGCCGCGCCGCCGTCCGAGGTGGCGCAGATGTCCAGCAGCCGCAGCGGGTCCGCGACGACGGCGGAGGCGGCGACCTCCTCGGCCGACACCGCCTTGCGGTAGCGGGCGTTGGGATTCAGCGCGCCCGACGCGGCGTTCTTCACCTTGACCCGGGCGAAGTCCTCCAAGGTGTCCCCGTGCATCGCCATCCGGCGGCGCGCGTAGAGACCGAAGTACGTCGGGTTGGTCGCGCCGAGCACCCGGAAGCGCAGCCAGTCCGGGTCGTCCTGCCGGTCGCCGCCCGCGGGCCGGAAGAAGCCCTTGGGCGCCGCGTCGGCCCCGACCACGAGTACGACGTCGGCGAGACCCGCAAGGATCTGTGCCCGCGCCGTGCCGATGGCCTGGGCGCCCGACGCGCAGGCCGCGTACACGCTCGTCACGCGTGCGCCCTGCCAGCCGAGCGCCTTCGCGAACGTCGCCCCCGCCACATAGCCCGGATATCCGCCGCGCACCGTGTCGGCGCCCACCACGGACCCCACGTCCCGCCAGTCCACGCCCGCGTCGGCCAGCGCGGCCCGCGCCGCCGCCGTGCCGTACTCGACGAAGCTGCGCCCCCACTTCCCCCAGGGGTGCATGCCCGCACCGAGCACCGCCACGTCCCCCGTCATGCCGCCACCCCCGTCGGCCGCCAGTGCCACGTCGTCCAGGCCGTCCCGGTCTCCTCGTCCCCGTCCTCACCGAGCACGCCCGGCACGACCTCCACCTCCATGCCGACCGCCAGATCGTCGACACCCACCCCGGGAGCCCCCTGCCCCAGCACCACCAATCGCTCGGCAGCAAGCTCCACAGCGATCAACGTGTAGGGCTGCCAGGGAAGTTCCCGGTCCGACACGTAAGGCTCGGGCGGCCGGTACCGGGCATCGGTGTACGACCAGACGCGCCCGCGCGGCGACAGCGGCACCTCGGCCAGGTCGCCCCCGGCGCAGCCGGGGTTGCGACACCACCCGTCCTCACGGGGGAAGAACACCGAAGAACACGCCGAACAGCGCGTCCCCAACAGACGGAAGTCGTCCCCCTCCCCGGTGAACCAATCGGCCACGACAGGCGTACGGGTGCGCGCCACAGTTCCTCCCCGGCAGCGAATCTGACGGAACGTCAGAAGTGTGTCACGCCCGACCGATCGACGTCAGGCTTCCCGCAGAACCATGTGCGCCCCTCTCGCGTCCGTGTATCGGGGAGGGCGCGACCGGGATCCACGGGGGTGGTTCCGGATGCGCCCTCCCCATGTCGCCGATGGCCACGGCGGAGTCGGTCGGGCCGGAGCGGACGGGCCGCAGGCGCCGCACCTCTCGCCTTCGCGCCCAAGCACCTCGACGGCCGCCCTCGTGGGTGGGGCGGGGAGGGCGCCGTACCCCGCCCAGAGGCGGTGGAGCGGCGATGCAGGCGGGACGAGATCAATACCCTGCGGGAGTGATTTCCTGCAATGAGTTGACCTCCCCTGAACGTGAACTGTGGGACACGTTCCCCGAAGGGCAGGCCGTGGACCTGCGTGCGGGCGAACCGGAACAGGACCAGGTCATCGACGGCGGGCGGTGGGGGCCCGAGCGGACGGTACGGGCAGGAGTGGTCGCCGCGTTACTGCTGGGCGCGAACGCCGGGCAACGGGTGCGGTGGCGGCAGGCCACGACCACAACGCCCGTCGCGTGCTCCTGACCAAGCAACGCCACCGGCGCCGCACCCTGAAACCGGTGGCCCGCGCCTGGGGACACCTCCTCGACGTGGCCGTCGGGTACGGCTACCGTCCCTGGCTGGCCGGCATCTGGCTCCTCACTCTGACGTTCCTGGGCACGCTCGCCTTCAGCGCTGACTCCCCGGACCCGGCGAAACAAGGCGAGGGAGCTCCGTTCCAGCCCCTCGTCTACACACTCGACCTCTTGATCCCCATCGGGGGACTGGGGCAACGCACCGCCCGGTACTGGTCGGACGACAGCCTCCAGTGGCTGGCCTACCGGCTGATCGCCTTCAGCTGGATGCTCACGACAGCAGTCGTGGCCGGCGTCACGCGAGCTCTGCAGAAGAACTGGCGGAGGTGGCCGGGTGGCCGGGGAGGATCCGAGAGTTGACGGCGGCCAATTCGACTTCTCGTCCCGGGGGGTGAGCCCGCCAGCTCAATAATCCGTGGCTTCGAGAGGGGGCGTCATGGAACTCTTGCTCTACCAGGACGGCGACGCCATCGACCAGGGCACGAGGACCGAATTGCTTGGCGACGTCAAGGGCTCGGTGCGCTCACGCCTGCGTGCTTGACCCCTAACGCCAGCAACCCTGTGAACTCACATCGAAGGGACACTCGTATGCCCAAGCTGAATCAGATCGTCGCCGTCGAAAAGGGCATCAAGTCCCGTACTGCGGCGTCGATCACGAAGATCTACCACGACTTGCAGAAGCCCGCGCTCTTCGCCGGCCTGAGCCGGAAATACTCGCCGGTCGACGACGAGGGCGAGCAGTTCCCGCCCGAGTCGACACTCGTCCAGAACAACGTCGACAACTCGCTCACGGGGATGGCCGATCACCTGACGAAGCTGTTCGACGTGGTGGCCACGAAGGAGCGGGCCAACACGGAGGCATCTGCGGACGTGGTGGTCGACGACGTGACCATCGTCAGCGACGCACCGGTACCGCTGCTGCTCTTCCTCGAGAAGCAGCTGGTCGACCTGCGCACCGTGGTCGCGAAGGCGCCGACGCTCGATCCGTCCGAGGCCTGGCTGCCGGACGAGAACTCCCGCGGGTGGCGCACGGATCCCGTCCAGACGACGCGCACGCGCAAGGTGCCCAAGACACTGGTCCGCTACCCGGCGACGGACAAGCACCCCGCCCAGACGGAGGTGTACATGGTCGACGAGATCGTGGGGCACTGGGCGACGACGAAGTTCAGCGGCGCGCTCTCGCCCGCCCGCCGTGACCAGCTGATCAGCCGCATCGACGCTCTCGCTGACGCGGTCAAGCGCGCACGCGAAGAGGCCAACTCCCACGAGGCCGAGCAGATCCGCATCGGAGCGGACGTGTTCAGCTTCCTCCTGGCGCCCTAGGGCGCCCCCACGACTCCCGAGCTGAGCACTCGGGTGGCTCCCGAGCAGGGAGCCGAAGACTGAAGTTGAGTCTCAGGTTCACGCGTGTCCGGTGACAGTGCAGGTTCGAAACCTGCCCGGGGCTTTCGTGCCCCGGTAGCCCAATCGGCAGAGGCAGCCGCGCGCTTCAGTTTCAGATTCTCGCTCCAGTCTCAGCAACGCCGACGTTCTTCTGATCTACCCGGCGGGGATTTCGCCGAGAGATGCCAGTTCGATTCTGGCTCGGGGCACTCGCGTCCCGATGGTGTAAAGGCAACACGTCTCGGTCTTCAAACTGAAACCCGCCCAACCGTGCAGAAGACAGATCGGACAAACAGTGATGGCGCAACGGTAGCGCTTCTGACTATGGATCAGATTGTTGCGGGTTCGATTCCCGCTCACTCAAAACACAGGGGGCCCCGGATGGTGATAGCCGGGGTCTCCGCCCGCCCCCGTAGCTCAACGGACAGAGCGCCTGATTACGGATCAGGAGGTTGCAGGTTCGAATCCTGCCGGGGGCACCAGCAACTGCCGGTCCGCACGCGGACCGGCCCTGGCACACAGGGCAGGGGCGCCCGCACTCTCGGGGCCCCTGCCCTGTGGCCCAGGTCCACCACCCAGCCCGGACGGGATTGCGCTTCATCCAGGCCCGGGGCCGGGCCCAGCCGTCACGGCATGCCAAGAGAACCGCGCCAGCAACTCACCAGCCACCACTCACCCCTTGCCGCCCAACGACCTCCGCGAGATCGGGAAGTCGAAGTAGGTGTCGGGGAAGAGCTCAGGCTTGTACGTGAAGTGCCACCACTCCTCCGGCAGATTCACGAACCCCTCGCCCCCGAGCGCCCCCCGCAGCAGATCCCGGTTGGCGCGCTGCACCCCCTGCACGCGCGGGTCATCCGTGTGCGCGAGCGTGTCGAAGCAGTCGAAGCCGGTCCCCATGTCCACCGAGTTGTCGGGGAACCGGTCCTTCTGCGCTCCGTAGCAGGCCACGAGTTGTTCCCCGGGTACGTAGGGACGCGTGGGCCGGGCCGGCAGCTTCACGATCGTCAGGTCGACCGTGGAGCCGCGGCTGTGCCCCGACTTCTCCGCGATGTAGCCGTCCGCGAACAGGCGCGTCTTGTCGACCTGCGGATAGAACTCCGGCTTCATCCTCTGGTCGTCGAGGTCCTTGGCCCACCGCACGAAGTGGTCGACGGCCCGCTGCGGCCGGTAACAGTCGTAGACCTTCAAGGAGTAGCCCTTCTTCAGCAGCCCCGCCTGCGCCTTGTGCAGGGCCTTCGCCGCAGGTCTGGTCAGGATGCACATGGGCTTCTTGTAGCCGTCGATCGGCTCTCCCACGAAGTTGTGCTCCGTGAAGTAGCGCATCTCCTGGATGATCGTCGGGTCGACGTCGCTGAGCGCCACGAACTCCTTGGGCGCCTTGGGATCGGGCGTCGCGCTGGCTGTCGAGGGGGCGACGGCCACACCCAGCAGGGCGGCGGTCGTCAGGGCGGCGAGTTTCCGCAGAACGGCGGCGGTTCGAATCATGGTCCTGCGTCTATCAGGAGCCGGGCCCTCGGGGGAAGACCGTACGCGGGTGATCGGATACAGTCCCGCCGTGTCCGCATCAACCCACCCCACACCCAACCCCGTTCCGGATTCCCACTGTTCGAGCTGTGGGACCGCCTACGGGGCCGAGGTGCACGGCTGGCCGCGCACCTGCCCGGCCTGCGACTCCGTCGCCTACCGCAACCCGCTTCCCGTAGCGATCGCGCTGCAACCCGTCTACGACACGGCAGGCACCGCCCTCGTCGTGATCACCCGCACCGTCGCGCCCGCGCGCGGGGAGGCGGCCCTCCCCGGCGGATTCGTCGACGACCGGGAGGACTGGCGGCAGGCCGTCGTCCGAGAGCTCCACGAGGAGACCGGCATCGAGGCGGCGGCCCGCGAAGTGCGTCTCATGGACGCGATGAGCTCCCCGGACGGCCACCTCCTGCTCTTCGGGCTGCTGCCCGAGCGCCCGGCCGCCCAACTGCCCGCCAGCGCGCCCACGGACGAGACCGAGGGCTGGCACCTGCTGCGCCGCCCGGCGGAACTGGCCTTCCCTCTGCACACGTTGGCGGTCAGGGCGTGGTTCGAGGGCCGCTATGTGTGAGGCCGGCCGGGGCTAGGGTCCGTCGTCGAACTCCCGTCGCCCCCGCGACGTCTGGCACTCACGCTCGCGGCGTCGACGACAGACCCGACAGACCCGACAGACCCGACAGACCCCAGGTCCGAGGCCGCCAGAAAGCCGCTCAGAGCCCCCGCACCCGCACCGGATACGGGGGCTCGCCCCCGCCGTCCTCACCGTCTACCTCGACGACCACCCGACCATCGCTCCACCGCACCCGGTACCGCTCGACCTCGGCCTCGTCCCAGCCGTCCCCCGCATCGGGCACGACACAGCCGCCCCCCGAACGCCCCGGCTCGGGAGCCCACGCCTCCAGCTCGATCTCGCCGGTCTCCCCAAGCACCGGAAACACGGATCCCGCGCGCGCCAGCACCGGAATCCGCGACAGGGGAGCGTCGACCGTCACCCGCCCCTGCCCCTCGAACACCTCACCGGTGGCCGTGTCGTACCACCGCCCCCGAGGCAGCCGTACGGACCTGCGCCCGACCCCGGGCTCCAGCACGGGAGCCACCAGCAAGGAGTCGCCCAACAGGAAGGCGTCCTCGCAGTCCCGAAGGTCCCGCTCCTCCGGAGAGCCCCACCACACAGGGCGCACATACGGAGCCCCGGTGCGCCGGGCGAGATGAGCGAGCGTCACGAGGTACGGGCGAAGACGGCGCCGCTCGTGCAGCACCACGCGCGCGTGCCCCAGCGCCTCGTCGCCGAACTCCCACGGCTCACGCCGGCCCGCGTCCCGCGCCGAATGCGTACGGAACAGCGGCAAGTAGGCGCCCAGTTGGAGCCAGCGCACATAGAGCTCGGACGACGGCACCCCGTCGAAACCGCCCACGTCAGGACCCGAGTACGGCACCCCGCACAGCCCGAGACCGACCACCAGGGACAGCGACGCCCGCAGCCCGGGCCACCCGGTGGCGACATCCCCCGACCAGGTCCCTCCGTAGCGCTGCATGCCCACCCAGCCGGACCGCGAGAACAGGAAGGGCCGCTCCTGGGGCTGCAGTTCACGCAGCCCTTCATAGGCGGCCTGCGTCATGCACAGCCCGTACACGTTGTGCGCCTCCCGATGATCACCACCACGCCCTTCGAGAGCGTGACGGGCCGACCGGGGCAGCGTGGGGTCACCGAACGCCACGAAGGAGACAGGCTCGTTCATGTCGTGCCAGAACCCTGAGAACCCCTGCGTGAGCCGCTCCTCGTACAGCCCGCCCCACCACTTGCGCACCCGCTCCGCCGTGAAGTCCGGATACACCGACTCGCCGGCCCACACGACACCGTGCAACGACCCGCCGGAGGCGTTCCTGACGAACGCGTCGATCGCCTGCCCGCCGTCGTACACCGCGTTGCCGCGCTCCGCCTTGACCGCGGGATCGACGATGGAGACCAGCCGGACACCCGCGCCGCGCAACTCCTCCGCCAAACGGGGCAACGAGGCGAAGCGCTGGTGATCGACAGTGAAGACCCGGCGCGCCGCATAGTGGTCGATGTCCAGATGCACGGCATCCAGCGGAAGATCGCGCTCCTGGTAGCCTGCCGCGACCCGCCGCACCTCCTTGTCGCTGCCGAAACCCCAGCGCGCATGCTGGTACCCCAGCGCCCAAGAAGGCGGCACCACGGGAGCACCCGTGAGCTGCGCCCACGTATGCAGGACGCGCGCGGGCGTACCCACCACGACCCAGCACCGCAACGGGCCACCCTCCATGCGCACTTCACACGCACCGGAGCGGTCGTGCCCCGACCCCGCCCCCTCGCGCCCCTCGCGCAGGCTCACGACGCCGTCCCACGTGCTGTCGTGGAAGACCAGATGCGTGCCCGCGTCGGCGACCACCATCTGGACCGGCATCGTGACCGACAGCGGATCGTCCCCAGGGCCGAAAGAGCCGCCCGGATCCGTGTTCCACAACCTGTACGTGCCGTCCCGCAGGCGCGGCCCCGACGCACGCCCCCCGAGTCCGAAGAACCGCGCGTCGGCGGCCACCTCCGACCGCTGCACCCACCGCGCCTCACCACCGTCCTGCGGCTCCCACCACCGCGGCGGCAGATCACGACGCAGCACCACGCCACCCGGCGTGCACACCTCCACGGCGCCGTGCCGGGACACCGCCAGCGTCACCCGCTCGGCCACCACCCGCCAGCCGCCGTCCTTGTCCGGTTCGAGCACCGTCCGCGGATCCGCCTCCGGGCGCATCCCCGCCACGGCGTACGACGGCTCCGGCTCGGCCCCGTCCCACCCCCAGAAGACGGCTCCGCTCACCGTCACCGTGATCCGCAGCCGCGACCGCTCGAAACGCAGCACGCCCCCGCCGGGCTCCGGATCCGCCCCGACGACACGACCGGGGACGCGAGCCAGCTCCGGACCCCGCCGGGGGAGCCCCACCGAGTCCGCCCGCCGGTGCCGCCACGAGGCCCGGACGGCACGCAGCCCTTGGGCAGCGCCCACCTGAGAGACCGCTTTCACCGAGCGCACCAGGTCACGACCGTTCATGCTGCTCACCCTGCCACCCGCGCCCACGCGCGCGGGTCGCGTTCAACTGCCGTTCACCCGTGGCGGCAGCACATCTTCACGACACCGACTATGTGGGGCACGCCCTGGTGTCCAAGTCGATCACATGGCATCGTCCTAATCGCCGCGTCACGCGCACACCCCAGCCCGTGCGCGCCCATGACGCCCACACCGCGTACTTCCGGGAGCCGCCCCATGTCCTCAGCGAACCCCTCGCCGCTCTGGCAGCCCGACCAGCAGACGATCGACGCCGCACAGGTCACACGGTTCCAGGCCTGGGCGGCCGAGCACCACGGAGCACCTGCCGACGGGGGCTACGCAGCACTGCACCGCTGGTCGGTGACCGAACTGGAGACGTTCTGGAAGGCCGTCACTGACTGGTTCGACGTGCGCTTCACCCACCCCTACGCGCGCGTGCTGGGCAACCGCTCCATGCCGGGCGCCGAATGGTTCCCCGGAGCCACGCTCAACTACGCCGAGCACGCCCTGCGGACGGCGGACGACCCCACGCGCGCGGACACCCCGGCCATCCTCCACGTCGACGAGAGCCACGAGCCCCGCCCCGTCACCTGGTCCGAACTGCGCCGCCAGGTCGGCGCCCTTGCGGCACAACTGCGCACCCTCGGCGTACGCCCGGGCGACCGCGTCAGCGGCTACCTGCCCAACATCCCCGAGGCCGTCACCGCCCTGCTCGCCACCGCCGCCGTCGGAGCCGTCTGGACCTCCTGCGCCCCCGACTTCGGCGCCCGAAGCGTCCTCGACCGCTTCCAACAGGTCGAACCCGTCGTCCTCTTCACCGTCGACGGATACCGCTACGGAGGCAAGGAGCACGACCGCCGGGACACAGTGGCGGAACTCCGCGCCGAGCTGCCCTCCCTGCGCGCCGTCGTGCACATCCCCCTGCTCGGCACCGACGCCCCCGAAGGCGCCCTCGACTGGGCCGATCTCACCGCCGGCGACGTGACGCCGGTCTACGAAGAGGTGCCCTTCGACCACCCGCTGTGGGTGCTCTACTCCTCGGGCACGACCGGGCTCCCCAAGGCGATCGTCCAGTCCCAGGGCGGCATCCTCGTGGAGCACCTCAAGCAGCTCGGCCTGCACTGCGACCTCGGCCCCGACGACCGCTTCTTCTGGTACACGTCCACGGGCTGGATGATGTGGAACTTCCTCGTCTCCGGCCTGCTCACCGGCACCACGATCGTCACCTACGACGGCAGCCCCGGATACCCCGGCACGGGCGCCCAGTGGGCGATCGCGGAACGCACCGGCGCCACCCTCTTCGGAACCTCGGCCGCGTACGTCATGGCCTGCCGCAAGGCCGACGTCCACCCGTCCCGCGACCACGACCTGTCCCGCGTCAAGTGCGTCGCCACCACGGGCTCGCCCCTCCCGCCGGACGGTTTCCGCTGGCTCCACGACGAGGTCGGCGACGACCTGTGGATCGCCTCGGTGAGCGGCGGCACCGACGTCTGTTCCTGCTTCGCCGGAGCCGTGGCCACCCTTCCCGTCCACATCGGCGAGCTCCAGGCCCCCGGCCTCGGCACGGACCTCCAGGCCTGGGACCCCGAGGGCAACCCCCTCGTCGACGAGGTCGGCGAACTCGTCGTCACCAACCCCATGCCGTCCATGCCGATCCGCTTCTGGAACGACCCCGACGGCAGCCGCTACCACGACAGCTACTTCGACACCTACCCCGGCGTCTGGCGCCACGGCGACTGGATCACCGTCACCTCACACGGCTCCGTCGTCATCCACGGCCGCTCCGACTCCACCCTCAACCGTCAGGGCGTCCGCATGGGATCCGCGGACATCTACGAGGCGGTGGAACGCCTCCCCGAGATCCGCGAGTCGCTCGTCATCGGCCTCGAACAGCCCGACGGCGGATACTGGATGCCCCTCTTCGTCCACCTGGCTCCCGGCGCCGTCCTCGACGACGACCTGCGCGCCCGCATCAAGCAGACCATCCGCGAACAGCTCTCCCCGCGCCACGTCCCCGACGAGATCATCGAAGCCCCGGGCGTCCCGCACACCCTCACGGGCAAGCGCATCGAAGTCCCCGTGAAGCGCCTGCTGCAGGGCACACCGCTGGAGAAGGCGGTCAACGCCGGTTCCATCGACAACCTCGAACTGCTCAAGTTCTACGAGGACATCGCCCGCAAACGAGCCTGACACCCGGCCCGTCCGGCCGTGCGGCACGGCACCCACCGGCATTGTCAGTGGGCCCGATTACTCTGAGTGAGCATTGATCGAGCAGACTCAGGGGGAACCATGACGCACACCCAGCACGGCCGGACGACCAGCATGCGACAGATCCTGCGCCGTGAAGTGGCGGGCACCATCGGCCTGTTGGCCGACGAGCAGGACTTCACGGCCATGCGGCGCTACCGCAGCTTCACCTTCGAGGACCACCGGACCTATCTGAAGCAGGTCGAGGGACTCCTCAAGCACCTGGCCGGAGCCGGCGGATACACCACCGTCGCCCTCTTCGACCCCGACGACTACGCAGAGTTCTGCGCGGAGACCGGCCTGGAACCGGACGCCGCGGCCAGCCGCACCCGCTTCACCGCGGAGCTGGCCTCGACAGGACCCACCGTCCCGTACGAGGGACAGCCACTCGACGACCTCGTCCCCGACCTCGTCGAGGAAGCGGTCCGCCAGGCGACCTGGGAATACGCGTCGACGATGCTCGCCCGCATCGGCCCCTGCGCCGAGTGCGGCCGGGACATCGGACGGACCGCGTTCGCCCGCGCCTCGCACCTGGTCGCCCGCGCACTCGACACCATCGGCAACGGCGTCCACCACTGGGTCTGCAGCGCCCACACCGGCCGAGAGCCGCTCCACGCCACGCTCCACGTCGACGCCACGACACCCGGCACGGTCCGCCTGGACGAGACGGCCGCCATGGAACTCACGATCGTGCTGGCCCTCGCCATCGCCACCCACAGCCCGTGCGGCATCGTCTTGCGCACCAGCACCCCCACGGAAGACCGGGACCGCATCTACGGCTGGCACGTGCAGGACGAAGGACTCCAGCCGCTCACGGCCTCGGAAGTCTTCGACGCCTACTGCACCGACGCGCACACCGGTGACCTGACCGCACCACAACCGGGCGTCGACTACTGCACGGCCCCGGACGTGGACTCATCGGACCCGGAGGGCCGACACCTGCACTGACCGCGCCCGAGCAGACGACGGAGGGCGCCCCACCCGCAGGTGGAGCGCCCTCCGGACCAGCCGGACTGCCGACTACTCGCCGGACAGCACCGCCTGAGCGGCCTTGAGCGCCTCTTCGGCGGAGTCCGCGGCACGCGCGGCGGCGGCCGCACGCTCGCACTGCGCCAGCGTGTACTTGCCGAGCGTCGCCCGCACGTAGGGGATCGACGCGGCACCCATGGACAGGGAGGTGACACCCAGACCGGTCAGCACACACGCCAGCAGCGGGTCCGACGCGGCCTCGCCGCACACACCACAGCTCTTGCCCTCGGCCTTGGCCGCCTCGGCGGACAGGGCGACGAGGTCGAGCAGCGCGGGCTGCCACGGGTCCTGAAGACGGGACACCGCACCGACCTGACGGTCAGCCGCGAACGTGTACTGGGCCAGGTCGTTCGTGCCGAGCGAAAGGAACTCGACCTCCTGGAGCACCGAGCGGGCGCGCAGCGCGGCGGACGGGATCTCCACCATGGCGCCGAACTTGGCCTGGAGCCCCGCCTCACGGCACGCGTCGGCGAACGCCTTGGCGTCGGCGCGGTCCGCGACCATCGGGGCCATGACCTCGAGGTAGACCGGCAGACCCTCGGAAGCCTTCGCCAGCGCGGTCAGCTGCGTACGCAGGATCTCCGGGTGGTCGAGCAGCGAACGCAGACCACGCACACCGAGAGCCGGGTTCGGCTCGTCCGCCGGAGTGAGGAAGTCGAGCGGCTTGTCGGCGCCCGCGTCCAGCACACGCACCACGACACGCCCCTCGGGGAACGCCTCGAGCACCTTCCGGTACGCCTCGACCTGCTTCTCCTCGGACGGCGCCTTCTTGCTGTCGTCCAGGAACAGGAACTCGGTGCGGAAGAGACCGACACCCTCGGCACCCGCCTCGACGGCCGCCGGCACGTCCGCGGGACCACCGATGTTCGCGAGCAGCGGCACCTTGTGCCCGTCGGACGTCGCACCCGGGCCGGTCGACGCGGCCAGCGCGGCCTTGCGCTCGGCGGCCGAGGCCTCAAGAGCGGCACGCTTCTCCGGAGTCGGATCCACGAAGATCTCGCCGGTGCTGCCGTCGACCGCGATCACAGAGCCCTCGGCCAGCTCACCGGCGCCCGGCAGCGCGACGACCGCCGGAACACCGAGCGCACGGGCGAGAATGGCGCTGTGGCTGGTGGGCCCGCCCTCCTCGGTCACGAACCCGAGCACGAGCGCGGGGTCGAGCAGCGCGGTGTCCGCGGGAGCCAGGTCACGGGCGATGAGCACGTACGGCTCGTCGCTGTCCGGCACACCCGGCATCGGAACGCCCAGCAGACGCGCGACGATCCGATTCCGCACGTCATCGAGGTCCGCGACGCGACCGGCCATGTACTCGCCGGCACCCGCGAGAAGCTCGCGGTAGTGGGAGAAGGCGTCGTAGATGCCCCGCTCCGCGGTGCTGCCGACGGCAATGCGCCGGTCCACGTCGGCGATCAGCTCCGGGTCCTGAGCGATCATGGCCTGCGCCTCGAGCACCGCCTGCGCCTCGCCGCCGGCCAGATTGCCACGCGCAATCAGGTCGGCCGCCACAGCTTCGACGGCCTGGCGGGCGCGCCCCTGCTCGCGCTCGGCCTCCTCCGCCGGAATCTGCTTGGCCGGCGGCTCCAGCACCGCCGTCCCCATGTGCCGAACCTCGCCGATCGCCACACCGTGGCTCACGCCGACGCCTCGCAGCGTTGCTTCCATCTCACCCGTCTCCGATAGTGCGGCGGACCGTGCCACCGCGATGGTTGTGCTGCCTGCCGTCACCGACGGCTCCCGGTCACTTCCAGCCGAAGAGCGCGTCGCCGGCCTTGACGTCCCCGTCGTCGATGACGTCGGAGAGCGACTCGGCAGTGGCCTCGAGCGCCACGATCGGGCACACCGGCGACTTGCCGGCGGCCTCGACGGCGGCCGGGTCCCAGCGCACCACGGCCTGCCCGCGCTGAACGGTGTCGCCCTTGTTGACGAGCAGCTCGAAGCCCTCGCCATTGAGCTGAACGGTGTCGATGCCCAGGTGCGTCAGTACACCGTGGCCCTCTTCGTCCACGACCACAAAGGCGTGCGGGTGCAGAGATACGACGATGCCGCTGACGGGCGCGACTGCCTCGGAGGGCTCGCGCACGGGGTCGATGGCGGTGCCGGGGCCGACCATCGCACCGGAGAAGACCGGGTCAGGAACGGCGGAGAGCCCAATGGCGCGTCCTGCAAGAGGTGACGTCACACTGGTCATGGCAAGCCTCCCAGGGGTGGAGATTCATGGTCGTCGTCACTACCTGTCGCGGACGACGTACTGTTCAGAAGCGTAAGTCATAAAAAGTCCCGGTTCCGCACGAGAGCTACCGGTTGGCTGACGTAGGGGCATCGCGCAAACGATTTGCGCACCGCGCCGACCCCCATGTACTGTCGTACTCCTGCCTGGGAGCAACCGACGCCATCGAGCGCCCTGCATCTCGGCGGCATCTATCAAGTCGAACCTTATCTTTGATCAGCTTCTGCATGCCCGCAGACGAGTGGTCAAGAGGCCGAGAAAAGGCTGGTAGAGTTCGATCTCGCCGAAAGGGAGCCGTGAATACGGATTCCTGCAAGCGAAAA
>NZ_JASERH010000046.1:0-369553 GCF_030766975.1 Streptomyces sp. KL116D | reverse complement strand
ACCCGAAGACACCACACAACGCCTCGACCTGGTGGTCGACCGACTCGCCGCGTTCTAGGGTTTGCGCAGGTGATCGAGAAGGGGAGTGTTGGTGACCATGCTGCGTTGTGCCGTCCTCGACGATTTTCAGGACGTCGCCCGTGAACTGGCCGACTGGACACGGCTGTCGGACCGGGTCGACGTCCGTTTCCTGAACCGGCACGTCGCCGCGCACGACGATCTCGTCGCGCAGATCGGCGACTGCGACATCGTGGTGGTGATGCGCGAACGCACCCCGTTTCCGGCCGAGTTGTTCGCCCGCCTGCCGAAGCTGAAGCTGCTCGTCACGTCGGGCCTGCGCAACGCCTCCATCGACCTCGCCGCCGCGGCCGCACACGGTGTCACCGTCTGCGGCACCCCCAGCAACTCCGAGCCCCCGGCCGAACTGACCTGGGCCCTGCTGCTGGGCCTGGCCCGCGGCGTCGTCACCGAGAACGAGAACCTGCGCACGGGCGGCCCCTGGCAGTCCACGCTCGGCGCCGACCTGGCGGGCCGCCGCCTCGGCCTGCTCGGCTGCGGGAAGATCGGCGCGCGCGTCGCCCGGGTCGGCGCGGCCTTCGGCATGGACGTCGCCGCCTGGAGCCAGAACCTGACCGAGGAGCGCGCGGCCGAGGCCGGCGCGACGCTCGCCGCATCCAAGGAAGAACTCCTGGAGACCAGCGACTTCGTCTCCGTCCACCTCGTGCTGGGCGACCGGACCCGCGGCCTGATCGGCGCCGACGACCTCCGGCGGATGCGTCGCACCGCCTACCTGATCAACACCTCGCGCGCCGCCATCGTCGACCAGGACGCCCTGGTGCGCGCCCTGCGCGAGGGCTGGATCGCCGGCGCGGGCAGCGACGTCTTCGAGACCGAGCCGCTGCCGCGGGACCATCCGCTGCGCACCGCACCGAACTTCCTCGGCCTGCCGCACCTCGGCTACGTCACCCGCCGCAACTACGAGGGCTACTTCCGGGGCGCGGTGGAGGACATCGAGGCGTACCTGGCCGGCGCGCCCGTCCGCACCCTGGTCTGACCCGCCCCGCCCCGGCCGGGCGCCCCGGTCAGGCGGAGTCCTTCGTCACGCTCCACCCGCCGTCCACGACGAGGCTCGCGCCCGTGACGTACGACGACTCGGGCGCGGCGAGGAACGCGACGGCGGCGGCCACCTCCTCGGGCGTGCCGAGCCGCCCCGCCGCCGTCCCCGCCGCCGACCGCTCCCGGTCCTCGGCGGACACCCGGTCCCAGGCGGCGGTGAGGATCGGCCCCGGCAGCACCGCGTTCACCCGCACCCGTGGCCCGTACTCGACGGCGAGTTGGCCGCACAGCGAGAGCAGCGCGCCCTTGGTCGCGGCGTACGCGGGATGGCCGGGAATGCCGAAGCGGGCGTGCACCGACGACGTCAGGACCACGGCGCCCGCGTGCTCCCGCAGCTCGGGCAGGAGCGTCCGGAACCCGAGGAAGGCGCCCGTCAGGTTCACGGACAGCTGCCGCTCCCACGCCGCGGGGGACAGCTCGTGGGCCGGGGCCACCGTCACGGTGTACGCGTTGGAGACCAGCACGCCGACCGGCCCCAGTGCCCGTGCCTGCCGCGCGACCTCGGCCCAGTCGTCGGCGTCCGCCACGTCGGCCCGCACGAACACGGCCCGCCTGCCGCTGTCCTCGATCCCCGCCGCGACCTGCTCGCCGGGCCCCGCCGCCACGTCGGCGAGGACCACGGCCGCGCCCTCCCGGGCGAGCCGGACGGCGGTGGCGGCCCCGATCCCGGAGGCGCCGCCGGTGACGACGGCGACGCGGCCGGTGAAGCGGGCGGACGGGGGCGTGGCGCCCGCGGACGTCGATGAGGTCATGCCCGCAACCTAGGCGGTGGCCTCCGGCGGCACGAACGCGTCCAGCACATCGGCGAGTTGCGGATGCTTGGTGAGGACGGCCCGGGTCGCGAACTCGTGGTCCGCGTAGTCGAAGCCCGGGGTGACGACCTCCGCGACCAGTCCGTGCCGTGCGCCGCCCACCAGTCGTGACGCCTTCCACCAGCCGCCCGGCACCAGCAGGAACCGCTCGTCGGCCGGCCCGAGCAGCGTCCTGGTGAGGGTGCCGTCGGGGGCGACCGTGACGTACTCGAGCGGGCCGCCGTCGACGAGGAAGTGCAGGATGTCGCTGCGGTTGCGGTGCAGCAGACCGCTCGGCTGCCGCTCGTCGAGCAAGTAGTAGATCGAGCTGGCCGAGGGGCGCGGGCCGTGCGGTGTCGCCATCTGCGACGGGCCGGTGTAGATCCGCCGGAAGTAGCCGCCCTCGCCGTGCGGTTCGAGGCCGAGCTCGGACTGCCAGTCGCGCACGACGGCTCCTTCCGGAGGATCAGGGGTGTACCGGCAACCCTACGGCCGGGGCGGCGGCCACGGCACGTCGGCGAGCACCGGCAGCAGGTGCTCCTCCTCGTAGTCGAGGTGCGCGGTGAGTTCCTCCGTCATCCGCTCAAGATCCGTACGGAACACCGCGGGGTCGGCCGTCGTGAGGTCGTCGAGCAGCGCGACCAGCGCGTTCTGCAGCCGCGCCACCTCCACGTGCTCGGCGCGCAGCCGCTCGAAGACCTCGCCGAGCTCCGGGTGCCACCGGGCGATCCCGGGGAACAGGTGGCCGTCCTCGCTGACGTGGTGGAACTCCAGGGACTGGCAGAACGCCAGGCAGTGCTGCCGGATCTGCAGCCCGAGCCCCGGCCCCGACGGGCCCGGCGCGGCGAAGTGGGCGTCGGTCTCCGCGCGCACCCGGTGCAACTGCTCGCGCAGCCAGACGTGCACCTGGAGGAGCTTTCCGGCGAGCGTGGTGACGGTCTGCGGCGCGTCGGTCCCGGGACGGTCCAGGACGACGACGGGCAGCGTGCGGGCGGTGGCCGCCTGGTACTCCGCGTAGCCGGGAGCGACGCGGACGACGGCGGCGAACAGCTCGTCGCGGTGTGCGCCCTCGGCCGGCACCGCGACGGACTGGAAGGCGTCACCGTCGATCTCGACGGTGACCAGGGGAGTGGCCAGCAGATTGTGGTACCAGGCCGGATGCCGGTCGGCGCCGAGGTTCGACGCGACGACGAGCACCCGGTCCTCGTGCCGGACGAACCCGAGCCGGACGGTGTGCGGGCGGCCCGAGCGGGCGCCGGTGGTGGTGAGCGACAGCAGGTCGGCAGGACCGGAGGAATCAGACGTGCGGAGATCGGACGTGCGGAAGTCGGACATGCGGAAAGGGGTCTCCTCAGGAGGACTGTGCGCAGACATGGCGAAGGGAGGTGCGCTCTTCGCGCACGGCGCATCAGGTCGCTGAGTGGAGGCTCATGGAGTCGTCCCTGAGTGAAGGGCGCTCGCCCGGCGTCCGGCCGGCCCACTGCTCTGTGGCCGGCGCCACGCGGCACCGCGGTCATGGGACCAGACGCGACCGTCCGCTGTCAAAGCCGTACCCGGGGTGACCCCTCAACGCACTGATCGTCCGCGGCAGTTGACGTGGCAGACTGCATGCAGGTCACACCCCTTGTCCGGCCCCTGCGACGATGGAGTCCACCCATGACGTCACCCGCCCCCCGGCCCCGTATCGACACCAGTCAGGCGCACCCCGCACGGGTCTACGACTGGCTGCTCGGCGGCAAGGACAACTACCCCGTCGACGAGGCCGTCGGCGCCAAGCTGCCGCCGCAGGCGCGGGACGCGGCGCGGCAGAACCGGGAGTTCATGCGGCGGGCGGTCGCCTGGCTCGCCGGACAGGGCGTCGACCAGTTCCTCGACATCGGCACCGGCATCCCGACCTCGCCGAACCTGCACCAGATCGTGCAGCGCGTCGTCCCCGCCGC
The DNA here is from genome assembly GCF_030766975.1 of Streptomyces sp. KL116D. Classification (NCBI taxonomy): domain Bacteria; kingdom Bacillati; phylum Actinomycetota; class Actinomycetes; order Kitasatosporales; family Streptomycetaceae; genus Streptomyces; species Streptomyces sp. KL116D. Next base: position 365,706 of record NZ_JASERH010000046.1, on the reverse strand, counting down.
CAAGGTCGTCTACACCGACAACGACCCGATCGTGCTGCGGCACGCGGAGGCGCTGCTCGTCAGCAGCCCCGAGGGCGCGACCGACTACATCATGGGCGACGTCCGCGACCCGGCGGCGATCCTCGAACACGCCCGCACCGTCCTGGACTTCGAGCGTCCCATCGCGCTGTCGCTGATCGCGCTGATGCACTTCATCTCGGACGAGCAGGACCCGTACGCCATCGTGTCCACGCTCGTCTCGGCTCTGCCGTCGGGCAGCCACCTCGTCCTCTCGCACGCGTCGTCCGACCTCTTCCCCGAACTGTCGGACCAGGTCACCGCCGAGTACGCGAAGGGCGGCATCAAGCTCGGCTTCCGCAGCCGCGAAGGCGTGGCCCGCTTCCTCGACGGGCTCGACCCGGTGGAGCCCGGTCTGGTTACGGCCACCGAGTGGTTCCGCGACGGCGCCGCGCCCGCGTCCGAGGACTGCGGCATCTACGCGGTGGTGGCCCGGGTCCGCTGAGTCCAAGATCGGGAGAAGAAGGCTGGAAACGGGCGCAGGTTACCAATCGGTTTCCATTCACTTGATACGCGATCAACAGTAGAACTCGTTCCGATTCCGTCAGCAGAGAGGAACTCGGAATGACCCCCGCAACCCACTCTGAAGTGTCGCGTAACGGACTGACCCGCCGTACCTTCCTGGCAGGAACAGGTTCTCTTCTCGGTACGGTCGCGCTGGCCTCGCCCGCCGCCGCGGCCCTCGCGCCCGTCGCCGACGGAGCACGCATCCCGGCCCTGGTGATCGGCAGCGGATACGGCGGCAGTGTCGCCGCGCTGCGGCTCGCCGAGGCCGGGATCGACGTGCGGATCGTGGAGATGGGCATGGCCTGGGACACCCCGGGCTCGGACGGCAAGATCTTCGCCAACACGACCCAGCCGGACTACAGATCCTTCTGGCTGCGCACCAGAACCAAGCAACCGCTGAGCAACTTCCTCGGCTTCCCGCTCGACAAGGACGTGCCGCGCCACACCGGCATCCTCGACGCGGAGGAGTTCGGCGGCATCATCGTCTACCAGGGCCGCGGCGTCGGCGGCGGCTCCCTCGTCAACGGCGGCATGGCGGTCACGCCCAAGCGGGAGAACTTCGCCGCGATCCTGCCGTCCGTCGACGCGGCCGAGATGTACGCGACGTACTACCCGCGCGCCAACGCGGGCCTGGGCGTCGCCACCATCGACCCGAACTGGTTCGAGACCGCCGAGTGCTACCAGTACGCGCGCGTCGGCCGCAAGCACGCACAGCGCTCCGGCTTCCCGTTCACCTTCGTGCCCGACGTGTACGACTGGGAGTACATGAAGCAGGAGCAGGCGGGCACCGTCCCGAGGTCGGCGCTCGCGGGCGAGATCCTCTACGGGAACAACCACGGCAAGAAGACGCTCCAGAAGACCTATCTGGCGCGGGCCGCGGCCACCGGCCGGGTCACCGTCTCCCCGCTGCACAAGGTGACGTCGGTCGTCCCCGCGGCAGGCGGCGGCTACACGGTCCGCATCGACCAGCTCGACACCTCCGGCAACGTCGCCGCCACCAAGGAGATCACCGCGGACCGGGTGTTCTTCGCCGCCGGAAGCGTCGGGACCAGCAAGCTCCTCACCCGCCTCAAGGCGACCGGCGCGCTGCCCGCGCTCAACGGCGAGATCGGCAAGGGCTGGGGCGACAACGGCAACGTCATGTGCGGCCGCGCCAACCACCTCTGGGACCCGACCGGCGCGCTCCAGTCGTCCATCCCCACGGCGGGCATCGACAACTGGGCGGCCGGCGGCGCCTTCGCCGAGGTCGCGCCGCTGCCCACCGGCATCGAGACGTTCGCCTCGTTCTACCTGTCCATCACGAAGAACCCGAACCGCGCCCAGTTCACCTGGAACGCGGCCACCGGCACGGTCGACCTGAACTGGCAGACCGCGTGGAAGCAGCCCTCCATCGACATGGCCAAGAGCATCTTCGACAAGATCAATGCGAAGGAGGGCACGATCTACCGCACCGACCTGTTCGGCGCGTACAAGATCTGGGGCGACCACCTCACGTACCACCCGCTGGGCGGCGTGGTGCTGAACAAGGCGACCGACAACTACGGCCGTCTGCACGGCTATTCGGGGCTCTACGTGATCGACGGATCGCTGATCCCGGGCAACACCAGCGTCAACCCGTTCGTCACCATCACGGCGCTCGCCGAACGCAACATCGACCGGATCCTCGCCACTGACCTGTGAGTCCGGGACCTGCCCGAGTCCCGGACCCCGTAAGGCGGTTCAGGGCTTGGGCAGGACACACACCGCGTCGAGACCGAGCACGTGGTTGAGCCGCCCGAAGGCCAGCCAGGAACCGATGGCCATGCTGAGCTCGACGATCTCGGCCTGACTGAAGCGCGCGGTCATCCGCTCCCAGAACTCCTCGTCCAGACCGTGGTGGTCGAGCGCGTACCGCTCCGCGTACTCGGCCGCCAGCCGCGTCCGCTCGTCGAAGGCGTCGGTGGTCCGCCAGTCGGTCACCGCGTCCGCGAACGACTCCTCGACCTTCTCGCCGTCCCGCTCGGTGCGCCAGTCCAGACAGAACAGACAGCCGTTGATCTGCGCGATCCGCAGCCGTGCCGCCTCGAACTCGCGCAGCCCCAGCGACGAGTGGTCGTAGACCGCCATCGAGAACTGGGCGGCGACGGGGCCGATCCCGGGCACCATCTCGCCCCACACGTACGGGATGGGTTCCTGGTCGTCGGGGATGTCGATCCTCATCGGGGCTCCTTCGTGGATACCCCCACCTGGAGGTGGGGGAGGAAATGAAGCTCCTGCGGAGCAGGGCAGCGAGTGGGGTTTCGCCGCCAGGGCGAAAGTTCGTGCTCTGGCCTGCAGGATTGGATCTTCACCCGTAGCCTCACTAGTTTGTGAGCGTGACCGCGTCGCATGTGAAGCGGGCGTTCAAGTACCGTTTCTATCCCACGGACGAGCAGGCCGCAGAGCTGTCGCGCACGTTCGGCTGCGTTCGCAAGGTCTACAACATGGCGCTCGCGGCCCGTACTGAGGCGTGGGTGCGGCAGGAGCGGGTCAACTACAACGCAACGTCGGCGATGCTGACGGCGTGGAAGAAGACCGAGGAACTGGCGTCGCTGGACATCGTGTGGTCCCGGCTGCTTCCCGAGGGGGCGGCGCCGTCCACGGTGACCGTCTCCCAGGACGCCGCAGGACGGTGGTTCGTCTCCCTGCTGTGCGAGGACCCCACCATCTGGCCGCTGCCCGCGAACGGCCGCGCCGTGGGTGTGGACGTCGGCCTGAACCACCTGCTGACCCTGTCCACCGGGGAGAAAATCGCCAAGATCTACGCCCGCATCGCTGACCGGCGCCGTGACGGGCTGCACAAGCTGACCGGTCGACTCGTTCGTGAGAACCAAACGATCGTGATCGAGGACCTGACCGTGCGGAACATGGTCAGGAACCGGAGTCTGGCCCGCGCCATCAGTGATGCGGCGTGGTCGCAGTTCCGGGGGCTGCTGGAGTACAAGGCGGACTGGTACGGGCGGGAAGTGATCGCGGTCGACCGGTTCTTCCCTTCCTCCAAGCTGTGCTCCACCTGCGGCACTCTCCAGGAGAGGATGCCGCTGCACGTCCGCACCTGGACGTGCGACTGCGGCACGACCCACGACAGGGACGTGAACGCAGCGAAGAACCTTTTGGCCGCCGGACTGGCGGTATCGGCCTGCGGAGCTGGTGTAAGACCTCAACGGAGTTCTCCGGACGGGCAGTCGGCGATGAAACAGGAAGCTTCCCGGCGCGAGCCGAGAAGCCCCCGCCGTTAGGCGGGGGAGTGTCACGGCTGCTTCCTTCCGAGCCGGCCGACGGCGGGCAGCAGGGGGACGTCGAGTGCGTCGTAGAGTCCGGGCGGTGCGGCGATCAGCCACTCGATGGCGCCGACCAGGCGGCCCACCGCGGTCGCGTTGCCGCCCGCCGCGTGGTTGCCGTCCTCGTCGGTGGCCTGGACGGTGACCTCGATGCGGGGGCGGCCCTCGACGATCACCCGGTGCGCCCCGGCCCCGCCGCCCGGCGGCGACGGCCAGTCCGGCGCGCAGGACGGGTGGATGCGGGTGACGTGCTCGACGACGAGGCGGACGGCGCCGTCGACGACGCCCTGCACCTCGAACCGCACCGCGCCCTGCGTGCCCGCCGCGAAGTCGCCCATGGCCGCCGTCGTCACGTCCTGCTCCAGGGCGCGGCGCTCCAATGTCTCGCGGATCTCGTCGAGTTCGACGCCGAGCGCACGGGCGAGCAGCCGGATCTGGCCACCCCACACCATCGTCGGCACCGACTCGGCGAGCATCAGCGGCTCGTACTCCATGGGGTGTCCCATGCCGACCAGTTGGCGGACCGAGTCCTCCTGGTCGTACGTGGAGTAGTCGAAGATCTCCTGGCAGCGCACCACGTCGACCCGTGAGCCGAGGCCGCTGACCAGCAGCGGCAGCACGTCGTTGGCCCAGCCGGGATCGACGCCGGAGACGAACAGCGAGCCGCCGCCCCCGGCGATCGCCGCGCGCACCGGATCCGTGAAGTCGGGTGGCGCGCCGCGCGGGTCGTAGAGCGGATACAGGGCCGGAGTGACGACGACGGCTCCGGCGCGCAGGGCGCGGCAGATGTCGTCGAGGGCCTCGTCGGGCCGCAGGTCGCCGGACGCGGCGTAGACGACGGCGCGCGGCCGGGCCGCGAGCATCGCGTCGACGTCGGTCGTGGCGGCGACACCCAGGGCGTGGTCGAGCCCGGCCAGGTCACCGGCGTCGCGGCCGGCCTTGGCGGGGTCGTGCACGAGCACGCCGGACAGTGCGAGCCCGGGGTGGGCGTCGACGGCTCGGATCGCCGCGCGGCCCACGTTCCCGGTGCCCCAGACCACCGTGGAAGTCATGCGCCGGAGCGTAACCTGATGGGCCGTCAGTTCATAGAGTCCTCACATCAGTTGGCTGCGGGCGGCGGTGAGCGCCTGACCGGCGTAGCCGCGGCCGAAGAGCACCGTGTGCACCAGGAGCGGGAACAGCTGGTGCAGCGGGATCCGGTCCCGCCAGCCGTCGGCGAGCGGCGCCGCGTCCTGGTAGCCGGCGAGGATCCGCCCCAGGTGCGGGGCGCCGAACAGGTGCAGCATCGCGAGATCGGTCTCCCGGTGCCCGCCGTGCGCGGCCGGGTCGATGAGCCAGGCGGCGCCGCCGGTGTCCCACAGCACGTTGCCGCTCCACAGGTCGCCGTGCAGCCGGGCGGGCGGTTCGGCGGGCCCCGCGAGGGCGGGCAGCCGCTCGCAGACCCGCTCGACGTCCGTCGCCTCGGCGGGGGAGAGGACGCCGTCGTCGACGGCGCGGCGCAGGTACGGCAGCACCCGGTGCTCGGCGTACCAGCCCGGCCAGTCGGCGCCCGGCACGTTGCGCATGGGCGCGAGCCCGATGGACGCGTCGGCCGGGCCGCCGGGCGGCGGCGCCCCGAAGTGCGGTGCGCCCGCGGCGTGCAGCGCGGCCAGCTCCCGGCCGAACGCGGTGGCGCCCGCAGCGGACGGCACGCCGCCGGCGACCCGGTCGATCACCAGCAGACCGTCCTCCTGCCCGTGCACCCGGGGCACCCGCACCGCGTCCGCGGCGGCGAGCCAGCGCAGCCCCGCGGCCTCGGCCCGGGCGCCGCCCGGCTCGTCGGCGTGCTTGACCACCACCACGCGACCGTCGGCCAGCGTGACCTCCGCGAGCCGCGCCGACAGCCTGCGCTCGGCGGTGGCCGGGAGGCCCGTGAGGCGGGCGGCGACGGCTGAGAGGTGCGGCATGGGCTCAGCGTACGGCGGCGTTCGGGCCGTTGACGCCGCCCGTCGCGCCCTGATCTGCTGCATCGGTCAACGTCGGGAAAGATCAGGTGAGTCGAGCATGCCGTCGTCGCGTGAGCCGGTCCACGGTCCGGTCCTTGTCGTGCAGAACACCCGCAGCGGGGGCCCCGGCCGCGTCGGCGGCTGGCTGCGGGAGGCCGGACTCGCGGTGCGGACCCTGCACCCCTACGACGGGGACGCCCTGCCCGCGTCCCTCGACGGCCGTCCGCTGCTCGTCCTCGGCGGCGGCTTCCTGCCGGACGACGACGAGCGGGCCCCCTGGCTCCCGGCCACGCGCCGGCTGGCCGCCCAGGCCCTCGACGGCGGGACGCCGTTCCTCGGCGTCTGCCTCGGCGGCCAGCTCCTCGCCCAGGTCGCCGGCGGCACCGTACGGTCCGAGCACGGGACACCCGAGTACGGCAGCACCGCGATACGGCTGCGCCCGGAGGCCGCCGACGATCCGCTGCTGCACGGACTCGGCGCCGAGGTGACCGCCATCGAGCGGCACGTCGACGCCGTCACCGAACTGCCGCCGGGCGCCGCCTGGCTGGCGTCCAGCGAGCACTGCCCGCACCAGGCGTTCAGGGTGGGCGACGCGGCGTGGGGACTGCAGTTCCACCCCGAGGTCGACGCGGGGCGCGTCGCCGGGTGGGACCGGGACGAACTCGCCGCGCGCGGTGTCGACCGGGACGTGCTGCACGCGCGGGCGGTCGCCGCCGAGGAGGCGTCGGCCGCGGTCTGGGCGCGCTTCACACGGAGGTTCGCGGCGGTGTGCCGGGGGTGACCTCTGTGGTGTTCGGGGCCTCCGGGGCCTCCAGGGCGTCTGCTTCGGTTCGCGTCTGCGCGGGGATCGGGGCCGTGACGCGCTTGCGGCGTCGTCCCGCCGTGGCGATCACGCTGGTCAGCACGCCCGCGAGCAGTCCCCAGAACGCCGAGCCGATCCCCAGGAGGGTGACCCCGGAGGCGGTCGCGAGGAACGTGACCACGGCGGCCTCGCGGGCCGTCGGGTCGGACAGGGCCGTGGACAGGGACGCCTCGATGGTGGCGAGCAGGCCGACCCCGGCGATGGACAGCACCAGCGCGTGCGGCATCGCCGTCAGCAGGGAGGCGACGGTCGCGCCGAGCAGTCCCACGCACAGGTAGAAGACCCCCGCCCAGACCGCCGCGAGATAGCGCCGCCGCCGGTCGGGGTGCGCCTCGTCGCCGGTGCAGATCGCCGCGGTGATCGCCGCCAGGTTGAGCCCGAACGCACCGAACGGCGCGAGGACCGTCTGCGCCGCTCCCGTCCAGGTCAGCAGGGGCGACACCGGGACGTCGTAGCCGGATGCGCGCAGCACGGCGACGCCCGGCAGGTTCTGCGAGGCCATGGTGACGACGAACAGCGGCACGCCGACGCTGACGAGCACCTTCCAGTCGAAGGCGGGCGCGGTGAACACCGGCTGTGCCAGCGAGAGTCGCACCTTCTCCAGATGCCAGCCGCCGGTCAGGACCGAGGCCGCGACCCCCGCGCCGAGCGCGATCAGCACCGCGTACCGGGGCACCAGCCGGCGCGCCAGCAGATAGAGCGCGAACACCGGGAACGCGACGGCGAAGCTGCCGTCCATCTCGGCGAACAGACCCGTGCCGAACTGCAGCAGCACCCCGGCGAGCAGGGCCGAGGCGAGCGGCACCGGGATGCGGTCCATGACCCGGGCGAACCAGCCCGTCACCCCGCTCAGGAGGATCAGCAGCCCGCTGAAGGCGAAGGCCCCCACCGCCTTGGCCATGGACACGCCGCTCAGGCTCGTGGCGAGGAGCGCCGCGCCCGGCGTGGACCAGGCCGTGACCACCGGCGCGCGGAACCGCAGCGAGAGCCCGAAGCAGGTGACGGCCAGGCCGACCCCGAGCGCCAGCATCCAGGAGGAGATCTCCCGGGCGTCCGCGCCCGCCGCCCGCGCCGCGGTGAACACGAGCGCGGCCGAACTCGTCACGCCGACCGTGACGGCTATCAGCCCCGCCGCGACGGCCGAGGGCGGTGCGACGGTGCGGAGACGGGTGAGCGGAGCCATGGGACATCACTTCCGGCAGGAGCAGGAGCAGGAGCAGGAGCAGGAGCAGGAGCAGGAGCAGGAGCAGGAGCAGGACGGGCGCGGCCGGGCGGCGGCCAGGCGGGGCCCGGCGTTCCATATACGGAACGTTCTGTTTGTGGAACACTAAGGAACGCGGACGGAACCCGTCAACAAACGGGTGTCGGGAGACGACGGACAGGAGCCGACGGGATGGGCCTCAACGACGAGGTGGGGCGCCGCCTGAAGGCACTGCGGCAGGCAGTGGGGCTGTCCCTCTCCGAGCTGGCCCGCCGCTCGGGCGTCGGCAAGGGCACCCTCTCGGAACTCGAGAGCGGCCTGCGCAACCCCACCCTGGAAACGCTCTACGCGCTCACCACCGCCCTCGGCCGCCCGCTCAGTGCCGTCCTCGAGGACCCCGCGGGAGCCGGTGTCCGCGGCGTCTCCGGCAGCGCCGTCACGGCGGCCCTGATCGAGCGGTACGAGGACGGCGACGCGGCCACCGACGTCTTCCGCGTCACCATCGCCGACGGCGCGACCCAGGAGTCCGCCGCCCACGTCCCGCACACCACCGAGAGCCTGATGGTGCTCTCCGGCACCGCCGTCGTGGGCCTGCCGGACGCACCGCAGACCGCGGGCCCCGGCGCGTACGCCCACTGGAGGGCCGACGCGCCGCACCTCTACAGCGCCCCCCACGGCGAGGTCCACGGCGTCCTCTTCGTGCGCTATCCCAAGGGCGCCGCGTAGCCTCGACCGGCCGTCTCCGGCGCCTACTTCATGCGTCGTAGAAGATCGCCGCCCGGGCATGTCGACCCGACTCATGGGCACTTGAGCGCTCTGCCCACGCAAAAGTCGAGGAAGACGACAAAGGAGGCATTCATGAGTGAGGCGCATACACCGCTGCCGCGTGCCGTGGCGCTCGTCTCGTGCGGACTTCTGGCGGTCACCGCGCTGAGCGGATGCGGCGGAAGCGACTCGGACGAGGGGTCCGGCAAGGGCGGCGGCGGGAAGGACGAGGGGCGACAGCAGTCGCCGGCGCAGGTCGTGCAGGCCACGAGCGAGAAGACCACGCAGGCGGGGTCGGCCCGGATCAAGCTGACGACGACCGCGTCGTCCGGCGGCCGCAGCGAGACGGTCACCGGTGCCGGCGTGATGGACCTGCGGGACGGCACCAGCCGCATCGAGCTCGGCCAGGGCGGTCAGCACATCGAGCAGCGGGTCGTCGACCAGGTCCTGTACCAGAAGCCGCCCAAGGGCAGCGGCGGGCTGCCGGGCGGCAAGAGCTGGCTGAAGATCGACCTCCAGCGGCTCAGGGACGCGGGCGGCAAGGGCGCGGCCCAGGTCAGCGATCCCGCCGACTCCTTCGCCTACTCGAAGTCGCTGTCCGAGAAGGACGTGAAGAAGGTCGGCACCGAGCGGCTGAACGGCGTCTCCACCACGCACTACCGGGTCAACGTCGACGTGGACAAGCTCGCCAAGAGCAGCCCCGAGCAGGCGAAGAAACTGCGCGAGAGTCTGGGCGACACGCTGCCCATGGACGTGTGGATCGACGGCCGCGGCCTGCTGCGCCGCCAGCAGATCGAACTGTCGACGAACGCGAAGAGCGGTGGCGGCGCATCCGGGAACGCTGCGGCGGCCAAGGCCGGCGCGAAGGTCGTCATGGACCTCACCGACTTCGGCACCGACGTCGACGTGAAGGCGCCCAGCGCTGCCGACACCGCGGACATGACCGACAAGGCCGTCAAGGAAAGCCGGCGCAGCGCCTGAGCACCCCGGGACCGGCAGGTCCTAGGCCTGCGGCGGCGACTGGTCCGGGTCGACGGCGTACAGCTTGGAGATGTCGACCGACTCGTCGGCCGACGGCGTCGCGCTCGGTACCGGCTCGCCGTAGTCGGTCAGCGTCATCGTCAGGTCGTCGTCCGGACCCTTCTCGGTGGCGCGCACCAGCTGGTGCGGCTCGTCCGAGGTGACGTACAGGGTGATCCTGTTGTCGTCGTCCCGACCGGTCAGTGGGACCACCTCGGTGCCCTCGACCTTCGTCGTGTCGCCCTTGGTGAGCCGGTCCTGCGCGGCGCGCGCGGAGCCGTCCTCCAGCTGTCCGCGGAAGGCGTCGAGGTCGCAGGTCTCGGCGAGGCCGTCCAGCATCGGGTCGTCGGTGGTGCCGTGCACGTAGCGGTCGCCGAAGAGCTGCGCCGCGAGCTCGCCCCCGCCGCCCGGTACCTGCGTCTTCCAGAACGTGGCGTCCGGTTTCATCCACACCTCGTCGCCGCGCTTGACGAGTTCGACGCTGCCGCCGTCGGCGCCGCCGGTCCCCATCCGCAGCGACCCGGTGCAGTTCCCGTCCGCGTCCAGGCGCAGATCGAACGCGGCCGGGGTGCGGGTGTCCCGGTCGTCCGAACGGTTCGCCAGGGCGATGTGCAGGGAGTCGGCGTTCAGCAGCTCCTTCTTCGCGTCGTCGGCCAGCTGCTGCGCGGTCGGGTCCGAGCCGTCGCCGTCGTCGGCGGCGGCCACCGGGCCCGCGGCGAACACGCCCGCGCACACGAGGGCGGCCGTCACCGGCACCCGCGCGGCCTTGCGCAGCAGCGCCGAGGTCTGTCCGGCCATGACGTCACCTCGCCGTCCCAGGGCACTCCACGCACCCGAAATCCCCATAAATTGTACGTTCGGGGCGGGGTGGTGTCGTGGTGGGGAGCGGCGGGCGGGCGCCGGTGAGGGCGGGTGCCTCAGTCGGTCCTGCTGCACACCCGCAGGCCGACGGGCGTCCCGCACGGCAGATGGCCGTGGGTGGCGACGACGCCCTTGCCGGTGCCGTTGTCCACGGCGTACGCGAGGAAGCTGGAGGCCAGCGAGTCCGCGGGCGGCCGGCCGTAGGTGTAGGCGTACTCGATCTCGCGGTACGGGTAGCCGCTGGAGTCGAGGCGGTCCGGGTCGGGCGCCCGGCCGTCGAGGGTGAGGCGGTGCAGTCCGTGCGGCGCGTCCGGCGGTGAGGCGGCCCGCAGTTCGCTGTAGCCGAGCGCGCCCGGGGTCCGGGCGACGGTGTCGAGGACCTGCTCGGTGGTGTCCAGCTCGCAGCGGAGCAGCGGGACCGTGCGGACGGTGCGGTTGACGCAGTCGTCCGACGAAGCAGGCGGCTCGTCCGAGCCCGCCAGCACCCGGGCGGTCAGCGCGGAGCGGGTGCCGGACCCCGAGGTCCGGCTGACCAGGACGACCGGCAGGTCGGGGCCGCCGAGCCGGGACCAGTTGCGGATCTCGCCCCGGTACAGCCGGCGCACGTCGGCCACGGAGAGGTTGGTGAGGCGCACGTCGTCGTGGACGACGAGCGTGAACAGGGAGACCGCGATGCGGCTCTCGCCGAGCCGGGTGTAGCTCGCCGGGCGCGGTCCGTCCGAGAACGCGACGACCGTCGCCCCCTGCTCGGTCCGGCCGCCGGACAGGGCGAGTTCACGGACCCCGGTGCGGCTGCCGTGCGCGGCGACCGTGATGTCGGGTTCGCCGGCGCAGTGGTCCCGGTACTTCTGCGCGAGTTCGGTCAGGACCGGGGCGAACGCCGTGGATCCGGTCAGCCGGAGCGTGCCCGTCTCGCAGTCGTCCGGCAGTGGCCCGGGCAGCAGCAGGGGCAGCGTGGTCGCGGCCATCAGGGCGAGACCGAGCACGACGGTGGTCCAGCGGGCCTGGCGGCTGAACACCGGTGGCTTCTCGTCCGGGGTGAGGCTGTGGTTCTCGTGCAGCTTCCCGTCCTTGAGGTCACCGGTGACGGTGACCTCGTCGCCCTCCTGCCCGCCCGTGAGCAGCACCAGGATCTTGTAGTGGGCGCCCGGCTTGAGCGGCACCCGGGGGATGCGCAGGGTGCCGGGCGCGGCCACGTGCAGGCCGGGCTGGTTCTCGAAGTAGCCCATCAGGTTGGCGTGTTCGTCGGGCAGGGTGACGTCCTGCGCCTGGATGCGGCGGCCCGGGAACTCGGCGGTGAGCCCGTACTGCGTCGACGGGTCGATGTAGTCGGACTCCTCGACGTGCCGGGAGCCGTCGTTCTCGATGCGCAGCAGCACGAGCGTGGCGTCGCGCATCGCGGGCAGGTCGTTGAAGAGGCCGAGCCGTGCGTCGACCGGTTCCGGCACCGGGCCGTTGTGCCCTATGGCGATGTCCATCTGCTTGCGGAAGCCGATGCGTCTGCTGCGTCTGGCCCGCCAGTTGGTGGCGAACGGCGCGACGACGGAGACGACGCCGAGGAGCAGGCCCGCGGCCGTGAAGGTGATGTCGAGCCAACTCATGGACCGACGATACGGATGCGCCGGGGCACTCCGGCGCATCCGCCGAGGAGCTTCGCGGACTGTTCGTCGGGAGTTCAACTGCGGTGTACGGATGCGGAGTTCAGGAACCGTGCAGGGGGCGGCCGGTCAGGCTCCGGTGGTGGAACCTGGTCGGACGATCATCAGGACGGTGACCGTGGCCCACAGCAGGTTGAACACACCGGCCGACATGGAGAGGTGCGCGGCCGGCCGGGGCGGCGGTCCGGATCCGGGCTCCTCGACGGCGGCCAGTGCCGCCTCCTGCGCGGGCAGGATCCACAGCATCAGCACGGCCGCGGCGGCCGTCGTCAGCACGATGGAGACGATCAGCCACGCACTGCCCAGGACGCCGAGGCTGCTCGCCGTGGCGAACCCGGTCAGCGGCACCGCGATGCCGACCGCCGCGTACACCCGGCAGATGCGGTGCAGCGTCCGCAGGGCCGGCAGCGCGTCGGCCCCGCCCGCCGGACCGAGCGCGCCGCGCAGGGACGCGGGGAACATGCTCGCCGCGACGGTGACCGGGCCCACGGCGAGCACGGCGGCCAGGACGTGCAGGGAGAGAAGGAACTTGGTCATGGTCAGCGGCCCGCCCCGGCGGCGTCGTGCGGAGGGCGGGGTGTTCGGCCGGCGGCGCGGACGTGCATGGAGGGGTTCCTTCGTGTGCGGCAGCCCGGACCTCGCCGGGTTCGCCCCCGACGCTATGCAGTGACCGCCCATCGCCCCAGTGGCATTAATGACAGCTACCGACGGGATAGCGACAGGCGTGCTGAGCAGCAGACAAGGTAGCTATCCCGCACCTAAAGCGCTGTCAGTGGTCTGTCGCTAATTCGTTGACGAGGTATGTTCTGGCCATGCACACCGTCGCCGTCCTCGCCCTGGACCAGGTGATCCCGTTCGACCTGTCCACCCCGGTCGAGGCGTTCACCCACACCCGGCTGCCGGACGGCCGGCCCGGCTACCAGGTGCGGGTCTGCGGCGAGCGGCCCGAGATCGACGCGGGGACCTTCACCATCCGGACGCACCGGGGCCTGGAAGGGCTGCGGGGTGCGGACACGATCATCGTGCCCGGCACCGCCCGGCCCACCGCCCCGCTCGCCCCCGACGTGCGGGACGCGCTGCGGGCGGCCGCCGCCGACGGCACCCGGATCGCGTCGATCTGCGTCGGCACGTTCCCCCTCGCGGCCACCGGCCTCCTCGACGGGCTGCGGGTCACGACGCACTGGATCGCCGCGGACCTGCTGGCCGCCACCTACCCGGGCGTCAAGGTCGACCCGGACGTGCTCTACGTCGACAACGGCCAGTTCCTCACCTCGGCCGGCGCCGCCGCCGGCCTCGACCTGTGCCTGCACATGATCCGCCGCGACTACGGCTCCGCCGTGGCCGCCGACGCCGCCCGGCTGTCCGTCATGCCGCTCGAACGGGAGGGCGGACAGGCGCAGTTCATCGTCCATCCGCAGGCGCCCACCCCGCAGGGCTCCGCCTTCGAACCCCTGCTGACCTGGCTCCAGGACAACCTGGCCCGCGAGCTCTCGCTGACCGACATCGCCGCCCACGCGGGCGTCAGCACCCGCACCCTGATGCGCCGCTTCCGCGAACAGACCGGCAGCACGCCGCTCCAGTGGCTGCACCGCGCGCGGATCCGCCAGGCGCAGCACCTCCTGGAGACCACGGGGCATTCGGTGGAGCGGATCGCCGGACAGGTCGGCTTCGGCTCGCCCACCGCGTTCCGCGACCGCTTCAAGCGCACCACGGGCGTCAGCCCCCAGGCCTACCGCCGCATGTTCGGCTGACCGCCCGCTTCGCCCACACTCCGCGTAACCCCTGATCCTGGTGCGCGTTGGTCTGCCGGAGCCGGGCCCCGGCTCCGCACCGACCGATCACGCACCCCGTTCAGGAGCCCCCATGTCTGCCGTCGTCAAGAAAATCGTCTCCGGATTCGGCGCGGTGGCGGCCGCGCTCGGCTGCCTCGTCGTCGCGGGACCGCCGGCCGTCGCCGACGGCAAGTGGTGCAACAACGCCGTGTGCATCGAGACGTACGACACCGGCACCTACCTGGGCCGCGTCGAGGTGTCCGTCATCAACACCAACCAGCCGCACACCATCAGCGCCCGCGTGTGGACCACCGACGGCTGGAGCGCCACGACGAAGACCGAGGACGTCGCCGCGTTCCGCACCTACCGCGACCAGGCCTACCCGCAGCGGCACTTCGCGGCCGGCACCCGGCTGTGCGCCGAGGGGTTCCGCGGCGGCGACAGCGTGGGCCTGCCCTGTGTGACGATCACCAACTGACGCGTCACGCAGATCAGTTGGCGTCGGCCCCGCCGCTCAGCAGCGCGCCGTACCAGGCGACGGTGGCGTCCAGCGCCTCGGGCAGCGGGGTGGGAACCGCGCCGAAGTGCCGCTCGAAGGCCGTCGAGTCCATGATCTGCGGCTCGGTGTGCTGGTAGAACATCTCGGCGTACTCGGCCATGAACTGCTCGTCGAACGGTCCGAAGGGGCGGGCCTCGGGCACCGCCGTCAGCCGCAGCGGCCGTCCGGCCCGCTCCTCGACCATCCGCAGCACCTCCCGCGTGGTGGCGGCGGGGGCCGTCGGCAGGTGCCAGACGCGGCCGTCGCCGTCCGCCCGCTCACCGAGCGTGGCGAGGCCGGCGGCGACGTCGCCGATGTACGTGTAGCTGTGCGGCAGGTCGATGTCGCCGAAGGCCGGCACCTCACCCCCGGTCAGGGCGGCGGGGAACACGGCGCCGCCGAGCGTGGAGTTGAGGACGGTCGGGCCGAAGAAGTCGGCGGAGCGGGCGAGTACGACACGGGCGCGGCCCGCGCGGTGCGCCGCCAGGTACCGCTCGTCGAGGTCGGCGCGCATCCGGCCCTTGCGCGTCGTGGCGTTCCAAGGGGAGTCCTCCGTCATCACGGCGCCGCCCGTCTCGCCGTACGGATACAGCGTGTCGAGGACGACGAGGCGCGCCCCGCTCTCCTCCACGGCCCCGAGCACCGCCTCCTGTATCCGCGGCATCACCTCGACCTGGAGGTGGTAGGCGACGTTCACGCAGTGGTAGACGACGGCGGCCCCGGCCACCGCCGCCCGCGCGCCCTCCCCGGTGCCGACGTCGGCCGCGTACCGCTCGACGCCGGCGGGTGCCGCGCCCTCGCCCTTGCGGTCGACGAGCCGGACCGGGTGGCCACGGCGTGCGAGCTCCTCGGCGAGCGCGGTGCCGGCGGGGCCCGAGCCGAGGACGGTGTGCAGCGGTGCGGTGCTGGTCATGGCAGATCCCTTCGACGGCCGCGGGGCGGCCGTGCGTGTCATCACTGGAGCGTTATCGATCATCGCGTCTGTTAGAGACTATAACTCTCGCAATGAGGGCTAGCAAGAATCCCTGGTGGGTGGAGGCCCGGAGCGGGACTGGGCCGGCCGAGCAGGCCTGGATCGGCAGCGGCAGACCGATGCTCAGCGCCGGCTGCGCGGGCGTGCGCGACCACCGCGTGATCCTCTTCTGGAACAGGGGCCCGGCCCAGGGCCAGCAGATCGGCCCGGTCAGCAACCTCAACTGCGGCTGACCGTGCGGGGACCGCTCCGCAGCCAGCCGTAGAGGACCACCGAGCAGAGCGCGGCGCAGGCGCACCACGTGGAGATGAACTCCCAGCGCCACAGCGCCGCGCACCCGGCCGCGCCGATCGCGACCAGTCCGCCGAGCAGCACCAGGCCCGCCTCGCCGGACAGCAGCAGCGAGCCGATCGTCGCCAGCAGATAGCCGCCGACGAGCCACCCCGCGTGCGGCAGCCCGATCGCATAGCCCATCGTGTGTCCCCGGACCTCGGCCGTCACGGTCGTGGTCGCCAGGACGTACGCGAGGACGGCGGACGTGACCACGCCCGCCGCCACCGGCACGAGCAGCCGGCGGCGCGCCCGGGGCGGTGCCGCGCAGAGCACCGCGAGCGGCACCCACAGCGGCAGCAGCGGCAGCGCGATCACCGCCCAGGCGACGGTGGCGGGGCCGCTGCCGCCACCGTCGTTCCAGATCACCGCCTCGATGAGCTGATGCGCCCCCAACAGCAGGGGCAGCGCCGCCAGCGGCACGGCGCGCGGCCGGGTGCGGGCCGCCCGTGCCACGCAGGCGATCCCCACGGCGGTCACCGCCGTACCCGCCACCAGATCGGCCGTCGCACTCCAGCACATGCGGCCACGCTACGGGCCGGCCGGGTGCGCGGCACGGCGGATGCGCTACGGGCGGGCCTCGTAGCGGGCGGCCGGATCCGGCTCGACGTTCTGGTTGTGCCGGAAGACGTTGTCCGGGTCGAGGGAGGCCTTGATCCGGGCGAGGCGGGCGTAGTTGCCCCGGTAGCTGGCGCGGACCCGCTCCTGGCCCTCGTCCATCATCATGTTCACGTACGCGCCGCCGGCCGAGTACGGGTGCAGCGCCTCGAAGTAGTCGACGGTCCACCGCTTGATGAGCTCGGCGTTCGCCGGGTCCGGGTCGACGCCCGCGTAGACGCTCGCCCAGCGTGCGTCCCGGTAGCTGAACGCGGTGTCCGACGGGCGCAGGTCGTGGGCCGCCCCGTCGATCGGGTACAGGTGCATCGTCGACTGCACGGACGGTGTCTGCGGACCGAACTTGGCGTGCAGCGCGACGGCGTCGTCCGGGATGTCGTGGACGAAGTCCGCTCGCCAGTACCACTGGTCGCCGGGCGGGTAGAGCCCGTCGAACATGGTCTGGAGCGCCGGGTGCGGCATCGGTCCGACCGCGTGCAGCAGCGGCGCGGGCAGGGGGTCGAGCAGTGGAGCCATCGCCCGGTCGGCCGCCTCCGGGTCGCCGCTCGTGTGGCACCAGACGACGCCGCACACCTTGCGCAGGTGCAGTTCCTCGGGGAACGGCGGGGCGGGCGGCACGGTCCCGTAGAGGAAGAAGCCGTTCACGTCACGCGGCGCGGACGGCAGGAACTCCCGGTAGGCGGCGAGGACTTCGGCGCCCTGCTCGGCCGGCCAGAAGGTGGGGCCCGCCACCACGGTGCTCACCTCGTGGAGCCGGAACGTGAACGCGGTGACGGCGCCGAAGTTGCCGCCGCCGCCACGGATCGCCCAGTACAGATCCGGGTTCTCGTCGGCGTCGGCGCGCACCTGGGTGCCGTCGGCCAGGACCACCCGTGCCGCGACGATGTTGTCGACGGTCAGGCCGCAGTGCCGGGTGAGGTGGCCGAGGCCGCCGCCGAGCGCGAGGCCGCCGACGCCCGTGGTGGAGATGATGCCGCTGGGCGTGGCCAGACCGTGCTCGTGCGTCGCCGCGTCGACCTGGCCCCAGATGGCGCCGCCGCCCACCCGGACCGTGCGGGCCGCCGCGTCCACCTTCACCGCGTGCAGCGGCGACAGGTCGGCGACCACACCGCCCTCGCAGGTGCCGAGCCCCGCACCGTGGTGGCCGCCGCCGCGCACCGCGAGCGGCAGCTCGTGCCGCCGTGCGAAGCCGATGGCCAGGGTGACGTCGTCGGCGCTCGCGCAGCGTGCCACGAGGGCGGGTCGCCGATCGATCATCCCGTTGTACACGGCGCGTGCCTGCGGATAGCCCGGATCGTCAGGGCCGATCAACTCGCCCTGGAACGCGCCGAGTTCCTTGCGGGCCGCGCTTGCCGGTGTGCTCGTCATGGGGTCCCCCGGAACGAAACGGTTGTGGTCGGCCCGTTCTACGGCGGCGGCGCACGCCCCGGCATCCGTGGCGGCCACCCACCTCGGGCCCGGGATCTACCTACGTTTCGTCCCGGGACAGCAGCCCGAGCTCCATCGCACGCCGGGCCGCGGCCCGGCGCGTGGGCGCGCCGAGCTTCTCCAGGACCGCCCGCACGTGGTTGTCGACGGTGCGCACGGAGACCACCAGCCGGTCCGCGATCTCGGGATTCGTCATTCCGTCCACCAGGCAGCGCACCACCTGGAGTTGACGGTCGGTCAGGCCCGCGGGGTTGCGCCGGGTCGCCGCGTGCGGGCCGCGCGGGACGCGCCGTACGCCGAGCTCGCGCAGCTCGGCGCGGACCAGCCGGGCCAGCGGGACCGCGCCCAGGCCGTCCAGGGTGGTGAGCGCGCCCAGTTTGACCGCCGGGTCCGGGCTCTCCGCGAGGGCCGCCGCGTATTCGTACGGGCACCCGGCCTCCCGCCACAGCCGCGCGGCCTTGTCCCACTGGCCCGCGGCCTGCAGCGCGTAGGGGTGGCCCGAGTCGTCCGGCGGCACCGGCCTGCCCGCCTTGGTGAGCCAGTAGCCGAGTTCGGCGCGGTGCGGCGGCGCGGACAGGCGGCGGGCCCTGGCGTGAACCCATTCGGCCGCCGCGACCACCCCGGCCCGGTCCCCGCGCAGCCAGGCCGCCTCCGCCCGGGCGGCCGCGACCGGACCGGTGCGCTGCAGCTCGCGGGTGCCGAGCGCGATCTGCCAGGCCTGGTCGAGGAGTTCGGCGCCGCCGGTGTCGCCGCGCCGGATCCGCACCCGGGCCAGGACCGTGAGCGCCGGGCAGCGGGCGGGCGGGAACACGTCCGCGCCCAGCCGTGCGTACCGCTCGGCCGTCGTCCAGTCGCCCGCCGCGAACTTCCGCAGCGCCAGCTCCACCTGGAGGTAGGTGAGGAACCCGAGGTACTCGGCGCGGTCGGCCAGCTCGATGGCGGGGGAGAGGAACCGGTCGGCCTCCTCGAAGCGCAGCAGGTCGAGCAGGAACCAGATGATGTTGGCGTAGGCCCGGCACGCGTGCTCCACCTCGCCGGCGCCGAGCGCGACCTCCAGACTCTCCTCCAGCTGCCGCTGCCCCGACGGGTCCCCGGAGCGCCAGCGGGCGCTGCCGACGTTGTTCAGCGCGTGCGAGAGGATCGCCGCGTCGCCCGCCGCCCTGGCCAGGACGATGGCCCGCTCGCCGAACTCGATGGCCCGCCCGTTCTCGTCGGACAGCATGCGCAGTTGCGCCGTGTTGCTGAGCGCGAGCGCCAACAGGCGTTCGTCACCGGCCCGTTCGAGGACGCGCAGTGCCTCGCGCGCCGCCGCCTGCGCCGCGTCGGCGTCCCCCGCCCACCAGTGGATCCGGGACAGCCAGCGCAGATCGGCGCCGAGCGCGCGCAGGTCCCCGAGGCCCCGGCGCAGCTCCACCGCGTCGCGCTGCGCGGCGACGGCCGCCCCCGAGTCGCCGATGGTGTAGCTCTCCACGGCGAACTGCTCCAGCAGATCGGCCAGTTCGCGCGGACCGTAGTGCTCGCGCCGGTGCAGCACCAGACGCAGATGGGCGGCGGCCTCGCGGTGCGCGCCCGCGCGGGCGGCGTCCCGCGCGGCGCCGGGGCCGAACCGGGCGATCGCGTCCAGGTCCCCGGCCGCCGCCGCGTGGTGCACGATCCGGGAGCGGTCGGTGTCCGGCGCCGCCATCAGTGCGGCCAGCACCGCACGGTCGAGGGCGATGCGGCGCGCCGCGGGCAGCGAGTCGGCCACGGCCCGCCGGATGATCTCGTGCCGGAACGCCACGCGGTCGGCCGTCACTTCCAGGAGCCCGTGCTGCTCCGCCGCGGCGAGCGCCCCGTCCTCGCCCGGCAGCAGCGCGTCGACCAGGGACCGCTGCACCGCGGAGGGGACCACCGCCAGCTGTTCCAGGGCGTCGCGCGCGCAGTCGTCGAGCCCGCGCAGCCGTGCCAGGACCGCGTCGACGACCGTTGGCGGCACCTCGCCGGTGCCGCCCGCGGCCACGACCTCGGCGACGTAGAACGGATTGCCCGACGTCACCGCGTACACCTGGGCGGGGTCCAGGGACGCCGTCTCGCTCAGCGTCGTGACCGCGTCCCGGGAGAGCCGGGCCAGGGGCAGCCGGTGCACGCGGGCCGCGCCCGACACCTGCCCGAGCAGCTGGCGCAGCGGGTGGCCGCGGCTCAGCTCGTCGTCCCGGTAGGTCAGGACGACCACCGCGGGCAGGCGCTCCACCCGGCGCACGAGATAGCGCAGGGCGTCGAGCGAGGCGTCGTCGGCCCAGTGGACGTCCTCCACGACCAGCACCGTGGGATGCGGGGCGCGCGCGAGTTCGGCGTGCAGTGCCTCGTAGACCCGCTGCCGGTCGCCGGCGTCCCGGACCGCCCGGGCCAGCTCGGTGCCGATCCGGCCGACGAGGTCGCGCAGCGGGCCCAGCGGGCGGCCGGTGGTCAGATCGTCGCAGTGGCCGACGAGCAGCCGGGCCCCGGCGGGCAGCACCCCGGGCAGCGCCCGCACCAGGCTCGACTTGCCGATCCCGGCCTCGCCGAGCACGAGCACCACGGAACCGGCGCCGCCCACGGCGTCCCGTACGGCGGCGGCCAGTCGGTCCAGTTCGAGATCCCGTTCGAGGATCCCCCCGTTCACGCCCGGATTCTCCCACCGGACGGCGGGCCGTGGGGGCGGGTGCCGGGGCGGGTACGCACATCGCCGGAGGCGTCGTTCAGCTCTGCGCCGTCGGTCGCACCGCGATCTCGTTGACGTCGACATCGGCGGGCTGCTCGATCGCGAAGGCGACGGCCCGTGCGATCGCGGCCGGCGGGATCGCGATGTCCCGCAGTGCCGCGAGCGCGGCAGGGACCTCTTCCTGCGGTGACGGGACGGCGAAGTCCGTCGCCGTCACCCCGGGCAGGACCGTGGTCACCCGCAACTGGGGGCCGGCCTCCTGGCGCAGCCCCTCACAGATGGCCCGCACCGCGAACTTCGTCCCCGCGTAGACGGCCATCGACGGGACCACCCGGTACGCCGCCGTGGACGCGGTCGTCACGAAGTGCCCGCTCCCCTGCGCCCGGAAGACCGGGAGCGCCGCGGCGATCCCGTGCAGCACGCCCTTGATGTTGACGTCGACCATCTCGTCCCACCGGTCGGTGTGCAGCTCGTCGAGGGGAGAGACGGTGGCCACGCCCGCGTTCCCGACCAGCACGTCGAGCCGGCCGAACCGCTCGACCGCGAGCCCGACCAGGGCCTTCATGTCGTCGGGCCGCGTCACGTCCGTCCGCAGCGGCACGGCCTCGCCGCCCGCCTTCTCGATCCGCGCGGCCAGCGCCTCGAGCCGGTCCGCGCGCCGCGCTCCCAGCACGAGACGCGCACCGCGCTCGGCGAGCGACAGTGCGATCGCCTCGCCGATCCCACTGCTCGCGCCGGTGATCGCCACGACCTTGCCGTTGATGCCAGACATGCCCATCGTCCTCAGTCCCTGCCGGTCCGCTGCTCTTACGGATCGAGTGTGCGACCGGTTTAATCTGGTATCCAGAGCCCGCTTATTCTGGAATCAAAGGTGGTAGTCACCATGGCGGACGCGCAGGAGAGGCGTGACGCGCAGGAGAGACGTCAGGAGCTCGGGGCCTTCCTGCGCAGCCGCCGGGAGCGGATCACGCCGCGCGAGGCTGGGCTCCCGGCGACGGGGCGCCGCCGCACGCCCGGTCTGCGGAGGGAGGAGCTGGCGCTGCTCGCCGGGATGAGCGCGACCTGGTACACGTACCTCGAACAGGGCCGCGACATCCGCCCGTCGGACCAGGCGCTCCAGGCGCTCGCGACCGCCCTGCGGCTCGGGCCGCACGAGTGCGACCACCTCTTCCGGCTCGCCGGACGGGCCCCGGCGGGCGAGGCCGCGGCGGCCGAGGCGCTCGCGCCGGAGGTCGCCGCCGTCCCGCACCTCCTCCAGCCGCACCCGGCGTACCTCATCGACGGCACGTACGACGTGCTGAGCCACAACCCGGCCACCGAGGAGGTCTTCCCCGGCCTCGTCACCGACGGGGGGCGGCCGCCCAACTTCGTCCGGTGGACCTTCCTGGCGCCCGAGGCGCGCGAGGTCCTGGTGGACTGGGAGCCCGAGGCGCGGGGGCTGCTCGCGCGGGTGCGGACCCTGGCCGGCGGGCATCCGGGGGACCCCCGGTACGAGCGGCTCGTCGAGGAGCTGAAGGACGGGTGCGCCGAGGTGCGGGAGTGGTGGCCGCGGTTCGAGGTGGAGGCGCGCCGCGGCGGGCACAAGCGCCTGCGGGTGCGCGGGCGGGGCGTGGTCACGTACGCGTACACGGCGTTCCACACCGCGGGACGGCCCGAGCAGACCCTGGTGATCTACGCCGAGCAGGACGGGTCGTAGCGCCCCCGCCGCCAGGAGCGTGTATACGGCATGCATATACTTTCCGTATGCATCTATCCTCGGCGTCCGTGGAACCCGCCGACGTCTCGGAGGCCCGGCGCATCGAAAGTGCAGCCCGTGGACTGCTGCGAGGGCTCGGTCACCTGACCCAATCCCTCTTCAGGGCGGGGGAGTTCGGACTCACCCGCAGTCAGGTCGCCCTGCTCGACGCGCTGGAGGCGGGACCGAGCCGGGTCACCGGGCTCGCCGCCCGCACCGGGATGGCGCAGCCCCGGGTCACCGTCCTGCTGCAGAGACTGGCGGAGGCCGGGCTCGTCGAGCGGCAGCGCTGCGCCGACGACCGGCGCGCCGTCCACACGTCCCTCACGCCCGCCGGGCGCGAACTGCTCGAACGTGGACGGCAGTTGATGGCCACGGCCCTGCTCGACGCGCTCGACGGCGGCATCGAGGACTCGGAGCGCGCGGTCTCGGCCGCGCGGGATGCGATCGCCACTCTTGTGAACGCCATGGAATCGGAGGCCAGTTGACCACCCCGGGCACACTGCCGGACACATCAGCCACCAGCGGCACCGCACCCGGCACGGACCTCGCGCCGCACCGGGTCGCCGGACCGCGCAGATGGTGGGACCGGGTGCTCGCGGCCGACCCCGGACTCGGCCAGCTCCAGGCCGGATGGCGCTCGTCGGTCGCCATGGTCACCTCGCTCGCCGTGGGCTACTGGATGGCCGGCGCGCTGGACCTCCCGCCCATGATCGGCATGATGGTCGCCGGCATGATGGGCCTGATGAGCGCGTTCGCCGTCGCCGAGAACACCTGGGACGGGCTCGCCCGCGCCATCCTGTGGATGCCGTTCCCGTACACCGCCGTGCTGTGGCTGTGCGCGTCGCTGAACGGGCGGCGGGTGCCGCAGATGGTCCTGATGATCGCGGCGCTCGCCCTCACCTTCTTCCTCGCCAGGTTCGGGCCGATGGCCCTGATCACCGGCATGATGCTGTTCAACGGCCTGATGGTCGGCATGCTCGCGGGCATCCCGGCCGCGCTCGTCGGCAAGGCGTTCGCCGTCGCCCTCGTCTCCGCCGCCGCGGTCCTCGCGACCCGGCTGCTGCTCTGTTACCCCATGCCGCGCGAGGACCTGCTGCGCACCCAGCGCGCCTTCGTCGTCGAGGCGCGCCGGGTGGCCGACGCCGCCGTGGACGCGCTCGACCCGGACACGGACCGCGACCGCGCCGTGCGCCGCATGAGCCGCTCCCTGCGCCGCCTCAACACCACCACGGTGACCATCGACGGGCGCCTCGCCCAGCCCGAGGTGGCCGCAGACCCGGCCGCCGCCGAACTCCTCCACCGGCACCTCTTCGACGCCGAACTCGCCCTGCGCGGCATCGGCCAGGCCGTCCAGGACCTCACCCGCCGCCCCGTCCCCGAAGGGCTCCGCGAGGCACTCGCCGTCGGCCTGGTGCTCGCCCGCGACACCCCGCTCGGCCGCGCCGACGGCCTGTACCCGGCCGCCCGGCACGTCCAGGAACGCGCCGAGGCGATCCTGAGCGACCCGGCCGCACCCGCCGACGACGTCGAGGCGGCCGTCCTCGCCCGCCGCGTCGGACACCTCCTGGACTCCCTGGCCGACGCCCTGCACAGCTGGCTGACGCTCGGCAGGCGCGCCGCCGCCGACCCGTCCGACGTCCCCTTCCTGCCGACCGTCGCCCTCGAGAACAACCGGCTGCCCGGCTCGGCCGGCCCCACCCGCCGGGTACTCGCCGCCGACACGGAGACCGGCTGGCGCCGCGTCATCCCGTTCGTCCGCGTCCCCGCGCACGCCGCGGTGGCCGCCGCGATCGTCTGCCCCCTCGCCGACGCCATCGACCCGCACCGCTTCTACTGGGGCCTGGTCGGCGTCATGATCACGCTGTTCGGCACCAACACCACCCACGAACGGCTGCGCAAGTTCGGCCACCGCATGGTCGGCACCGCCGTCGGCGCCGTCCTCGGCCTCGTCGTCCTGCACCTCATCGGCCGCGACCACGTGTACGCGACCCTCACCGTCATCGTCCTCGGCCTCTCCTTCGGCGCCTGGGGCATGCAGCGCGCCTACGCCTGCTGGGTGACCGGTCTCGTCGTCGCCCTCGTCCAGCTGTACGCCCTGACCACGCCCGACAGCGCCATGGACCACCTCCTCGGCGAGCGGCTCCTGGACAACGGCATCGGCATACTCGTCGCCACCGCCTGCGCCGCGCTGATCTTCCCGCTGTCCCGCCGCACCGTCGTCAAGGAGGCCGAGCGCGGCTACGTCGTCGCACTCGCCCAGGTCGTCCAGCAGGTCGAGGAGCGCTGGGGCGCGCCGGAGACCCCGGTACGGCTGCGTGGCGCGGCCCGCGCCGTGGACGCCGCACTCCTCCAAGTGCGCAGCGTCGCCCGCCCGTTGGTGCGGATGCCCGTCGGCGTCCGGGGCCCCGCCGCCGAGCACCGGGTGGCGCTCCTGGCGACGGCCACCGGACACGCCCGCGCGCTGGCCGCGGCCGCCGACATCGACGTCGACCTCGCCCCGCGCCTCGCCGACCGCGCCCGCCTCGTCACCCAGACGCTCGTCGCCTCCCTCAAGGAGCTCGACCGGTTCTTCGCCACAGGGGAACCGGAGGGCGCCTGGCGACGGACCGGCCCGCTGATCCGCGAGCTGGAGACTGAACTGGCCCCCGCCCCCGACGGGGAGCGTGCCCGCCGGCTGCGGACCGCGCTGCGCGAACTCGACGCCCTCGACGAGACCCTCGCCGCCTACGCCGAGCAGTCCGGCCTCCCGGTCGCCGCGCCCGGCCGCACCGCACCGCCCCCGGCCTCCCCGATGCAGCGCAGGACCCGCGCCCTGATCGCGGCCTGGGACGAACCGCACCACCGGCCGCCCCGCCCGGCGTCCCCGGGAACGGCGCGCGTCACCGGCTCGGTGGAGTGCGCCGCGCACCCCGCGGGCTGCCCCGCCTGGGTCACCCTGATCAGCGCCCGGGGCAAGCGCCTCGCCAAGTCACCCGTCACGCACGGCAGTTACCTCCTGGAGGGGCTGCCCGCCGGCACCCACACCCTGGTGGTCTCCGCCTCCCGGCACGCGCCGCGCGCCGAACTCGTCGCCGTCGAGCGGCCGTCGGGCACGGTGCGGTACGACATCCGCCTCGGGGGCGGGAGCTAGCCGAAGTCGCGTACGGCGTGTTCCGGACCGCTCTGGGACCGTTCTGGCGTTCCTGCTGACGGACGCGTACGGGACGACGGCGGCGGCGACGGCTGCGACGGCGGTCGGACTCTTCGGCCTGGCCGCCGCGGTCAGCGCGCTCGCCCTGGCCGTTCCCGGCGCCCTCGACGTCGGCGTGTGGGGCGGTCAAGTCGTGTGCCGGAGCGTCCTGTTGGGGCTCGGCCCCGCCGTGCACAGCCGGCCGGACACGCCCTACTTCACGGTGCGGTGCGCCGGGATCGGATCGCGCTCGGGTCGGTGATCGGCGCGGCGGCCTGGGGTGCGGGCGGCTGGACCGCCGTCGCGGGCGCGGGGGCGGGTGCCGCGGGGGCCGGCCTCGTCGTCGGCGTGCTGCCGGGGCTTGCGGCCGGGGGAGGGCCGGGCAGCCGGGCGTCGGGGCCCACGCTGAACGACGGGCTGTAGCCGCGCGCGGAGCCGTCGCGGCTGGCCAGCTCGATGGCGTAGCCCCCGCCCTCCGGGAGGGGCGGCAGCACGGTCGCCGTCTCGCCGGTCGGGGCGTCGCCGAGCTTGGCGGCGAGCTGCACCACGCGGGCCGTCCCGCCCCGCACGAGCCACATGTCGACCTCCTGCCCGGTGGAGTTCTGCCAGGTCACGAACACCGTGCCACCGGCCTGGTGGACGGATCCCGCGGCCGGGGCGGTCACGGACAGGCCGGGATCCGGTCCGGCGGCCGGTGCGAACGCGAGCAGCGGGGCGGCGGCCAGGGCGAGCAGGGGGGAAAGGAATCCGGTGCGGCGCATGCGACGACCTCGTTCCGGAGGGGACGGGCGGACAGGAGAACCCCTCCCACCCCGGCAAGATCAAGAAAGGGATTCGGGGGCAGGCCCACCCCATGGGGTACGACCCTGTCCCCGAAGCGGCGGGCTCGACAGGACAGCCCGGGCGCCTGCGCGCATCCTCGCGCCCGCGCGTCCGCGCGCCCGGGGCCGCCGGGCGGTCAGCTGTGCCGGGGAGCCCGTCGGGCGTGCCCGAACCCGGGGTCCGTCGGGCGGTCAGCCGAGCGCGGGACCTGCCCGGGCGGTCAGCTGTGCCGGGGAGCTGCCGGTCGTTCGGCCGTGCCGGGGGGCTGGTCGTTCGGTCGTGCCGGCGAGTCGCCCGGGCGCTCAGGTGCCGGGGAGCTGCTGCTCGTTCGGGCGCGCCCGGAACTTGCCCGGGCGGCCAGTCGAGCCCGCTCGGACCCGCCGGGCGCTTGGCCGAGCTCGGGATCCGCCGGTCGATCAGTCGAGCCCGCTCGGACCCGCCGGGCGCTTGGCCGAGCTCGGGATCCGCCGGTCGATCAGTCGAGCCCGCCCGGACCCGCCGATCGTTCAGCCGACCCCCGGACCCCCCCGGTCACTCAGCCGACCCCGGGGACCACGAACGCCAGCCACACCAGGGCGGGCGCCACGATCACCACGCCCGCCCCGTAGACCATCAACTGGCGGAAGAAGCGCTCCCGGTCCGCGTCCTGCGCGTGCTCCGCGTTCGCCAGGACCAGCGCGCCGTTCGTGGAGAACGGGCTCACGTCGACCACCGTCGCGGAGACCGCGAGCGCCGCCACCATGCCCACGGCGCCGACCTCGCCCGCCGCGAGGAACGGCACGGCGAGAGGGATCAGGGCGCCCATGATGCCGACGGACGAGGCGAACGCCGAGACGATCGCGCCGATGTAGCACAGGAGCAGCGCGGCCAGCAGCGGGACGCCGATGTCGCTCACGGCCTCGCCCGCCCACTTGATGGTGCCCATCTCGTCGAGGACGCCGACGTAGGTGAGGACGCCGCAGATCAGGAACACCGTGGACCAGGAGATCTCCGCGACGGCCGTCCTGCTGGTGGCGGGCCAGACGACGCTCAGCACCACCGCGATCGTGATCGCGGTCAGGCCGACGTCGAGGTCGAACAGGAGGGCGCCGGCGACCAGCGCCACCAGGCCGGTGAGCGTCGCGGCGATCGGCACGTCGAGACGCGGGGCGGGGCCGGGAGCCGGGACGTCGGAGCCCGCTGCCGCCGGTTCCGCCGGTTCCGCCGTGTCCTCGGGCGCGTCGGCGGAGCCGCCGCCGACGGTCGCCGCCACGGGCCGCGCCGCCCGGGCCGGAACGCGGCCGCGGCGCATCAGGACCGCGTAGACGATGCCGGCGATGACGGTGTTCACGACGAGACTCGCCAGGAAGAGCATGCCCTCGTTGCCCGGCAGGTGTTCGCGGTCGACGATGCTGTTCACCGTCGAGCCGTACACGCTCGTCGGCGAGAAGCCGCCGGCCTGCGCGCCGTGCACCACCATGATGCCCATCAGGAGCGGACTGATCCCGTACTGGGCGGCGAACCCGAGCGCGAGCGGTGCCACGATGGCGACCGCGCCGGGGCTGACCGCGCCGATCGCGGTGAGCGCGGCCGTGACGGCGAACATCACCCAGGGGATGAGTCCGACCCGGCCGCCCACCAGCCGGACCGAGGCGTGCACCAGCCACTCGGTCGTGCCGTTGGCGCGGGCGATGG
This sequence comes from Streptomyces sp. KL116D, assembly GCF_030766975.1. Lineage (NCBI taxonomy): Bacteria > Bacillati > Actinomycetota > Actinomycetes > Kitasatosporales > Streptomycetaceae > Streptomyces > Streptomyces sp. KL116D. The sequence goes on along the minus strand of NZ_JASERH010000046.1, from coordinate 337,752 downwards.
CGAACAGGTAGGTGACCCCGGCGAGGACCACGAACAGGTCGCCGGGGAATCCGGCGAACACGGCGTCGGCGTCGAGATCGGCGGCGAGCCCGCCGACGGCGAAGGCCGCGGCGAACGCGAGGGCGCCCATGTTGACGGAGCGGGTGGTGGCGATCACGAAGATCACCGCGAGAACGAGGATCGACAACAGCTCTGCGGACACGGGCGACTCCAGGAGGGAACGGGTCAATTGGCCGAGTGGCTCAGCCAATTGGGAGTGGCCCGGCCAATTTCCCCGCGTCCGGTCACCCTGTCAATGACTTGCACACGGGCATCTCGCGCCACGGGTGCCGCATGGGAGGATCGCCCGATGATGATCGAGTACGTGCGATACCAGTCGCTTGCGCCCGATGAACACGGCCGTTTCAAGGGCGTGTTCGGGCTCGTCAACAACCTGGGCCGGGCCGGTGCGCTCACCGCGGAGCAGGAGGAGTTCCGGCGGGTGAACAACGCCTGGTACGACGCCGCGTACACCGATCCGTCCACGGTCGACGCCACCGTGTACGACCCGGCGGTCAATCCCGGTGCCGCCGCGTGGTTCAAGCCCTCCGCCACGCATCTCTTCGAGCGGATCGACGGCTACCTGGAGATCCTGGCGGCGCACGGCGTCGCCGTGCGCCAGGTCAGGTCCGTGGACCCGGGCCGCGTGGTCTACGAGGACGACGTGCAGATCGTCGTCGTGCCCCACGCCGGCTGACCGGCCCGCCGGTCAGACCCGCGCGGAGTCGCGCAGCAGCGCCAGGGTGGTGTCCAGCGCGGCCTCCAGGTGGGAGATCCGGCCGGTCGACATGAGGATGACCACGCCGCCCTGCACGGCGGCGATCAGGGCCGCGGCGGTGCGGTCCGCGTCCAGCGCCGGATCGATCTCGCCGCGCCGCTGCATGGTCTCGACGCCGGTGCGCAGGGCCGCCTGCCAGCGGTCGAGCAGCCGGGCGGTGAGCTCCTGGGCGGCGGGCGTGGCGCGGCCCAGCTCGGTGATCAGGACGCCCAGCGGGCAGTGGACGCCCTGTGCTTCGTAGCGCCGCACCACGACGTCCCGCCACTGCTGCCAGTCCGCCCATCCGTCGAGCCGGCCCAGGTGCGGCTGCTGGTCCGCCAGGACCTGGTCGGCCTCGGCGGCGGCGACGGCCAGGATCAGTTCTTCCTTGCCGCCGGGGAAGTAGTGGAAGATCTGGCTCTTGCTCGTCGACGTACGGGCCCGGACGTCGTCAAGCGTGGTCCCGGCCGCGCCCCGCTCCCGGATCTCGGCGGCGGCCCCGTCGATGATGCGGCGCCGCGTCTGCGCCCCCTTGGCGGTGAGCCTGGGCCCGGTCGGTACCGCTGGTGACATGCGAGGTCCTCTCCGTGGACGCCTGGCGCTGCGTAATCCGATCATTCTTCGCACACTGGTCGGTAGAGAAGGTGCCACACAGGAATTTCTTCGCCCGGGGGGCCGGGACGTGTGAGCGGGCGCAGGCTGGATACGTGACGGGCGGCAGTGAGTCGAGGTGACACCGAATGACCGAACGGAGTGACGAGGCGGCCATGGGTGACGAGGTCTACCAGCCCGGCGACCCGGACGCACACGAGGACGAGGGCATCCTCGACGTCGAGGACACCCTCAACGACCGTGGCGTCGACCCCTACGACGAGGGGTGGTCGCCGCCGGAGCGCCCGCTGGGCGTCGAGCACACGGGCGTCACGGCGGCGGAGCGGATGGCGGGGGAGACCCTCGACGAGCGGCTGTCGGAGGAACGCCCCGACTCCGTTCTCGAGGAACTGGAGGCCCTGGAGTCCGACGACGGCGACGGGGACGACGGCATCGGCGACTGGCGCGACGGTGACGGCGAACCCCTCGACGAGGAGGTGGGGAACCGGCGGGCGGGCCGGCTGCTGGCCCCGGACGAGGGCGCCCACGAGGACGCCGAGAAGGACATGCTCGCCGAGGACGTCGGCCTCGGCGGGGGCGCGGCGTCGGCCGAGGAGGCCGCCGTGCACGTGGTGGACGACGAGGACCCCGGCTTCACGGGGTGACGGGTGGGGTCAGTGCCCCATCGCGGTGGCCGTCAGCATCAGGGCGACCGCGACGAACGCCGTGACCAGAGCGATCACCGGCGGGCCGAGCGCGACGTCGTCCGTCGCCATCCGGCGCGCCGTGACGCCTATGCAGACCACACTGAGCCCGCCCAGAGCCATCGCGACGTAGATGAGCACGACACGTCCTCCGTATTCCGACTCCGGTGCGTCCGGGAGTTCCGGCCCATCGTCGCGTGGCGGACGGCCGGGCGCACCCGGGGACGGATTCAGACCGCGGTCAGCCCGCCGTCGACGGTGAGCGTGGCGCCGTGGACGTGGGCCGCGTCGTCACTGGCGAGGAAGGCCACGGCGGCGGCGACCTCCTCGGCCCGGCCCGCCCGGCCCGCGGGCGTTCGGTCCAGGATGGGCTGGATGTGATCCATCAGCAGGACGGTCTTGTCCGTCACCGTCGGCCCCGGCGCGACCGTGTTGACGCGGACGCCCTGCGGACCGTACTCGGCCGCCCACGATGTCGTGAGCGAGTGCACCGTCGCCTTCGTCGCGCTGTACAGGGCGGAGTGCGCGGCGCCGCGCAGACCGTTGACCGACCCCAGGTTCACGATGGCGCCGCCGCCCCGCGCCGCCATCCCCGGCGCGACGAGGCCGGTCAGCAGGAAGGCCGCCTTCACGTTCACCGCCAGCGCGCCGTCGACGAGCTCCTCCGCGACCTCGGCGGTGGGGCTCGGTGTGATCAGCATCGCCGCGTTGTTGACCAGGATGTCCACCGGGCCTGCCGCCTCGGCGAGCGCCCGGACGCCGGCACCGTCGGCGAGGTCGGCGCGGACGAACCGGGCCCGTCCGCCCGCCGCCGCGATGGCGTCGACGACGCCCCGGCCGCGCTCCGCGCTGCGCCCGCTGACGATCACGTCGGCCCCGCGTGCGGCGAGGGTCCGGGCGATGGCGGCGCCGATGCCGTCCGTCGACCCCGTGACCAGGGCCGTGCGGCCCGCGAGAGGGGCGTCCGTACGCGCGCTCGTGAGCGCGTCCGTACGCGTGGCCATGTCCGTGTCCGTGTGCGTGTCCGTACGTGCGTCCATGTGCGTGTCCGTGCTGTCCATGTGCTGCTCCGTCGTTCGTGGGAGACCGTGGAAGCAAAGGTCGCATCGAGAAAATGGACCGGCAAGTCCAGAAAGTGCGACGCCCCGCCACGACCGAAGAGGTTGTCCATGCTGATCGATCTGAAGGGCCGCACGGCGCTCGTCACCGGATCCACCCAGGGCATCGGGGCGGCGATCGTCACCGGCCTCGCCCGGGCGGGAGCCCGGGTCGGGGTCAACGGACGTTCCGCGGAGCGGGTGGAACGGAGCATCGCGCGCCTGACCGCCGAGACGCCCGGCGCCGACCTCGTCCCGGTCGTCGCGGACGTCGCCACCGAGGACGGTGCACGGCAGGCCGGCGAGGCGCTTCCCGAGGTCGACCTCCTCGTCAACAACCTCGGCGTCTTCGGCTCCGCCGAACCCCTGGAGATCAGCGACGACGAGTGGCGGCGCTACTTCGAGATCAACGTCCTCGCCGGGGTCCGCCTGACCCGCAGGTACCTGCCCGGCATGATGGAACGCGGCTGGGGACGCGTGCAGTTCATCGCCAGCGACTCGGCGATCGTCGTACCGGCCGAGATGATCCACTACGGCATGTCGAAGACGGCCCTGCTGTCCGTCAGCCGCGGATTCGCCAAGCGCGCCGCGGGCACCGGCGTCACCGTGAACTCGGTCCTCGCGGGCCCCACGCACACCGGCGGCGTCGAGGACTTCGTGTACGAACTCGTCGACCGGGACCTGCCGTGGGACGAGGCGCAGCGCGCGTTCATGCGCGAGTACCGCCCGCAGTCCCTGCTGCAGCGCCTCATCGAACCCGAGGAGATCGCCAACATGGTGGTCTACCTCGGCTCGGACCAGGCGTCGGCGACGACCGGGGGCGCACTGCGCGTCGACGGCGGATACGTGGATTCCATCCTGCCGTGAGCGGTGCCACGGGCGGACCGGGGGTACAACGGACGGCATGGACAATCGCACCTGGCTGACGCTCGCAGCCCTGGCCGCGCTCGCCATGCTGGTGGTGACCGGGGTGCTCCTGGTGCGCGTGGTCAAGGCGCGCAGACTGCTGCTCGACGCGGGCATCCCGCTGCGCAGCAAGGCCCTGTTCTGGGTCGCCGTGCTCTACACGATCTCGCCGGTCGACCTGCTGCCCGACCCCGTCTACCTGGACGACATCGGGCTGCTCCTGGTCGCTCTGAAGGCGCTGCACGCGGCGGCTCGGCGCGAAGGCATCGAGCCGGACAAGCTCTAGCCCAGGCCGCTAGCCCCGGCTGAAGGGGAGCTTCGCCGTGAGCCAGGTGACGAGGGCTCCAGGGTTGCGGCTCTGGGTCCACAGGCGTCCAGGGCCGGTGAACTCGAAGACGAGGCCCTCCCCGGACTTCAGCGTCTGCATCAGCCCGCGCGTCACCTTGCGCGTCGTGTACGTGACCTCGTCGCCGAACGCGACCAGGTGGCCCGAGTCGAGGACGAACCGCTCGCCCGGCTTCAACTCGACCTCGTCCAGGGCCCCGTAGCACGCGGCGACCACCTGGCCCCGGCCCTCGGCGCGGACCAGGAAGCCGCCCTCGCCGCCGGCCAGGTTCTTGAACCCGCCCCACTTCGTCTCCAGCTCGACGCCGTCCGACGAGCAGAGCCACGCGCCGCGCGCCAGGTTCAGGGCGCCGTCGACCGGGACGGCCGTCACGTCGCCCGGCAGCTGCGCCGCGAGATCCACCCAGCCGCCCTCGGCGTCCGCCGTGAACCGGGTGACGAACAGCGACTCGCCCCCCATCACGCTGCGCTTGAGTCCTTTCATGAGCCCGCCCTCGGCCTTCGCCTCCACGGCGATGCCGCCGGACGTCGCCATCATGGCCCCGGACTCGGCCCGGACGGTCTCCCCGGCGGCCAGGTGCACTCGGGCCACCGCGAACGAGGGATTGTGTCGTACGTCGATCTCCATGGCTCCGAGCCTACGAAGCGCCGGCCGTGCACCGCCTCGGCCGAAAGTCGCGAGCCCGTCGACCATCGGCTGTTCCGGGCCTGCCGGACGGGCGAGCGGCCCGGTGCGGTCAGGCGCGGAAGTGGGCCCGCCGCCGCAGCTCCGCCAGGCTGCCGTGGAACACGCTCTCGCCCCCGCCGCCGCCCCGCACCGGCCCTTCGGACGAGTACTGCCAGAACAGCCAGTCGTCCCGGCGCGGCGCGTTCCCCTCCGGGTCGAAGTCGGGCAGCCAGCGCGGGTACGGGGCGAGGGCCGTCGTGCCGTGCAGCTGGTCGCGGACGTAGGCGTCCCTGACGTAGACGATCGGTGGCTCACCCGTCGCGTCCTGCACGGTCCGCAGGAAGGCGAGCACCTCCGACACCTTCGGCTCGGGTGTCGCGAAGGCCGCCTCCAGGTCGAGGACCGGCGGCAGCTCACCCCGGCCGGTCCCCGTGTAGCCGACCTCCTTCGCCTGCCGGAGGAAGTGGCGGGCCTGTGCGGCGCCGCCCGCGTCGGTGCGGAAGAAGTGGTAGAGGCCGGTGATCAGTCCCGCCGAGCGGGCGCCGACGAGTTGGTCGCGCAGTGCCGGGCTGACGAAGCGGGTGCCTTCGGTGGCCTTGATCATGGCGAACTGCTGGGCCGCACCGAGCGCCTCCCAGTCGTTGTCGCGGCTGTAGGAGGACACGTCGGTGCCGTGCACGGGGAAGGCGGCCGCGGACGTCCTGCCCCCGCGGTCGTCGCCGCCGGAACCGGACCCTGCGGCGGCCAGCAGGTACCCGGCCACCGCGGCGCCGCCGGTGACGACGGCGGCGAGCAGCGCGAGGGCGGCCCGCAGCCGAAGGTTCGTGCGTGGCCGTGCGGGACCGTCCGCCGCGAGGGTCCGCTCCAGGCGGTCCAGGGCCCGGTCCTCCTCCTGGTTCACGGCATGGACCCGGCGCAGGCCCGCCGTGATGCCGTCGGTGTCGGTGTCGGTGTCGGCGGTCCGGGGCAGCGCCGGGACCGTCGCCTCCGCGTCGGGCGCCGGCGCCCGGTCCGGCACGGTGCCGTTCAGCGCCCGCACCTGTCGGTCCAGGCCCGTGATCCGGGTGCGCAACCGGGCGGCGACCCGCTCGATCCGGTCCAGCCGGACCCGGGCCAGGGACAGCTCGTCGCGGGCATGGGCGTGCCGGCGCTCCGCACGGGTCAGTGCCACGCCCGCCGGGACGCCGTCCGCCGTCGTCCGCGCGCCCGGCACGGCCAGTTCGTCGATCTGGCGCTTGAGGTGGTTCACGAGGTGCAGCAGGAGCAGGACGAGCTGCTGCGACCGGCTGCGGGCGCGCTCCAGCTCCGCCTGCGCCTCCAGCGCCCGGGTCAGCCGCTCGTACACGTCCACCAGCGCGGCCGGATCGGCGGGCCCGGGCGCCACGGCAGCGGGTTGCCGCGCCGCCCGCAGCAGCGCGAGGGCCCGCTCCCGGCAGACGGCGCGGTCCCGCGGGTGCGGGCACGTCGCCCGCACCAGCCGCACCACGAAGTCCTCGCGCGGCACCTTGCCGCCCAGATACACGCCGAGCTGCGAGGTCGAGTAGCCGACCGGTCCCGACAGCTGGGCGTACGTCAGACCGCTGCGGTGCACCAACGACCGCAGATACGTGGCCAACTCCTCGGCCTGGGGCGTCTCTGCCCGTACCGGGGCGGGGGAGCGGCCCCCGCGGGGGCGGGGTCGGCGGGATTCAGGACCGGTGCCGGACATCCGCACCGCCCTTCCGCGCGGCGTACCCGTCCGGCGCCGTGCGGGACAACCCCCGGGTTGTCCCGACCTCACCAGGGCGGACGCGGCACCGGCGGGCAGGACGACTCCCCGCCTGGCACAGTCCGTCGTCGTCGCCCCGGCCACCACCGGGATCCCCGCCACCGGAGACGTACATGATCGTGCCCCTGTCCCTGCCGTCCCGCGGCCCGGGTACCGGAGCGGCGCCCCGTGCGCTGCTCGTCGCCCTGACCGTGCCGGCCCTGTTCCTGACGACGGCCGCCACGCTGCCCGCGCTCGTCGTGCTGCCCTTCGTGCCCGGCGGAGTCGCCCGGGCCGTCCGCCTGACGTCCGCGCTGACCGCCTTCGCCACGGCGCTGCTCGCGCACAGCCGGGAGACGGGGCGGTGACGCCGCGGGTGCCGTGCCCAACGAAGGGCCGGGGGCCGGGACATGGTCGTAGCGGGGGCGCGGGGAGGCGCCCGGTGTGCGTCAGGGGCGGGGAATTCCGTTGAGAACGCGCCGCCGCTCGGCGAGAGTCTGCGGCATGGAGTTCTTCTGCTACCACCGCGACCGGCCCGGCTCCCGCCCGCTGCGCGAGGAGCTGACCGAGGCGCACTGGTCCTACATGGACGGGTACGCCGAGCAGCTCGTCGCGCGCGGCCCGACGTTCGCCGCCGACGGCGAGACCCTCACCGGCAGCGTGCACATCGTCGACGTGCCCGACGCGGCGGCCGCGCGGGCGTTCGCGTTCGACGAGCCGAGCTATCAGGCCGGTGCGTACCGGGACGTGCTGGTGCGGCGGTGGCGCAACGAACTGGGGCGCACGATGTGGGAGTTCGCGGGCGGCCGCACCGGGGGCAACCGCTATCTCGTGCTCGGGCTCGGTGAGCGGGGCGGCGACGAGCAGGCCGTGCCGGCGCCGGCCGACCGGGACGACCTGATCGCGTTCGGGCCGTTGCTGTCCGATGACGGGGCGACGTGGGTGGGGACGGTGGCGCTGGTGCGGGCCCCTGACCGGGAGGCGGCTCGCGCCGTGCTCCGCGGGGACCGGTATGCCGTGGTCGAGGTCCACGACTGGGAGTTCGGCGGACGTCGCTGAGGTGTGGTCCGGTGCGGGCGTCGCCGTGGTTGCTCGCGCAGTTCCCCGCGCCCCTGGAAAGCCGACTGCGCGCCGTGGGTGCGAGTGGTTGTTTGCCGACCGCGGGTCCGGTGGGGCTTCTCGCGCAGTTCCCCGCGCCCCCAAAAGGCCCGTGGCCGCACCTGTCTGTTTGCCGGGTGCGGGAGCGTCGTGGTTGCTCGCGCAGTTCCCCGCGCCCCTGGGGGCGTGCGGCTTCGCCGCTGCCCCTCGGGCGACCCATGAGACGGCGCACGAAGTGCGCCTCTCAGGGGCGCGGGGAACGGCGCGAGAAGCCCCACCGGACCCGCGCTCGGCGACGCTCCGGAATGTCCCCTACCGCAGCCGATATCCGGACAACCCGCCACGTGAAGACCCCGCGAAACTTCTGTGCTCGCCCGTCCCGCCCCACGTCGGAGACCACCTCACTGACCCGCCGCTTCACCGACCCCTCACACCACATTCCGAACGCACGGCCCAGCGGTGACTCCCGCCCGGCCGCGGCCGGTTGACGTACCGCGCCGCACGCGTTCGATTGACGGGACCACACCGGTACCGCACTGTCGCCGGGGTCACAGCTGGAGTCGCGCCGCCACGTCCTGGCGGCGCCCGGTTCAGGGGGAAACCATCACTCGGCACAGACGTCTCCGCAGTCCTGCCCGCAGCGCCCTGCTCACGCTCTCCGCGCTGCTCGCGACCACCGCACTCACCGTCGCCGCCCTGCCGGGCACGGCCCTCGCGGCCACGCCCGACGCGGACCGCACCCACCAAGTGACCTACCAGGGGCGCACGTTCACCGTGCCCGCGTCCTGGGACGTCGTCGACCTCGACAAGGCGCCGGACAGCTGCGTCCGCTTCGACCGGCACGCCGTCTACCTCGGCACGCCCGGCACACAACAGAACTGTCCGGCCAAGGAGTTGGGCCGCACCGAGGCGCTCCTCGTGGAGCCGGTCAAGGGCGCGGACGCCCACCGCGCGGCGCACGTCACCGAGAACCGCACGGCGAAGACCTACCGGGCGGACGCCGCGGGCATCACCGTCACCGCCGTCTACGGACGCGACAAGGACGCGGTCCAGGACGTGCTGCGCAGCGCGGACCTGCCGGTCGACGACGCGAGCCCGGCCCCGAGTGCCAGGCCGCAGCCGTCGATCCAGGCCGTGCCCAAGGACGCCACGTCCTTCCAGGGCAAGGGCTTCGACAAGTGCGAGGCGCCCTCCACCCAGCAGATGAACGCCTGGCAGGAGTCGTCCCCGTACAGCGCCGTCGGTGTCTACATCGGTGGGGTGAACGCGGGCTGCCCGCCGGACTTCGACGCGGCGTGGGTGCAGACGCAGTACGACAACGGCTGGCGGTTCTTCCCGATCTACGTCGGCCCGCAGGCCGAACGCAGTGCCGGCAGCTGCGACGAGGACTGCGAGGTGATCACCGACCCGCAGGCGCAGGGCGCGGCATCGGCACGGGACGCGGTCGCCCAGGCGCAGGGCCTCGGCTTCGGCGAGGGCTCGGTCCTCTACTACAACATGGAGCACTACGCGCGGGGCGGCGCGGTCACCGGCCGGGTCCTGGACTTCCTGGAGGCGTGGACCACGACCGTCCACGAACTCGGTTACGTCTCCGGCGCCTACGGGAGCGTGTCCTCGCTGATCGTCGACCTCGTGGCCCAGGACGGCACCGGCTACACCCAGCCCGACGTCGTGGACTTCGCCCGCTGGGTCGCCCCCGGCGGCGAGGCGGGCGAGCCGCCGGCCGACACCGCCGACCCGCAGATCCCGGACCACCTGTGGGCGGACCACCAGCGCATCCGGCAGTACTCCGGCGATGTCTCGGAGACGTACGGCGGCGTGACGATGGCCATCGACGCCGATCTGCTGGACGTGGGCGAGGGCGTGGTGCAGCCCCCGCAGCCGAAGGACACCGCGCTCGCCTACACGGGGACGAAGACCCTCTCCAACGGCTCGCCCGCGGAGCTGTCCGCCACGCTCACCGAGAAAGAGGGCGGCGCCCCCGTCGCCGACCGCGAGGTCTCCTTCGCGCTCGGCACCGGGGACACGGCGCAGACCTGTACGGGGAAGTCCGACGCGAAGGGCGTGGCGGCCTGCACCGTTTTGTCGGTCGAGCAGGCGCTCACGGCCGACGCCACCGTGCCGGTCGCCGCGAAGTTCGCCGGCGACGACGCGTACAAGGCGTCGGAGGCGGGCGCCGAGCTGCAGCTCCAGTACGTGACCGGGCGGGCCTACGGTCTGTACGGCAAGGTGTCCGTCCTCGGTCTGCCGGTCGTCACCGGGCCCACCCCGGACACCGGGCAGGTCCGCACGGCGGGCGCGGGCCGCACGGCGCCGCCCTGCACGCAGAGCGTCAGCGCCCTCGTCCTGTCCGCCGACGCCCTGTGCGCCGACGTCACCACGCGGACGGGACCGAGCGGTGCCACGGCGTCCGCGACCGTCGCCAAGGCCCGCATCGGTCTCGCCGGGCTCCCGGTCGTCGAGCTGTCCGGCGTCACCTCGTCGGCGCAGAGCAGCTGTTCGGCGACGAAGGGCAGCACGGACCTGACGCTGAAGATCGCGGGCGCGCCCGTCGACATCGGGGACGCGCCGAACGTCACCGTGGATCTCGGCGCGGGCGCCAAGCTCGTCGTCAACGAGCAGCTCGCGACCGGTGACGGCCTCACCGTCAACGCGGTGCATCTGACCGCGCTGGCCGGCGCCGTGGACATCGTGGTCGCCTCCAGCGCCTCGGCGGCGCACAACTGCGGCTGACCGCAGGGCAGTACGGTGTCCCGGCCGTCGCCGACGGCCGGGACACCGGCACGTGACCCGCTCAGACCGTCGCCTCCCGGGCGTCGGCCACCCGCGCCCCGGCCACCGGCCGCTCACCGAGCTCCTCGGTGGGCACCCGGTGCGTCTCGCGCGCCGTGAGCGCGGCGACGACCGGCGGCAGGCACAGCGCCGCCGTGAACAGGGCCACCGCGAACCAGTCGGCGCCGTCGGGACCCGCGATCTGCGCCGCGAACGTCACCGCGAACCCGGCCACGGCGAAGCCGATCTGGGTGCCGATCGCCATGCCGGAGAGGCGCACCCGCGTCGGGAACATCTCGCCGTAGAAGGCGGGCCACACCGCGTTCGCCGCGCTGTAGACGACGCCGAAGGCGAGGATGCCGAGCGTGAACGTGAGCGCGTACGAGCCCGTGGAGATCGCCCACAGGTACCCGAACATGAGCAGCGCGCTGCCCGCCGCGCCGACGAGGTAGACGGGGCGGCGTCCGATGCGGTCCGCCAGCCGGGCCCATAGCGGGATCGTGCCGAGCGCGACCAGGTTGGCGAGGGCGCCCACCCACAGCATGGCCGAGCGATCCATGCCCACCGCGTCGCTCGTCGCGTACGACAGCGCCCACACGGTGAAGATCGTGCTGACCGACGCGACGAGCGCGCCCGCGATCACCCGCAGCACGTCCGCCCAGTGGTCGCGCAGCAGCACGGCGAGCGGGAGCCGTGCCACGCCGCCGGAGGTGTTGGTCTGCCGGGAGAACTCCGGCGTCTCGTGCAGCGTGCGCCGGATGACGTAGCCGACGACGGCGACCACGACGCTCAGCCAGAACGGGATCCGCCAGCCCCAGGACAGGAGTTGGTCCTCGGGCAGGGCCGCGATCGGCAGGAAGACGAGCGTGGCCAGGAGCTGCCCGGCCTGGGTGCCGCTGAGCGTGAAACTGGTGAAGTAGGCGCGGCGGTGGGCCGGTGCGTGCTCCAGGGTCATCGATCCGGCGCTGGCCTGCTCGCCGGCCGCCGAGATGCCCTGCAGCACCCGGCAGAGCACGAGGAGGAGCGGCGCGAGGCCGCCGACCTGGTCCCGGGTGGGCAGACAGCCGATGAGGAACGTCGACAGGCCCATCAGGACCAGCGTGAACACCATGATCTTGCGGCGGCCGAGGCGGTCCCCGACGTGGCCGAGGAAGAAGGCGCCGACCGGCCGGGCGGCGTAGGCCACGCCGAACGTGGCGAGCGAGAGCAGCGTGGCGTTCGCCGGGTCCGACTCGTCGAAGAACACCTTCGGGAAGACGAGGGCGGCGGCGCTGCCGTAGATGAAGAAGTCGTAGTACTCCAGGGCGCTGCCGATCCAGGCGGCGAGCGCCGCTTTGCGCGGCTGGCCCTGCGGGGCGCGGGGCGGTGCGGCGGGGACGGACACACGGGCTCCTTCGGGGGGACGAGAAGGGGAGAGGTGCCGGGGCCCTGTGGGGTGAGCGGGTCGGCTGGGCCGGAAGCACGTCCGGCTAATTAACCCACTGGATAGTTAGTAGTGGGTGGCTACGGATGTTGCGCCGGTGTCACCCACCTGTCAAGGGGTCGTGCCGAAGGAAGGCTGCCGGGGCGCGGTGCGGGTCAGCCGGCCGGACGTCCGGCCGTGAGATAGGCGATGACCATGTCGCCGAGCATCGTCCGGTAGTGCTCGCGGCGGTCGGCGGCCGTCAGGTCGCGGCCGAACAGGGCGCCGAACGTGTGCCGGTTGGAGACCCGGAAGAAGCAGAACGAGCTGATCATCGCGTGCAGGTCCACCGCGTCCACGTCCGCGGTGAAGAGCCCCTCGGCGCGGCCCGCCTCCAGGATCCGGTGGATCACGTCGATCGCCGGCGAGTTGAGGGAGCTGAGCGTCTCGGACGCGGTGATGTGCTCGGCGTCGTGGATGTTCTCGATGCTGACCAGCCGGATGAAGTCCGGGTGCGCCTCGTGGTGGTCGAAGGTCAGCTCGGCGAGCCGGCGGATCGCGGCGACCGGGTCGAGGTGCTCGACGTCCAGATCCCGCTCCGCGTGCCGGATCACCGCGTAGCTGCGCTCCAGGACGGCCGTGAACAGCTGCTCCTTGCCGCCGAAGTAGTAGTAGATCATCCGCTTCGTGGTGCGGGTGCGGGCGGCGATCTCGTCGACCCGGGCGCCCGTGTACCCGGCGCGGGCGAACTCCTCCGTGGCGACCGCGAGGATCTCGGCCTTCGTGCGGGCCGCGTCGCGGATGCGGCCCTCGCGTCGCGCCGGCTCTTCGACAGTGGTCATGAGGATCCTTCGGGCGGGAGGACGGCTGGCCTGTGCTGTTCCTGGCGATTGTAGAAGCCGGGCCCGCGCACCGTTGTGGCCGTCACCCCTTCCCAGGGGCGGGCCCGGCTTGATATGAGTAACGAACCAGTTCGTACATTAAGTGTTCCCGTTCGTCCGGCCAGGAGGTCCCCGTGCCGCAGGACTCGTATCTCGTCGGCCTGATCGGAGCCGGTATCGGCCCCTCGCTCAGCCCCGCCCTCCACCAGCGCGAGGCCGACCGGCAGGGCCTGCGGTACCTGTACCGGCTCCTCGACCTCGACACCCTCGGCGAACGCCCCGAGGCGGTCGGCGCCCTGCTGCGCGCCGCCCGCGCCACCGGCTTCGACGGCCTGAACATCACCCACCCCTGCAAGCAGCTCGTCATCGAGCACCTCGACGGACTGTCCCCGCAGGCCGCGGCGCTCGGCGCGGTCAACACCGTGGTCTTCGAGGAGGACCGCGCCGTCGGCCACAACACCGACGTCACCGGCTTCGCCGCCTCCTTCGCCCGCGGGCTGCCCGAGGCCCGCATGGAGCGCGTCGTGCAGCTCGGCGCCGGGGGAGCGGGCGCCGCCGTCGCGCACGCCGTCCTCACCCTCGGCGCGGGCCGCGTCACCCTCGTCGACGCGCTGCCCGAGCGGGCCGCCGAGCTGGCCGCCTCCCTCGACCGGCACTTCGGCGCCGGCCGGGCGGTGCCCGCGCCGCCGGACACGCTCGCCGAGCACCTCGCCGACGCCGACGGCATCGTGCACGCCACCCCGACCGGCATGGCCGCCCACCCCGGACTGCCGTTCCCCGCACGGCTGCTGCATCCCGGCCTGTGGGTCGCCGAGGTCGTCTACCGGCCGCTGGAGACCGAGCTCGTCCGCACCGCCCGCGCACTCGGCTGCGCCGTCCTCGACGGCGGCGGCATGGCCGTCTTCCAGGCCGCCGATGCCTTCCGCCTCTTCACCGGACGCGAGCCCGACGCCGCCCGGATGCTCGCCCACTTCGCCGAACTCACCGTCGCCGACGGCGCGGTGGCAGGCGCGAGCTGACCCGATCGGCCACCCTCGCCGTCACGCACCACCCGCCCCGCACCGAAGGAGCCCGCCGTGCGCACCTCCATCGCCACCGTCTCGCTCAGCGGATCGCTCACCGAGAAGCTCACCGCCGCCGCCCGCGCCGGGTTCGACGGCGTCGAGATCTTCGAGAACGACCTGCTGGCCAGCCCCCTCGCGCCCGAGGAGATCCGCTCCCTCTGCGCCGACCTCGGGCTCACCGTCGACCTGTACCAGCCGATGCGCGACATCGAGGGCGTGCCCGCCGACGAGTTCGCCCGCAACCTGCGCCGCGCCGAGCACAAGTTCCGCGTCATGCAGCGCCTCGGCGCCGACACGGTCCTGGTCTGCTCCAGCGTCTCGCCGCTCGCCGAGGACGACGACGCGCTCGCCGCGTACCAGCTGCGCCGACTCGCCGAGCGGGCCGCCGACTTCGGCATCCGCGTCGCCTACGAGGCGCTCGCCTGGGGGCGCCACGTCAACACCTACGACCACGCCTGGCGCATCGTCGAGGCCGCCGACCACCCCGCGCTCGGCACCTGCCTCGACAGCTTCCACATCCTCGCCAGGGGCAGCGACCCCAAGGGCATCGAGGACATCCCCGGTGACAAGGTCTTCTTCCTCCAGCTCGCCGACGCGCCACTGCTCTCCATGGACGTGCTGCGCTGGAGCCGCCACCACCGCGTCTTCCCCGGCCAGGGCGACCTCGACGTCGCCGGGCTCCTCCGGCACGTGCTGCGCACCGGATACCGGGGACCGCTGTCCCTGGAGGTGTTCAACGACGTGTTCCGGCAGGCCGAGGCCGGACCCGCCGCCGTCGACGCGCTGCGCTCCCTGCTCGTCCTCCAGGAAGCCGTCGGCGAGGGCGAGCTGCCCCGCCCCGTCGTGCCCACCGGCGTCGCCTTCACCGAACTCGTCACCCCCGACGTCGAACCCGCTGCGGCCCTCCTCACCGCACTCGGCTTCACCCGCACCGGCCGCCACCGCGGCAAACCCGTCGACCTGTGGGAGCAGGGCGCCGCCCGCGTCCTCCTCAACACCGGACCCGCAGCCCGCCGCGACGGCACCGTCCTGGCCGCCGTCGGCCTGGAGTCGCCCGACCCCGCCGGCGCCGCCCGCCGCGCCGAGGCCCTGCTCGCCCCGGTCCTGCCCCGCCGCCGCACCACCGGTGACGTTTTCCTCGACGCGGTGGCCGCACCCGACGGCACCGAACTCTTCTTCTGTGCCACCGACCGCCCCGGACTCCCCAGCTGGACCGCCGACTTCGAGCCCACCGGCGAACAGGCCGGCCCCACCGGCATCAGCGGCATCGACCACCTCGCCCTCACCCAGCCCTGGCACCAGTTCGACGAGGCGGCCCTCTTCCACCGCGGCGTCCTCGGCCTCGACGCGCACGGCAGCGTCGACGTCGCCGACCCGTACGGACTGCGTCGCAGTCGCGCCTTCGCCACCGCCGACGGCGCCGTCCGCGTGGCCCTCGGCGTCGGACCCGCCCCCGGCGACGAACACACCCACGCTCAGCACATCGCCCTCGCCACCGACGACGTCGTCACCGCGGCCCGCCGCTTCCGCGCCGCCGGCGGACAACTGCTGCCGGTGCCAGGCAACTACTACGACGACCTCGCCGCCCGGTACTCGTTCGCGCCGGGCGAGCTGGAGACGTACCAGGAACTCGGCATCCTCTACGACCGCGACGCCCACGGCACCTTCCGCCACTGCTACACGCACACCGTCGGCCGGGTCTTCTTCGAACTCGCCCAGCGCGACGACGGCTACCGGGGGTACGGCGCGCAGAACGCCCCGGTGCGGCTCGCCGCACAGCACGGATCCGGTTCCGTGGCCGTGCGCTGACGGAAGGTCACGGAATCGCTTCGACTCATCGGCGGCTCAGAAACCACGCTTACGCTCGTAACCCGACAGACCCGAACGCCGGGGCGCGGGTTCGGGGCGCGGGTTCGGGGGGTGGGGAGACCGATGACCAAGGTGAGGTTCCGGGCGGGCCGGGCGCTGTCCGCGCTGCCCTACGGCGTGATGGGGCTGGTCGGGATCGCCGAGCTGGCGACGCCGACCGGGTTCGGACTGCTGCCCCTGATGTCGCTCGGCCCGGCCTTCGCGGGCCTCGTCGGCAGCAAGCGGCGCACCGCGCGGATCGGCATGGTCGCCGTCCTGCTGTGCGTGCTGCTCGCCGCGTACGACGGCACGCTGGGCAAGCGGCGCGTGTACATCGCCGCGATCAGCGTCGCCGGCGTCACCGCGGCCGGTCTCGCCGCCGTCGCCATGCGGGAGCGCAGGGACGCGGAGTTCGCCTCCGTCCGCTCGATCGCGGAGGTCGCCCAGCGGGTCCTGCTGCGACCGGTGCCCCGGGTGGCCGGACAGCTGCGGGTCGCCGTCTCGTACACGTCGGCCGTGGCGCAGGCCAGGATCGGCGGCGACCTGTACGAAGTGGTGGCCTCGGCCGACGGCACCCGGGCCATCATCGGCGACGTCCAGGGCAAGGGACTCGAAGCGGTGGAGACCGCGGCCCTGGTGCTCGGCGCCTTCCGGGAGGCCGCGCACGACGAACCCGAACTCGCCGGTCTGGGAAAGCGGTTGGGCCGCGCCGTCGACCGGGAGCTGCAGGGCGAGAAGTTCGTGACGGCGCTGCTCGTCGAGGTGGCGCCGGACGGGCACGAGGTGACGTTCCTCAACTTCGGGCACCCCGCGCCCCTCCTGGTGCGCGCCGACGGGTCCACGGCCTTCCCCGAGCCCCGGCAGTACGCCCTGCCGCTCGGCCTCGGACTGCACGGCGGCGAGGACCCCGACCCGTACACGGTCGCCTTCGTCCCCGGCGACCAGCTGCTCCTCTACACGGACGGCGTCAGCGAGGCGCGGGACGGCACGGGCGACTTCTACCCGCTGGCGGACCGGGTGGCCCTGCTCAAGGACCCGGATCCGGACGCGGCCCTCGAAGGGCTGCGCACGGACCTCGTGGATCACGCCGCCGGCCCGCTGCACGACGACGCGGCGATGCTGCTGCTGCGCCACCGGGAGGACTGACCCGCCGCCCCTGCTAGCCGCTCCGCCGCGCGATGTCCTCCAGCTCGGCGCGGTACGCCGCCCACTCCCGGGGGTCGCGGGAGGGCAGCGAGTCGTTGTCCTCCTGGTAGCCCACCGCGCCGTCGAGGCTCTCGCGCAGGATGTCGGCGTGCCCCGCGTGGCGCTGCGTGTCGGACAGCACCCGCACCAGGAGGTGGTGGAACGTCGCCTCGTTCCGGCCCTCGGGCCACCACGGCACCGCGCCGACCGCGTCGAGCGCGAGCGCGTCGATCGCCGCGTCGGAGTGGGCCCAGGCCCGCCGGTAGCCCGCCACGATCTGCTCGCGGGTCTCGTCCGCGGTGGCGTACATGTCCTTCTCCGGATCGGTCGGCGGCTCCCCGTGCGGGCGGCCGAACGTGTCGCAGAAGTAGCCGAGTTCGACGGCGGTCAGATGCTTCAGCAGGCCCAGCAGATTCGTCCCCGTCGGCGTCAGCGGCCGCCGCACGTCGTAGTCGGAGAGTCCGTCGAGCTTCCACAGCAGGGCGTCGCGCGCGTCCTGCAGATAGCGGCGCAGATCGGCCTTGTGCCGGGCCTCGCCCGTTCCGAGATCATTCATGGGGGCAGTCTGCCGTCCGCGTCCGCACGGCGGCACCGCGGGTGCGCGGCGGGTGCGGGCGAGCCGCCGATGGGGTTCGATGGACGGGTGCGACACGAGCAGCAGCGCAGCGCGGACGACCCCCTGACCGGCCTCCTCGACCGGGTCCGTGGGAGCCTCAGCGATCTCGACGACGGCGAGCCCGCCTCGTACATCCCCGAGCTCGGCCGCGTCGACCCGGCCCTGTTCGGACTGAGCCTGTGCGCCCTGGACGGACAGGTCTACGGCAGCGGCGACACCACGGCGCCGTTCACCGTGCAGTCGGTGTCCAAGCCGTTCGTCTTCGCTCTCGCGCTCGCCGACCGCGGCCTGGAGCACGTGCTCGGGCGGGTCGGCGCCGAACCGAGCGGCGAGGCCTTCAACTCCATCCGCCTGGAGCCGGTCACCGGACGCCCGCCCAACCCGATGGTCAACGCCGGTGCCATCGTGACCAGTTCGCTCGTCGCGGGGGACACCGCCGACGCCCGCTTCACCCGCATCCTCGACGGCCTCGGCGCCTTCGCGGGCCGCCCCCTCACCGTCGACGAAGCCGTGTACACCTCGGAGTGCGCCACCGGCGACCGCAACCGCGCCCTCGCCTACCTCATGCACAACGCGGGCTCCCTCACCGGCGACGTGGAGGAACAGCTCGGCGTCTACTTCCGGCAGTGCTCCGTCCTCGTCACCTGCGACGACCTCGCCGTCATGCACGCCACCCTGGCGGGCGGCGGCGTCAACCCGGTCACCGGCGAACGCGTCGTCGCCCCGCGCCACGCCCAGCACGTCCTCGCCGTCATGGCGACCTGCGGCATGTACGACGCGTCCGGGCAGTGGATGCTCCAGGTCGGCATGCCCGCCAAGAGCGGCGTCTCCGGCGCGATCGGCGTCGCCCTGCCCGGCCAGTTCGGCATCGGCGTGTTCAGCCCGCCGCTGGAGGAGAAGGGCAACAGCGTGCGCGGCATCGCCGCCTGCCATCTCCTCTCCGACCAGTTCGGACTGCACCTGATGCGCGCCACCGTCCCCCAGCGCAGACCGCTGCCGCCCCGTTCCCTGCACCCGTCCCCGCTGCGCTCGCTGCGCCACCGCCCGCGCGACCAGCGTGCCGCCCTCGACGCCCACCCGGACCGGATCCGCGTCCACGTCCTCCAGGGCGACCTGGACTTCGCCACCGCCGAGCAGACCCTGCGCGCGGCCCGTGAACTGGCGCCCGCCGTCGGCTGGTTCGCCCTCGACCTCACCCGCGTCGGCCGCATCGAACCCGTCGCCGCCGACCTGTTGCGCGCCCTCGGCGAGGACCTGCGTGCCCGCTCCGTGCGCATGGTGCTCGCCGACCCCGACGAGCGGCAGGCCATGGCCCGCACCACCGACGAGTTCCCCGACCTCGGCCGCGCCCTGGAGACCTGCGAGGACGACCTCCTCACCGACCTGGGCCTCGACCCGGACGCCCCGGTCCCGCTCGCCGACTGCGACCTGTTCGGCCGCGCCGACGCCTCCCTGCGCCACGCCCTGTCCGAGGCCTTCGACACGCTGCGGCTGGCCGCCGGGCAGACCGTCGACCAGCCGGCCGAGCGGCTGCGGGAGCGGATCGTCCTCTGGTACGTCGAGTCGGGGCGCCTCGCCGTCTGCGCGGACGCCGTCCCCGCCGACGCGGTCGTCGTGCGGCGCGCCTGGTCGGCGGGCCCGGGCGCGGCCCTCACTCCGGCCGACTTCCCGCCCCGCTTCACCCGCCAGGTCCTTGCCGAACGCGACACGGTGTGCCGCACCCTCACCGCGGAGGGCCTGGCCCGGCTGCGGAAGAGCGTGCCGGAAGCCGTGGCGGTCCTGGAGCGGGCGCCGCTCGAAGGGGCCGAGACGGTGGACCGGGCGGACGGGGTCTGAGCGGCTCTGGGCTGAGCGGCGGGTCAGCGCCCGTTCGCGGAGAAGTGCTGGTAGTCCGGGTGCGCCCAGCGCGCTCCCCACGGCCAGCCGACCCGGCGCATCGCCGTGGTGACCGCGTCCCCGGCGCGCAGCATGCCAGGGGCGCGGCGGCGCCGGTCCAGGTAACGGGCCCCGGCCGCCGGATGGACCCGGCCCCGGCGGTCGACGTACGGGTTCTCCAGGGTGTTGATGTCGAGTGCGTCGCCGTACGAGTGCTGCGAGCGGACTCCCGAATTGCCGGTCACGCCACGGCAGTTGAAGGCCGACGTGTTGTCGTCGGCCATCGCGGCGGGATCGCTGCCGCCGTACGCGGCCATGGTGCGCATCCGCCGGATCGGGAACCGTGCGGCGAACGCCTTGCCCAGCACGTACACGACGTCGTGGACGGCCCGCTCGTGCACGACCAGCTCGCCCTGGTGGACGCGGTGGTCGAACCCCCAGTGGGTGAGCCGGACCAGCCGCAGGCGGCTCGGCCCCACCGGGCACCCGGCGTGCCAGCTGCGGCCGAGGCGCGCCGCGGTGACCTTGCTGACCTGGTACGTGAACCGGGGCGGTGCGGCGGACGGTGCGGGGGCGGCGTGGGCCGGCAGGACGCCGGCGGCCAGGGCGAGGGCCGTCGAGGTCACGGCGAGACGGAGGCGAGGAGGCACCGGGTCACCGTAGAAGGCGCGGGCCGGGCGGGCGGCGGGAAACGCCGGGCGTTGGTGCGTACGGGGTCGGTGCCCCGGCCGGTCACGAGCTGCGGCGGCGCCGCCGGGCCGCGACCGCGAGCGGGTCGACCTCCGGATGGGACCAGCGCCCGGCCAGCGCCAGGGACTCGGCGCGGCCGTCGCTGACGTGGTCGAGCGCGAGAGCGGCCGCCCGGTCCGCGTCACCGGCCGCGATCGCCGCGTACAGCTCCTCGTGCTCGGCGCACTGACGGGCCGGGTCGCGCTGCGCGGTCAGCCGGAACAGCCAGTGCGTGCGCGCTTCCAGGGGCCGCATCATGCTCGTCAGGAGCGGGTTCGCGGCGAGTTCCACGATGTCCGTGTGGAAGCCCGCGTTCGCGGCGGCGATCGCGGCCCTGTCCTGGTCCCGGGTCGCGGCGCGCGCGGCGTCGAGACGGGCCCGCAGCCGGGCGAGCCCCGCCGCGTCGGACCGCTCGGCGGCGAGCCGCGCGGCCAGTGACTCCAGCGACTCCCGTACGTCGAACAGATCGCGGACGTCGGCCGGGGTGAACGGCGCGACCAGTGCGCCCCGGTGCGGCACGAGCAGCACCAGGCCGTCCGCCTCCAGACGGCGCAGTGCCTCGCGCAGCGGGATCCGGGAGACGTCGAGCTCCGCGGCGAGATCGCGCTCCACGAGCCGTTCGCCCGGCTGGAGTTCGGCCTCCAGGATGCGCCGCCGCAGCGTGTCGTACGCACGGTCGCGCAGCGAGCCGCGCGCCGCGCCCGCCGGCTGTGCCGCTGTCACCAAGGGTTTCCTCCGATCGGATGCCGCTCTCACAGTAAGCGGACCGGACGGGGCGGAGCGCACTGCTAACCGGCCGCTAACACGCGGGCAACACGGGGCTCCCAGACTGAGGGCGCGTAACGGTATACCACTAGCGGGCCCGCGGGCCCCTCCCTCTGGAGGCATCTCAGTGGCACACACCCCTCCCCGGCGCGCGGGCGCCGTCGCGGCCGGACTCGGTCTCGTCCTGCTCACCGGGTGCGGCGGCGCGTCATCGGCGCAGACCGGCGCCGCGGACTCCGGCGACCTCAAGGTCGGCGTCCTGTTCCCCGGTTCGCTCTCCGACGACGGATTCATGGAGTCGGCGTACCGCGGATATCAGCGGGCGGCGCGGGAGCACCGGGGCAAGGTCGCGTTCAGCAAGGTCGAACAGGTCCAGGCCGCCGACTACGAGCAGGCCCTCGTCCGCTTCGCCACCACCTCCGACCTCGTCGTCTCGCTCGGCGGGCAGACCGACGCCGACGTCCGCAAGGTCGCCGCCCGCTTCCCGAAGGTGAAGTTCGCCGAGATCGGCGGCCCGGCCGACGCCCGCCCGACGGCCAACCTCGCGCTGTACGACCCGCAGCAGGCCCAGGCCGCGTTCCTGTCCGGCGCGGCCGCCGCACTGCTGTCGCAGAAGAACACGGTCGGCTTCGTCGGCGGCGCCGAACTGCCCGCCATCGTCAACGCGGCCAAGGAGTTCGAGCGCGGTGCCAAGGCGGCCGACCCCGAGGTGAAGGTCCTCGCGCCGAGCTACGTCGGCGACTTCAACGACGCCGCCAAGGCCAAGCAGTCCGCCCTCGCGAACTACGGCGCCGGAGCCGACGTCCTCGGCCAGATCCTCAACCTCGGCCACAAGGGCGTCGCCCAGGCCGCGCACAGCCGCGGCACCACCCTCATCGGCGGCCCGATCGCCCACGAGTGCGGCACCGACGAGGCGTACGCCGGATACGTCGAAACCGACATCGGCGCGGAGATCGAGTACGCCACCGACCGACTGGTGAAGGGCAGTTGGACAGCGGAGGCCGTCCACTTCGGCCTCGCCTCCGACGTGCCGCACAACGACCTCGTGCTGTGCGGCACGGCGGACCCGGCCGTGACCGAGCAGCTCGACGACCTGAAGGCGAAGCTCGCGTCCGGAAAGATCACCACTCGATGACGGCGGCACCCGCACTGGCGATCACCGGACTCACCAAGTCCTACGGCGGCGTACGGGCGTTGGACGGCGTCGACCTCGTCGTCGACGCCGGCACCGTGCACTGCGTCCTCGGCGAGAACGGCGCGGGCAAGTCCACCCTGTGCCACGCCGTCGGCGGCTCGCTCACCCCGGACACGGGCACCCTGCGCCTGTACGGCGAGGAGTACGCGCCGCGCCGCCCCGCCGACGCCCTCGCCGCCGGGGTCGCGATGGTGCACCAGCACTTCAGCCTCGTCGGCACCCTCACCGTCGGCGAGAACCTGCGCCTGCTGCGCCTGCCCGGCCTCGCCCGCCGGGTCGCGCAGGTGCGCGACGAGTACGGACTCGACCTCGAACTCGACGCGCTGGTGGGGGAGTTGCCGGTCGGCGTGCGACAGCGCGTCGAGATCGTGAAGGCGCTGCTGCGCGCACCCCGGCTGCTCGTCCTCGACGAACCGACCGGTGTCCTCGGCCCCGCCGAGACCGACGCGCTGCTCGTGACGTGCCGCCGGATCGCCGACGCCGGACACGCCGTCGTCCTCGTCACGCACAAGCTCGGCGAGGCCGCGCGGGCGGGCGACGCGGCGACCGTCCTGCGCGGCGGCCGGGTCGCGGGCGGCGGACGCCTCGCCGAACTGCCCGCCGAACGCCTCGTCCCGCTGATGATCGGCCGCGCCGCCGAGACGCTCGACGCGTCGCTGGCGGGCGCGGTCGGGCTGGGCGCCCCCGCGCCCGCAGCCCAGGACACCCGCACCGCGCCCACCGGTTCCGCCCTGCGCCTGCACGACATCACGGTCCTTCGCCCCGACGGCACCCGTGCCCTGGACGGCACCGGCCTCGACGTCCGGCTCGGCGAGATCGTCGGCATCGCCGGGGTCGAGGGCAACGGCCAGAGCGAACTGATGGCCGTGCTCGGCGGGTCCCGTACGCCGGAGCGGGGCGTGGTGGAGATCGGCGGCCGGGACCTGACCGGGGCCGGGCCCGCCGCCCGCACCCGCGCGGGACTCGGCGTCGTGCCCGAGGACCGGCACCACGAGGGCTGCGTCCCGCAGCTGTCCGTCGCGGAGAACCTGCACCTGGGCCGCCTCGACCGGTTCCGCAGGATGGGCGTCTTCCTGGACCGGCGCGCCCTGGCCCGGGCCACGGCCGACGTCCTCACCGACCACGCCGTGCGCGCCGCAGGCCCCGACGCCCCGATGGCGTCCCTGTCCGGCGGCAACCAGCAGAAGGTCGTCCTGGCACGGGAGCTGGCGCTCGAACCGCTGGTCTGCCTCGCCGCCGCGCAACCCACCCGCGGTCTCGACATCGGTGCCGTGGACGCCGTGCACACCCGCATCCGCGCCGCCGCCGCGCGCGGCGCGGGCGTCCTCGTCGTCTCCGCCGAACTCGACGAACTCCTCGCCCTGTGCGACCGCGTCCTCGTCGCCTACCGGGGCCGCCTCCTCGGCCCGGTCGACCCCCGCGATCCCGCTGCGCGGGAGCGGATCGGGCAGCTGATGGTGGGCGCCGATCCGGTCGGGACACAGCCGGTCGGGACACAGCCGGTCGGGACACAGCCGGCCGGGGCCGAGTCGACCGGGGCCGAGTCGACCGGGGCCGAGTCGACCGGGGCCGAGTCGACCGGGGCCGAGTCGACCGGGGCCGAGCCGGCCGGGGCCGAGCCCAGCGGGACCGAAGCGACCGGGACCCAGCCGGTCGGCGTCGACTCGGCTTGACGGCACCGCCCGTGTCGTCCTCCCTCTGCGTCGTCCCCGCTCCCGTCACCCCCGCAGGCCCCGCCATCGTCTCCCCGAGGACCCTCATGCCCCTGCCCGCCGCCACCACGGCGCCGCCACCGCCCCCCTCGCCGGCGCCCACGTCCCCTCCGTCTCCTGAGCCGCACCGCGCCACCCGGCTCCACGCCCTGACCCGGCACCCCGTGTCCGTCGCCGTGCTCGCCGGACTCGTCGCCGTCGGCGTCGGGCTGCTGCTCGTCATCGGCGCGGGCGCCGACCCGGCCGTCGCCGGGGCCGCCCTCCGGGAGGGCATGTTCGGCTCGCCGTACGCCATCGGCAGCTCCCTCGACTCGGCCGCCGTGCTCGCCCTCATCGCCACCGGCTTCACCGTCGCCCACCGCGCCGGACTCGTGAACGTCGGCGGCGAGGGCCAGTTGTGCGCGGGCGGCACCGCCGCCGCGGCCACCGGCCTCGCCCTGCCCGCCGGGACGCCGGGCGCTCTCGGTGTGCCGGCGATCCTCGCCGCGGGGTTCCTCGCCGGGGCCGCCTGGGCGGGCATCGCCGCGTGGCTCAAGGTCCGGCGCGGCACCAGCGAGGTGATCACCACCCTGCTGCTGAACTTCGTCGGCATCGGGATGGTCGCCGTCTCCGTGCACGAGGAGGCGCTGCTGCGGCAGCCCGTCACCTCGTCGGAGACGCTGCCGCAGTCCGCACCACTTCCCGCCGGGGCCCAACTGCCCCTGATCGGCGGCCCGGAGTCACCCGCGACGGCCGTCGTCGTCATCGCCGCCGTCCTCGCCGTGGCGACGGGCGTCGTCCTGCGGCACACGGCCGTCGGCCTGCGACTGACCGCCGTGGGGCACTCGCCCGCCGCGGCCGCCCGCCTCGGGTTGCCCGTGGGCCGGCTGGAAGGCGGCGGCCTCGCCTTCGCCGGCGGACTCGCGGGCGTGGCGGGCGCCTGTCTCGTCGCCACCGCCCCGTACGTCCTCGCCGAACACTTCTCCTCCGGCTACGGCTTCTCGGGCCTCGTCGTCGGTCTGCTCGCCCGCGGCTCGCTGACCGCCGTCGCCGCCGCAAGCCTCCTCTTCGGCTTCCTCACCAGCGGCGGCATCAACCTCCAACTCGCCGCCCAGGTACCGGCGTCGACCGTCCAGATCGTGCAGAGCGTGCTCGTCCTGGTCATCGCCGCCGCCCTGCTCGTCACCCACCGCCGCACCGGGAGCACGTCATGAGCGCCGTCCTCGACGAACTCGCCGCAGGCGGCGTACGGATGGCGCTGCCGCTGCTGCTCGCCTCCTCCGGAGAACTCCTCAGCGAACGTGCCGGAGTCCTGAACCTGTCCGTCGAAGGCATGATGCTCACCGGCGCGTTCGCCGGCGCCGCCGGTGCCCACGCCTCCGGCAGCGCGGCCGTCGGCGTGCTGACCGCGCTCACCGCCGGTCTGCTCTTCGCAGCCCTGCAGGCCCTGCTCAGCGTGACCCTGCGCGCCGACCAGATCGTCACCGGCATCACCGCCAACGCCCTCGCCCTCGGCGCGACGACCTACGGCTCCCGCCTGCTGTTCGGCGACGGCTCGCAGGACGCGCTGCCCGGCTTCGACCCGCTGCCCGTACCCCTCCTGCACCGCATCCCCGTCCTCGGTCCGGCCCTGTTCGAGCAGACCCTGCTCGGCTACGCCGCCCTCGCGGTCACCGCCGTGCTCGCCGTGGCGCTGAGCCGCCGCACGACCTGGGGACTCGCCGTCGACGCCGTCGGCGAGGACGCCGTCACCGCCGACCGCTGCGGCCTGCCCGTGCGGACGATCCGGTACGCGACCGTACTGCTCACCGGCGCCACCTCCGCCCTCGCGGGGGCCCAGCTCGCCCTCGCCGACGTGCACGCCTTCAGCGACAACATCACCGGTGGCATCGGCTATCTCGCCGTCGTCGCCGTGATCGCGGGCCGCTGGCGCGCCTGGCCGACGCTGCTCGCCTGCCTCGTCTTCGGCCTCGCCCAGTCCCTCCAGTTCGCCGCGCCCGCCCTCGGCCTGCACCTGTCGGCACCGCTCCTGACCACGCTGCCCTACGTGTTCGCGCTCCTCGCGGTGAGCGGACTCGTGGGCCGCAGCCGCGCCCCGGCGGGGCTCACCACCCCGTTCGTACGCGGCGGCTGACCCGCCCGCGCGCCCCGCACCCGCCCCCGTCCTCACCCGGGAGAATCCGCACGATGACCCTGATCCTCACCCGCTCCACCATCCGCACCCTGCTGGCCGACCAGGTCGAGGCGGTGGAGGCGGCCGTGGCCCGGGCCCACCGCGACCTCGCGCAGCGCAGAGCGGTGCTGCCCGCGCCGCCCGCGATGCAATTCCCCGGCGGTGACGGAACGTTCGTCGCGATGGCCGCGGCCTCCGCCCCGGACCGCCTCGCCACCGTCAAGCTCCTCGCCGACCTGCCGGGCAACCGCGCCGCCGGACTGCCCGTCCAGCGCTCCGCGGTCCTCGCGGTCGACGCGGAGACCGGCGCCTGCGCCGCCCTGCTGGACGGCGCCGAACTCACCCGGGTGCGCACCGCGGCCGCCACCGCCGTGGCCACCCGCGCCCTGGCCCGCCCCGACGCGACGACCCTCGGCCTCGTCGGCACCGGACCCCTCGCCCGCGCCCACGCCCGCGCCCTGCTCCCCGGCCGCCCCTACGACCAGGTCGTCCTGTGGGGCCGCACCCCGGAGCACGCGCACACCCTGGCGTCCTGGATCACCGCCGAACTCGGTGTCCCCGCGAAGGTGCTGGACGATCCGCGCGCCGTCACCGAGGCCGCCGACGTGCTGTGCACCCTCACCCCGTCCCGCGAACCGGTCGTCCGCGGCGCCTGGCTCGCCCCGGGACAGCACGTCAACGCGGTCGGCGCCCCGCCCCGGCCCGACCACCGCGAACTCGACACCGAGGCCGTCGTCCGCTGCCGGATCGTCGTCGACGCCTACGACACGGCACGCACCAAGTCCGGCGAGGTCCTCGTCCCGCTCGCCGAGGGCGCCCTCGGCGAGGACGACTTCCGCACCGAACTCGGCGACGTCCTCACCGGGCGGGCCCCCGGCCGCACCGCCACCGACGATCTGACCCTGTTCGACTCGGTGGGCGTGGGCCTCCAGGACCTCGCCGTGGCCCGGATGCTGATCGACCTGGCCCGGGAGCGGGGGACGGGCATCCCGGTCGACCTGGGCGCGTGACCGCGCGGGCCAGGACGGGCGGGGACCTGCGCCGCCCACCGGCGGTGGCCCCGGCCCGTCACAGCCGGCGCCACCGCGCCTCCGCCCACGAGAACATGCCGAACACGGCGAGGCCCGCCGCGACCGCGGCCAGCAGTCCCGGGCCTGCCGGGGTGTGGCTGAAGGACCGCAGCGTGTCGTCCATGCCCTTGGCGTCCCCGGGGCTGTGGCGCACCGCCGCCACGACGAGGAAGACCCCGACCGCCGCGAAGACACAGCCGCGCGCCGTGCCGCCGACCGTGCCGAGGACGTCCACGCAGCGTTCCACCACGGGGGACATCTCCGACGTCCGCAGGTCCTTGCGGTAGGCGCGCCGGATCGCCTGGACGGCGATCCACCCCGCCGCACCGATGGTGCCCAGACCGACGGCCGCCACGATCCACTGCCCGGCGGGCCAGCCGAGGACGGTCGCCGTGAGGTCGTCGGACTGCTGGTCGGACGCACCGCTTCCGCTGCCCCGGTCCCCGGCCGCGTAGGCGAGCACCGAGTAGCTCACCACGCCGTAGAAGACGAAGCGGCCCGCCCACAGGAGACGTTCGCGCACCTCGTCGTGGCGGAACACCGCCCGTGACAGGCACCACAGCGCGAGCGCGCCGAGGGCGAGCCCGAGCGCCACCAGCAGGAGCGTGCCGAACGGCTGGTGCGCCACCTCGGCCAGCGCCCCGCCCCGGTCCGCCTGCCGGCGCTCGTCCCCGGCGAAGGAGATGCGCAGGGCCAGTACACCGATGAGCAGATAGACGATGCCGCGCGCGACGAACCCGGCCCGCGTCGCACCGCGCGCGGCCCGGCCGTCGGCGACCCGCCGTGCCGTAGCGTCGATTCCCATGGCTGCCGGATGCCCCGCCCCGCGGCGGACACGCTCCCGACCGGCTGGGATCATCGCCGGCATGACGACGACACCGCGATGGAACGGTGACCGCGTCGCCTTCCGGCAGGCGACGCCCGCGCAGACCGACGACGTGCTGGAGGTGCTCGACGAAGCCGCAGGCTGGCTGGCGGACCGGCGGATCGCCCAGTGGCCGGCCCGCTTCGAGGCGGCCTGGATCGAGGAGGCCCTCGCACGCGGTGAGACCTGGCTCGCCCACACCGACGACGGGATCGCGGGCACCGTCACGCTGGACCGTGCCGACCCGCTCTGGGCGGACACCCCGGGCGACGCCGTCTACGTGCACCGGATGGCGGTGCGCCGCCGGGCGGCGGGCCTCGGCGCGGTCGTCCTCGACTGGGTCCAGGACACCGCCGGCCGCGACGGCACACCCACCGTGCGCCTCGACTGCGTGCGCGCCAACGACCGACTGCGCGCGTACTACGCGTCCCACGGGTTCGCCCACCGCGGCGACGTCCCGGTCACCGGCGCACCCGGCCAACGGGGCGCCGGCGGGCCGGTCACCTGGGTCAGCCGCTACGAGCGCACCCGGCCCCCTGCCTGAGCGCGCCCCGGCGCCGACATAATGGCCCGGTGACCGTCACCCCCACCCCCAACTCCCCGTCCCCGGAGCACACTTCGGTCGTCGTCGTGGGCGCGGGTCCCGCCGGGCTCGCCCTCGGCACCGTCCTGCGCGACGCCGGGATCGACTGCGTGGTCCTGGAGTGCGAGACCCGCGCGTTCATCGAGCGGCGCCCCCGGGCCGGCGTCATCGAGGAGTGGGCGGTCGACGCCCTCGACCGGCGCGGCCTCGCCGGGAACCTGCTGAAGCGGGCCGAGCGGCACACCGCCTGCGCGTTCCGCTTCGACGGCGGGCAACACCGCTTTCCCTACACCGAACTGACCGGCCGTCACCACTTCGTGTATCCGCAGCCGCTGCTCGTCACCGACCTGGTCCGGGAGTACGCGGACGTGCGCGGCGGAGACATCCGGTTCGGCGTGCGCGACGTGACGGTGCGGGACGTCGGCACCGACCGGCCGACGGTGACGTACACCTGCGCCGGCACCGGTGAACAGCGTTTGCTGCGGGCCGAGTTCGTGGCCGGCTGCGACGGGGCCCGGGGCGTGACCCGCCGCGCCCTGACCGACGCCGGTGCGCGCGTCGCCCGGCACGACTACGGCATCGGCTGGCTGGCCCTGCTCGCTCAGGCGCCGCCGTCGGCGGACTGCGTCCTGTTCGGCATGCACCCCGACGGGTTCGCGGGACAGATGCCGCGCAGCCCCGAGGTCACCCGCTACTACCTGCAGTGCCCGCCCGGCGACGACCCCGCGAACTGGCCGGACGAGCGGGTCTGGACCCAGCTCCACCGGCGCCTGGCCGCCGACGGGGCGGCGCCGCTCACCGAGGGGCGGCTGATCGAGAAGCGGGTCCTCGACATGCACGACTACGTCGTGGAACCCATGTCCGTCGGGCGGCTCTTCCTCGCCGGGGACGCCGCCCACCTCGTCGCCCCGATCGCCGCCAAGGGCATGAACCTCGCCCTGCACGACGCCTTCCTCCTCGGCGACGCCCTCGTCGCCCACCGGTCCGGCGACGACAGCGCGCTGAGCGCCTACTCACGGGACTGCCTGCGCCGGGTCTGGGACTACCAGGAGTTCTCGCAGTGGCTGTCGGAGGTCTACCACGGGATCTCGCACGGCGACCCGTTCCGCGCGGGCACCACGCTGGCCAGGCTGCGCCGCCTGTTCACCTCGCCCGCCGCGGCGGCCGCCTTCGCCGAGCAGTACCTGGGCACGGCCGACCGCTACTGACCGGACGGGCCGGGCGCTTCACAGCGTGACGGCGATCCCCACGTGCGGCTTCTGGCGCAGCCGCAGTCCCTTGCGCAGCCAGCCGCCGACCCGGGAGAGCAGGTACTTCTCGGCGAGCAGCACCCGGGTGGCGGCGGTGCCCGCCTCGTCGAGGATGCGGGCGGTGCCGGAGGCCGTCGGCGCGTCGGGGGCGGTGCGGCCGCGCACGTCGCAGACGGTGACGTCGACGGCGGGGTTGTTCCGGATCCGCTTGACCTTCCAGGAGTCGGCGGCGGTCAGCACGAGCAGCTCACCGTCCCGCTCCACGTGCCAGAGCGGCGTCGACACCGGGGCGCCGTTCTTGCGGTAGGTCGTGAGGCTGATGTATTTGCTGGGGCGGATCTCGTCCATGGCTGCCACAGCGGCGAGCTTAGATCAGCATCCGCCCCGTCGGCGCTCCGGGGCTCAGCGCATGTCGGCGGGCCGCTGCGTGCCGTCGAAGGGGAAGCGGCGGCGGAAGTCGTCCGCCGCGTCCTCCAGCGTCACGAACGACACGCCCTCGTGCCCGGAGACGTACTCGATGAAGCGCTCCAGCATGAGGAGGACCTGCGGGCGGCCCGACACGTCGGGGTGCAGGGTCACCGGGACGACGGCGTAGTCCAACTCCCGGTGCACCCAGTCGAACTGGTCCTTCCAGTCCTGTTCGAGGGCGCGCGGCGACACGTAGCCGTGGCTGTTGTGGGAGTGCTTGTTGAACATCATGGGCGGCAGGTCGTCGACGTACCAGTTGCCGCAGAACTCGACGAGGTCGACCTCGTGGCCGTGCACCAGCGGCTTCATCCAGTCCTTCGCCTCCGCCGAGTAGTCGATTTTCGTCCAGGAGTCGCCGACGCGGGCGTAGAAGGGCGTGAAGTCCCGGTAGTTCTGGGAGTGGTCGTAGGAGAAGCCGTACTTGTGCAGCAGCGCGGCCGTCGACTCGGACATCTCCCACCACGGGGCGACGTACCCCTTCGGCCGGCGGCCGGTGAACTCCTCGATCAGGTCGACCGACTTGGCGAGGACGTCCTCCTCCTGCCGCGGGGTCATCGCGATCGGGTTCTCGTGCGAGTAACCGTGCGCACCGATCTCGTGGCCCGCCTCGACGACCATCCGGGTCTGCTCGGGGAACGTCTCGATGGAGTGGCCGGGGATGAACCAGGACGTGCGGATGCCGTACCGCTCGAAGAGCTTCAGCAGGCGCGGCGTGCCGATCTCGCCCGCGAAGACGCCGCGCTGGATGTCGTTGGGCGAGTCCTCGCCGCCGTAGCTGCCGAGCCAGCCGGCGACCGCGTCGACGTCGACTCCGAGGGCGATCTGGATGTCTTTGGGCATGAGTGAACTACTCCTTCAGATAGGCGAGGTGGGTTGCCGGGAGAGCCGGGCTAGCGGGGGAGCCGGGCGGTGAGTTCGGCCGTGGCCGTGGCGAGCGCCTCGGTGTCGGCGGGCGCCCAGGCGCGCTCGCGCATGCTGTGCACGGAGATCCAGCCGGTCAGCGCGCCGCCGCTCTGCACCGGCGACAGCATCTGGGCGCGCACGCCGTACACGTCGGTCAGGGCCTGCGGCGGGTGCGGGGCGTCCCGGAAGTGCGGCTGCACCAGTGGGCGCCGCTCGGCCTCCAGCCACTCGACCG
This sequence comes from Streptomyces sp. KL116D, assembly GCF_030766975.1. Lineage (NCBI taxonomy): Bacteria > Bacillati > Actinomycetota > Actinomycetes > Kitasatosporales > Streptomycetaceae > Streptomyces > Streptomyces sp. KL116D. Next base: position 306,231 of record NZ_JASERH010000046.1, on the reverse strand, counting down.
TGTTCAGGCGGCGCTGGTCGAGCGAGGCGTCGCGGCGGATGGAGCGGACCCCGGGGCGCAGCGCCTCGCCCGCGGTGAGGTCCACCGCGAGCCCGTGCTCCGGCAGATCGACCCGGAACGTCGTCCGGTCCGCGCCGGTCGCCCGCAGCAGCTCCGTCAGCACCTGCTGGATCCGGGCACGCAGGCTGCCGTCGCGCAGCAGTTGCCCGTACCCGGCCCAGGACGGTCGCGCCCCGGCCAGGTCGAGCGCTCGCCACAGCGTGGCCGTCACGGAGTCGAACACCGGGATGTCCAGGGCCCGTTCGAGCCGCTCGGCTTCGAAGGCGCCGTACACGTTCGTGCACACGACGGCGACGGCCTGCGCCCCGTCGGTCGCCGCCGCCTCGATCTGCCGGGCGACGGCGGCGGCCGGTATCCGGGCGAACGCCTCGTTGTCGGCCTCGCCGAACGGCTCCGCGAGGACGCAGTCGACGCCCTCCTTCGCGTACGTCGCCACGATCGCGTCGGCGACGTCGCGGGTGTAGGGCAGGGCGAGGCCGAGCCTGCGCACGCCGTACGCGGCACAGGCGTCGAGCAGCGCCAGCGTCGACGTGGTCGCCGGGATCCCGGTCCCGGCCGTGAGCGCGGCGGCCAGGGCGCGGTCCCGCTCCACACCGAGCCAGGATCCCGACGTCCCGTTCCAGACGAGGACGTCGACCTTGGCGTCGGCGAGCTGCTCGGCCGCCGCCAGCATCGGCTCCGGGTCGAACTGGGCGTCGCTGCCCGCGTCCAGGGCGATCCGGGTGACCGGCACCCGGGCGAAGTGCGCGGTGGCCGCGCCCGCCGACCCGTGCAGCAGCCCGTACGTCACGGGCTCCAGAGTGGTGTTGGACGACGGGGTGAGCATGCCCACCCGCAACGGGCGTACGGCGTCGGTGAGTTCGGACATCAGGCGGCCAGCCTCCGGGAGTAGTCGATGGCCAGGGACGAGACGGTGAACAGGACGCCCGCGCCGACGAAGTACAGCAGCGCCCAGGTGTAGGAGCCGGTGCCGCCGACGATGAAGCCGACCGCGATCGGGGTGACGATCCCGGCGATGTTGCCGGACAGGTTCATGGCGGCGCCCACCACGCCGGCGTTGGCGCGCCCGCCGAGGATCGACGGCAGCGACCAGTACAGGCCCGCCCAGCGCAGGAAGAACAGCACGACGGAGAGGAGAAGGACGGCGGTGAGCGCGTCCGGGACGAGGACGACCCCGAGCAGGCCGCCGACGACCGCCGCACCCGCCACGCCCATGAGCGTGCGCAGCACCGTGTTGGCCCGTCCGCCGCGGGCCTGCCAGCGGTCCGCGAGCCAGCCGCCGAGCAGCTCGCCGACGAAGCCGGAGCCGAAGATGACGAGCGTCGACCAGCCGATGGTCTTGATGTCGAAGCCCTTGGTCTCCGACAGGTACAGCGGACCCCAGGTGAGCACCCCGTAGAAGACGCCGTTGAAGCCCATCCAGCCCAGGCACATGCCCCAGAACGAGCGGTACTTGAGGTAGGCGGAGAGCCGGGCCCGGACGTCGGCGACGGGGCTCGCCGCGTCCTCCTCGGCATGCGCGCGCTCGACGTAGGCGGCCTCGGCGGCGTTCACCGCGGGGTGCTCGCGCGGGGTGTCGCGCAGGTACCACAGGGCGAACGCGCCGACAGCGACGGTCACCACGCCCGCCACCACGAAGCTGGCGCGCCAGCTGCCCGTCCAGGCGATCAGACCGGAGATGGCGATGCCGCCGAGCGCGGAGCCGAGCGGGGCGCCGCCGTCCATCAGCACGGCGCCGCGCCCGCGCTCCTCGGCGGGCAGCCAGTGCGCGTTGAGCTTGCCGCCCGCCGGCATCACCGGCGCCTCGACCGCGCCCAGCAGCAGCCGGTAGCCGAGCAGCGAGCCGACCCCGGTCGAGGCGGCGGTCAGGGCGGTGGCGAAACCCCAGCCCACGCAGGCGCCGCCGGCCATCCGGCGTGGCCCGAACCGGTCGATGAGCTTGCCCGCGGGGATCTGCATCAGCGCGTACGTCCAGAAGAACGCGCTCAGCACGAACCCGGTGACCTCCTTGGACAGGTGCAGGTCCGCGGTGATGAGCGGGAGTGCCACGGACACGGAACCGCGGTCGATGTAGTTGAGCGTCACGACCCCCAGGAGGAGGACGAAGACCTTCCAACGGGTCCGGCTGGGACGGGAGTTCGCGGCGCCGGGCATGGGCGCGGGCGGTGCGGGTCTGACGGTCTGAACTGGTGGTTCCGTACGCTCCGAGCGGGGAGTTGGCATGGTGGACCCTCGGTTCGGGTGGAGTGAGTGGAGGATCGTGCGGCGGCATGGGGACAGACGGGCACGTCGCTGACGTGCGCCTTACCGCTTATGGCATACCAAAGGATGGAGAGCCGAGGCCCGCTCGTCAAGGGTTTGGTATACCGTGAGGACTTCGTTGCAGGTCAGGCATGGGCCGGACATGGGGGTGTGACATGGCGGGAGCCGAGATCCAGGGGAGCTTGCTGCGTGACCAGGTCTGCGAGGGCATCCGCGACCGGATCATCACCGGCCAACTGCGGCCCGGTGACCGGCTGGTGGAGCGCGAGGTCGCCGAGGAGTTCGGCGTCTCCCGGATCCCCGTGCGCGAGGCGATCCGCGTCCTGCTCGGCGAAGGCTTCCTCCAGGCGCTCTCGCCGCGCCGCATCGTCGTCCGTGAACTCTCCCGCCAGGACGTCCTCAACCTCTTCGACCTGCGCGAGGCCTTGGAGGTGCTCGCCGCGCGCCGGGCGGCCGAGCAGGCGGAGCCTGTTCAAGTACGGCGCCTGGAGCGGTTGTTGGAGAGCGCCCGCAAGGCGACGGCGTCCCGGCGGGCCGACCGGGTGTCGCGCGCCAACACGGCGTTCCACCACCACATCGTGGACCTCGCGGGCAACGAACTCCTCGCGGCCGCGCTGCAACCCCTCGAAGGCCGGATGCGCTGGCTGCTGCAGCAGGTGGACGACCCGGCGGCGGTGTGGGAGGAGCACGCCGCGCTGTGCGAGGCGATCGCGGCGGGGGACGGCGAGAAGGCGGCCCGCCTCGCGCTGGAACACGTACGGCACTACCGGGCCGTGGCGTTGCGTCTGCTGTTCCAGGACGAGGAGGGGGTCGAGAGTGGCGAGGGGGCGGGGGGAGCCGAGTGACCTGAGGGGACTCAGGGGCCCAGGGGATTCAGGGGATTCAGGGGACTTAGGGAACTCAGGGGACTCAGGGAACTGAGCGACGCGGCCGGGCGTCTAGCCGAGCATGTTCGTCCTGCTGATGTACGCCGCGATCCTCGCGGCCCCGCTCTGGGCCATCGCGGTCGCGGTGAAGCTGATCTCGGTCGCGCTGCCGGGCCGCCGCCCCGACTGGGGCAGGGACCTGCTGCGCTGGAGCGCGGCGATGGCCGCGGCGGCGGGCGTGCTCGTCTACGTGATCGGGCTCGGCGCCGTCCAGTGGAGCGCGAGCGAGGCGGAGTCCGGTGCGGGCTCGTCGCCCGCGGAACCCTGCCGGGACCTGGCCCCGGGCGTGCTCGCACGCCTCGCCGGCCATGAACCGTCCTACTTCCCGCTGGGCTTCGACTGCGTCCTCGACGACGGCAGCACGGTCACGGGCAGCGATGGCTATGCGTGGCTGAACGGCCTCGCCGCCGGGTTCGGCCTTGCCGCCGTGCTGCTGGTGCTCGCGGTCGGGTTCCTCGACGAACGCCGGGCACGGGCCGTCAGCCGGACGTGACCGGCGCCGCCAACGCCACCCGCGCCGCGGGCGGCAGCGGCGTGTGCGTGGGGGAGGCCTCGAAGGCCTGGATCACATAGGCCGCGAAGCGCCGGGACGCCGCGATCCGGGTGGCCGCCGAGCGGGCGTGGATGCCCCGCTGCGCCATGACCATGAGGATGAGGTCGTCCAGCACGAAGTCCGGCCGCAGGTGCCCGGTCGCCTTGGCGCGCTCGGCCAGCGTGGCGGTCGCCCGCAGCGTGCTCGTGCGGTCCGCCGCCCAGTCGACCGCGTCCGGATAGGCCGACAGGAACGCGTCGGTGAACCCCCGGTCGAGGGCGTGCACCTCGCAGATCTTCTCGATCACCAGACGGAAGCCGTGCCACGGATCCGGATCGGCGAGCCCCTCGTCGACGATGGTGCGGCACGCCCGCATCTGGTCGGTGAACGCCTCCGTCACCAGCGCCTGCTTGGTGGGGAACCGGCGGTAGAGGGTGGCCGGGCCGACCCCGGCACGCCGGGCGATCTCCCGCATCGGCACGTCGAGCCCGTCGGCGGCGAACAGGTCACGGGCCGCGTCGAGGATGCGCTCCCGGTTGTCCCGGGCGTCGGAGCGCAGGTTGTGAGGCAAACGTTCGGTCACCTCTCTCACTTTACCGAAGTGGACGGGGGCGTCCATTAACGTCCGGAGGCGCATCACACCCCCTAACTACCGCAAACAGTTATGAACCGCCCGCACCAGGAGGCGACAGTGAAAGCAGTCCAGATCCGGTCCTTCGGCAGCCCCGACGGCATGGCCGTCGTCGACGTCCCCGCCCCGGCCCCGGCCGCAGGTCAGGTGCTGATCACCAACGAGGCGATCGGCGTGGGCGGCGTCGACGTCCTGATCCGCAACGGCGCTCTGGCGTCCTACGGCTTCGCCGAGGGGCATGTCCTCGGCAGCGAGGTGGCGGGGACCGTGACCGCGGTCGGCCCGGACGTCGATCCGGCCTGGGTGGGACGGCGGGTGTGGGCGTTCACCGGCACGGGCGGCGGCTACGTCGAGCAGGCCGCCGTACCCGTCGCGCAGGTCCGCCCGATCCCGCGGGAACTCTCCGCCGCGGACGCGGTGACCGTCGGGAGTTCCGTGGTCGTGGCCCATTTCGCGCTGGCCCACGCCCATTTCGCCGCCGGCGAGTCCGTGCTCGTACGGGGCGCGGCGGGCGGCCTCGGCATCAACACGGTCCAGCTCGCGGCCCGCGCCGGAGCCGCCACCGTGGCGGTCACGACGTCGTCGGCCGAGCGCGGCGAGCGGCTGCGGGCGCTCGGCGCGACCCACGTCCTGGACCGCACCGGCAAGGGGGACGCCGACGCGCCGTCGCACTACGACGTCATCATCGACGTCGTCGCGGGACCCGACCTGCCGTCGTTCTTCGACCGGCTCGCCCCCAACGGCCGCATGGTGACCATCGGCCTGCTGGGCGGTCCGCCGCCCGCGGACTTCGGCATGGCGATGATGGGCGCGTTCCGGAGGTCGCTGTCGTTCGCCACCTTCAGCGCCGACACGGTGCCCGCGGCCGGCCAACAGGCGGTGCAGGCCGAGCAGTTCGCCGCCGCGATCCGGGGCGAGCTGGTGTCGGTGGTGCACGAGGTGCTGCCGCTGGAGGACGCCGCACGGGCGCACCGGAAGATGGACGCGGGCGAGGTGTTCGGGCGGGTCGTCCTCACCCCGTAACCGTCCCCGCAACTGCCCCTGACCTGCCATGAACTGGCTGTTCGCCCCGACTCGGCCGCGGGGTGGACAGCCGGTTCCCGTATGCGGCCTCGGCAGCCAATTGCGTGCGGAGCGTTGACATCCAAGTGGCGCACGGTAAATCTGTAGAACCTCATCAGCAAGAAGACGACAGATTCGCGCAATTTCTGTAGCGCACACCCGTACGCCCTCCGGTACTCACCGCCCCCACGGAGTTAGAGGACGCCATGAGATGGAAGCAACGCAGCCGACGGCTGCTCATAGCCGCGTTCGGCGCGGCCCTGATGACCGCCGGGTTCCTCCCCGCCACCGCCACCGCGGCCCCGGCACCGGCCGAAGCGTCGAACCTCGCCCTGAACAAACCGATCGAGGCGTCCTCGTCGACGCAGAACTACGTCGCCTCGAACGCCAACGACAACAGCACCAGCACCTACTGGGAATCCAGCGGCAGCCCGTCGACGCTCACCGTGAAGCTCGGTGCCGACGCCGACCTCGACGCGGTCGTGCTCAAGCTCAACCCCGACGCCGCCTGGGCCACCCGCACCCAGAACATCGAGGTGCTCGGCCGCGCACGGTCCGCGCAGGGCTTCACCACGCTGAAGTCCCGCGCCGACTACACCTTCAACCCGGCGGGCAACCAGAACACCGTCACGATCCCGGTCACCGGCCGCGCCGCCGACGTCCAGCTGAAGATCTACAGCAACAGCTCCGGATACGGTGGCCAGGTCGCCGAGTTCCAGGTCCTGGGCGCCGCGGCCCCCGCACCGGACCTCACCCTGACCGACCTCACCTGGACCCCCGCCCAGCCGTCCGAGAGCGACTCCATCACGGCCGACGCCACCGTCCGCAACACCGGCGCCGTCGCGGCCGCCGCGACGACCGTGAACGTCAGCCTGGACGGCACGGTCGCGGGCAGCGCCCCGGTCGGCGCGCTGGGCGCCGGTGAGTCGGCGACCGTTCCGGTGACCATCGGCAAGAGGGCGCAGGGGAGTTACACCCTGTCCGCCGTCGTCGACCCGACGGACACGATCGCCGAGCAGGACGACACCAACAACAGCCGCACCGCCCCCACCAAGCTGACGGTCGGTCAAAGCCCAGGCCCCGACCTGGAGATCACTGGGATCACCTCCAACCCGGCCAGCCCCGCGGTCGGTTCGAGCGTCTCCTTCACCGCGAAGGTCCACAATCGCGGCACGAGCGCGGTGAGCGCCGGGTCCGTCACCCGCCTGACCGTCGGCGGCGCCACCCTGAACGGCACCACGCCCGCCGTCGCCGCGGGCGCCACCGCCACCGTCGACATCGCCGGAACCTGGACCGCCGCCTCGGGCGGCGCCACCCTCACCGCGACCGCCGACGCCACCGGCGTCGTGGCCGAGACGAACGAGAACAACAACACCTTCGCCCGCTCCATCGTCGTCGGGCGCGGCGCCGCCGTGCCGTACGTCGAGTACGAGGCCGAGGACGCCCGGTACGACGGCACGCTCCTGACGAGCGACGCGGAGCGCACCTTCGGGCACACCAACTTCGCCACCGAGTCCTCGGGCCGCAAGTCGGTCCGCCTCAACTCCACCGGCCAGTACGTGGAGTTCACCTCCACCAGCGCGACCAACTCCATCGTCGTGCGCAACTCCATCCCGGACGCACCGGGTGGCGGCGGCCAGGAGAGGACGCTGAGCCTGTACGCCGACGGCACGTTCGTGCAGAAGCTGACCCTGTCGTCGAAGCACAGCTGGCTGTACGGGAACACCGACCAGCCCGAGGGCCTCACCAACACCCCCGGCGGCGACGCCCGCCGCCTCTTCGACGAGTCGCACGCCCTGCTCGCGCAGACCTACCCGCAGGGCACCACGTTCCGCCTGCAGCGCGACGCCGGTGACGACGCCGCGTACTACGTCGTCGACCTGATCGACCTGGAGCAGGTGGCCCCGGCCGCGAGCAAGCCCGCCGAATGCACCTCCATCACCGCCTACGGAGCCGTCCCCAACGACGGCGTCGACGACACCGCCGCGATCCAGAAGGCCGTGACCGCCGACCAGAACGGCGACATCGACTGCGTGTGGATCCCCGCCGGACAGTGGCGCCAGGAAGAGAAGATCCTCACCGAAGACCCGCAGAACCGCGGCCAGTACAACCAGGTCGGCATCCGCGACGTCACGATCCGCGGCGCCGGCATGTGGCACTCACAGCTCTACACGCTCACCCCGCCGCAGGACGCGGGCGGCATCAACCATCCGCACGAGGGCAACTTCGGCTTCGACATCGACGACAACACCAAGATCTCCGACATCGCCATCTTCGGCTCCGGCACGATCCGCGGCGGCGACGGCAACCAGGAGGGCGGCGTCGGCCTCAACGGACGCTTCGGCAAGAACACCAAGATCAGCAACGTCTGGATCGAGCACGCCAACGTCGGCGTCTGGGTCGGCCGCGACTACAGCAACATCCCCGAACTGTGGAACCCCGGCGACGGGTTGGAGTTCACCGGCATGCGCGTGCGCGACACCTACGCGGACGGCATCAACTTCTCCAACGGCACCCGCAACTCGACCGTCTACAACTCCTCGTTCCGCAACACCGGCGACGACGCGCTCGCCGTCTGGGCCAACAAGTACGTCAAGGACACGTCGGTGGACGTCGGCCACGACAACGCCTTCCGCAACAACACCGTGCAACTGCCCTGGCGCGCCAACGGCATCGCCGTGTACGGCGGTTACGGCAACAAGATCGAGAACAACCTCGTCTCCGACACCATGAACTACCCGGGCATCATGCTCGCCACCGACCACGACCCGCTGCCCTTCTCCGGACAGACCCTCATCGCGAACAACGGCCTGTACCGCACCGGCGGCGCGTTCTGGAACGAGGACCAGGAGTTCGGCGCCATCACCCTGTTCGCCCAGGGCCAGGACATCCCGGGCGTCACCATCCGCGACACCGACATCCACGACTCGACCTACGACGGCATCCAGTTCAAGACGGGCGGCGGAGCCATGCCCGACGTGAAGATCAGTGACGTGACGATCTCCAAGTCGAACAACGGCTCCGGCATCCTCGCCATGGGCGGTGCCCGCGGCAGCGCCACGCTGTCCAACGTGAGGATCAGCGACTCGCGCGACGGCGACGTCCTCGTCGAACCCGGCTCGCAGTTCGTGATCAACGGCGGCCCGGCGGCCCGGCCGGACGCCGCGGTGCCAGGCACCCGGCAGGGCCTGTAACGCGTGCGCGGCTCCCCGCTTCCCGACCGGGTCCGGGGAGCCGCGTGCTGGCGGTCTCCGCCAACCACCGCCTACCATCGGCGTGTTCGTGCCCCAACCGGGGTACGTCATCGACTTCTGCTGCACCGATCACTCTGCCCGGTGACGGAGTCGGCGTGGGGCGCGCGTCCCCGCTGCACGCCGCTCTGGACGGCTCCAGGCGCGATCACGGGTCGGCCCATCCGGACGCCGACGGCCCCGTTGTGACGCGTCCCGCCGGGCGGCGAAGGGACGCGCCGTGCCGTCGGCGAACTATCGCACCGTCCTGCGCACTCCGGGCGCCACCGCCTTCTTCCTCGCGGCCACCGTCGGCCGGGTCGGCGCCGCCATGACCGGCGTCGGCATCGTCTGGCTGGTGCACGCCCGCACCGGCTCGTACGGCGCCGCCGGACTCGTCACCGGCGGCTTCGCCGTCGCCGATGCCGTCGCGGGCACCCAACTCGCCCGGCTCGTCGACCGGTTCGGGCAGACCCGGACCCTGCCGCTCCTCCTGCTCGCCCACGCCGGGGCCGTCACCCTGCTGCTCACCGAAGCAGTGCCCGACCTGCTGGCCGGCATTCTGGTCGGGGCCACCCTGCCCCAGCTCAGCGCCATGAGCGCGGCCCGCTGGTCCGCCCAGCTGTCCGGGACCAGAGCCGCCGAACTGCCCAGCGCCTTCGCCCTGGAGGCCCTCGCCAACGGCCTCTCCTTCCTGGCGGGCCCGGCCCTGGCGAGCGCGCTCGGCGCCGCCGGACGCCCCCGACCGGCCACGCTCCTCGCCGCGACACTCGTGATCGTCGGCGGCCTCGCCCTCGCCGCCCAGCGGCGCACCGCACCCCCGGTCGCCGGAGCCGCCGAACGCCACCGCGCCGGACGCGGCCTGCTCCGTGCCGAGTTCGCCCGGCTCGTCGCGATCACCCTCGCCCTGGGCGTCTACTTCGGCGCCATGCAGGTCTCCATCACGGCGTACGCGGTCGGCCGCGGCACCCCGGATCTCGCCACCCTGCTGTACGCGGCGTCCAACTGCACCAGCCTGCTGGGAGGCTGGGCGTACGGGGCCCGCCGCTGGGCGGCCCGGCCCGCACGCCAGCGGCTCGTCGCCGCCGCGGCCCTGACCGTCGCATGCCTGCCGCTGACCGTGCTCGACGCAGCCGGCCCGGTCGCCGTGTCCCTCGCCCTGACGGGCCTCGTCGTGCCGGTCCTGCTGGTCCTCGCCTCCCTCCTCACGGAGGCGGCCGTGCCACGCGCCGTCCTCACCCAGGCCTTCACCTGGCTCAACTCCGCGAGCGCCGCGGGCTCCGCCGTCGCCGCCGCGCTCGCCGGACGCGCGGTGGACTCGGCCGGGGCGCACGGCGGCTTCGCCGTGGCCGCCGCGGCGGCGGTCGGGATGACCGTCGTCGCGGCGGCCGGCAGCGGCCCGCTCAGTGATCGGCGCAGCAGGGCGTGGGATCCGGGTCCTCGAAAGGCACCAGCGTCCCGCCCACCGCGGGCATGGCGGCGAGGACCAGCTCGCCGTCCTCCCACTGCGGACGAACGAACTCCCGGGTGACCAGCACGGCGTCCGGCTCCGGCGCCGCGGCCGAACCGAGCACCCTGACCCGGCCGATCGCCGAACGGCCCACCAGCTCGGCGACCGTGAGCGTGCCCGTCAACGCGGCCACCCCCGGGAACACCACCGCACGCCCGGCCCCGTCCCAGGCCCCGTCGCTCACCGCGTGGCCCCGCCCGGCCAGCCCGGCGCGAGCGGCGTCGACGACGGCCCGCTCCCGGGCGGCCAGGGACAGCGCGACCCGCGGCCGCCCACCGTCCCTGACGAGGTGGGTGCAGCCGAACACACCGTCGGGCAGGTCGAGGCCGGCCATCAGCTGCAGGAGCAGATGGTCGGCGTCGCGCAGCCGCGCGACCTCGGTGTCGATGCCGATGGCGTACGGCGGCGGGGTCACGAGGGCAGCACCCAGACCGGGTTCGAGTAGAACCACAGGTCGCGCCACGGGTCCGCGTCCCCGACGACGTCGATCGCCGGACCGGCCGGGTCCACGGCCGCCCCCATCGCCCCCACGGCGGACCGGTTTCCGTCGGTGCCGCGCAGCCGCAGGTACACGGGACGGTCGACCCGGCCCAGGTCGTAGCTGAGGGTCACGGTGCCGCTCGACCTGTTCACCTCGTACGACTTCACGACCTTGGCGGTCGGTGCGGTGAAGGCGTCCTTGTCCTTCGCCGCACCGGTGACGTCGCCCTGAATGACGTCGACCCGCGCCAACGACGGCTGGAAGCCCGCCCAGTTGGGACCGCCCGCGAGCGCCACGTCCACGGAGAGCGTGACCCGCGTGCCCTTCTTGACCTGGAGCGCGCCGCCGAGCGTGGCCCACCGGCTGCCACCGGACACCCGCACGTCCAGCCCACTGATCAGCTGCCCGTGGTCCACCCAGACCCGGCCCGCGCGGATGCCGTCCATCACGGCGGCGTACGAGAAGTCCTCGGCGCCCACGTGGGTACGGCTGTACTGGCCGGGCCAGTAGTCGTTCTCCGTGGTGTCGATCTGCCCGGCGTACACCGGGTCGTCGTAGCGGCCGTTGGCGTTGAAGTCGCCGCCCCCGCGGGCCGCGGTGTCACCGTAGACCTGGTGCGAGTCGGAGTTGGCGGTGATCCACCACGGCTTGCCCTCGGCGAGCAGGCTGTCCCAGAGCCCGCCGACCGTGGCCGTCATCCAGTCGAACCCGCCCCACGTGCGGTAGCTCTCCAGCGGGTAGCCGGCGAACGAGTCGCCGCCCGGGCTGTTGTTGTAGATGCCCCGCGCGCCGCCCGGACCGAGCGGCTTGGGCAGGCCGCCCGCCTGGTGGCCGGGAGCGCCCTCGAAACCGACCGCGATGCGCCGGTCGCCGGACGTGGCATCGCGCCAGGCACGGATCTCGTGCGGTGAGTCGATGCCCTTGCGCGCCGGGTGGTTGGCGAGCATCAGCGCGTCCTTGACCTTGCGCCGCCGCACCTGCTCGGACAGGAAGGTGAGCCCGGCGACGGCGAGCGCCTCGTTCGCCGGCGTCGAACCGGTCGCCGCCTTGACGGCCCCGTCGTAGCCCGCCTCGAACTGCCGCAGGACATCGACCTCGTTGGCGCCCGGATGCACGAACACGGTGCCGTGCTCGGCGGCCGGGATGTTCCACTCCAGGCCCTGGAACACCAGCGTGTCCCGGTGCGCGGAGCGCGCCGCCCGGATGTCCGGGTTGACCTTCTCCACGCCGATCTTGGCGTGCGTGCCGCTGCCGTGGTCCGTGATGACCAGCCAGTCCATGCCGTGCCGCGCGCCCTGCCGCACCTGGTCGCCGACCCGGTACTTGCCGTCGCTGCTGTACTGGGTGTGGATGTGGTGGTCGCCCGCGAGCCAGAGGAATCCCTTGCCGCGCCGCCCGCCGGACCGCGAGTCGGCTGCCGCGGGCACGGTCGCCGCGCCGGCCAGCACGCTGCTCGCGGCCAGACCGGCCCCGAGCAGCCCCGCCCGGCGCAACAGGGAGCGCCGCGACTGCTGTTCCGGGCTCAGGGCCTCGTCGGGCACAGAGGTGTCGAACGCGGCGGGGAGCGCCTCCGCCGAGCCGTCCTGGTCGTGGCCGTGGTCGTGGTCGTGGTGATGAGAGTGGTCGTGATCGTGGTGGTGGTGTCCGTGCCCGTGCCCGTGTCCGTGTCCGTGTCCCATGAGGCTCCTCGTGATGGTCGGCCCCGCGTGGGATGTGTGGGCCGCCTGAGGAGAATCGAGGCGGAAGATGAATCTTGAACGACGTCCTGCTGAGCGCCGGGCGTAGTCGGTGCGACCAGTCCAGGCGATCTGTCCGGGCGACCCGCTCCGGGGGACCGGTTCAGGCGGTGTGCGTGTCGCCGAGGGCCGCCGACGGCCGTATCGCCCCGACCGGTCGGCCGTGCCCGAGGACCGGCGCCTCGGTGAGTGCGGACAGGAGCGGGTCGGTGTCGACGTCGACACCGAGGTGGCGCAGGGCCGCGGTCAGGACGACGGCCCGGGGCCTCGACCCACCGTCGGCGATCTTGAGGGCGACGGCGGAACCGTCGGGCAGGCCGAGTGCGTAGACGCCCTCCGCTCCGTCCTTGGCGACGGCCCCGGGCAGCGCTCTCAGGAAGGCGGTGACGTCGCGGCCGGTGCCGCCGACGTACTCGGCGTGGGCGTTCATCGCGGACACCACCCGCTCTTCGTGGCTGCCCGCAGGAGCCGTCGCGAGTGTGGCGAAGGCGCGGGCGAGACCGGCGAGGGTGAGTGCGAACAGCGGCGCCCCGCACCCGTCGACGCCCACCGCCGACGACTTCTCCCCGGCAAGCTCCTCCAACGCGTCCCGCAGGGCGAGCTGCAGCGGGTGGGCCGGGTCGAGGTAGTCCCGGACGGGCCAGCCGGCCGCGACGCACGTGGCCAGCATCGCGGCATGCTTGCCCGAGCAGTTCATGGTGATGCGGGTCGGCCCGAGCCCCGCGGCGAGATGCGCGGGGTGCGCCTCGGCGCCGATCGGCAGCCCCGCCGTGCACCGCAGCGCGTCCTCGGCGAGGCCCGCGCCCGCGAGGATCCGGCGCACCCCGTCCAGGTGGAAGCCCTCCCCGGAGTGGCTGGCACTGGCGAGGGCGAGGAGCTCGCCGTCGAGGTCCAGCCCGGCGCGCAGCATACCGACGCTCTGCAGCGGCTTGTTGGCGGAGCGCGGGAACATCGGCTCGTCGACGGGGCCCGCGGCGAGCACGCGACGGCCCTCGGCGCCGAGCGCCACCACCGAGCCGTGGTGCACGGACTCCAGGAAGTCACCGCGCCACACCTCCGCGATCACGGGGTAGGTGGTCATGCTCGTCCTTTCGGTCGGTTCCGCCGGGAGGCGGTGGAAGTCCTGCAGTCGTGCCGGGAGTTCAGTGCGCCCGCGATGCTCAGCGGACCCGGTCGTACACCAGCGCCAGCGTGCCGTGCTCACCCGCGCTCTGGCTGACGAGCTCCCACCGCCCCGTGGGCAGACCGTCGTCGAAGAGGCGCGGCCCGCCGCCGAGGAAGACCGGGAACACCGTGAGGGCCAGCCGGTCGACCTGGCCGGCCGCCAGCAGTGCCTTGATGACGCTCGCGCTGGACAGCACCAGGATGTCGCCGCTCTCGGTCTCCCTGAGGTCGGTGACGACATCGGCGGCAGGCGCGTCGACGACGGTCGTGCGGTCCCAGGGGGCCTTGCCGGGCGTGGAGTCGAGGGTGGCGGAGAGGACCACCTTGTCGGCGCCGACGAGCCACTTCGCGAAGCCCTCGTCCCGGGGATCGGCTCCCTCCATCCCGATGACGGTGGGCCAGAACCCGAGGAACCCCTCGGCGTTGACCCGCCCCAGCAGGGCCGTCGTCGCCGACTGCCAGAGCCCGGTGAGGTGATCGCGGGCGACGTCGGTCGTGGCGTACGGCATCACCCAGCTCATGTCGACGGGGTTGTCGGGTGCTGCGTAGTGACCGTCGAGGGACAGGCTCATGTTGGTGACGACCCTGCGGCCTGCGAACTGCTGCGTCATTTCCTGCTCCTCGTGTCCGTCGTGGTGTCCGTCGTGCCGTCATTCGTGGTGTCAGTCGTGCCGGTGTCCGCGGTGTCGTCATTCGTGGTGTCCGTCGTGCCGGTGTCCGCGGTGTCGGTGCCCGTCGCGGCGGAGGCACTTGCGTCGATGGCGCTCGCGTCGTGCGCCGCGTCCGGCTGGTGTCGCGCCGCGTCGACCGTCGCCACGAGCTTGTCGAGGCTCTGGCCGAAGCCGATCTCAATGCCCGCGATGAAGTCCGCCGAGTCGACCGTGCTGTCGGTGACCTCGTAGCGGACATCGAGGTCCGTGCCGGGTCCGGAGGGCCGGAACGCGAGCTCGACGTGGGCGGTGAACGCCGTGCCGCCGTCGGGCAGCAGCGGGGAGAGCCGATACGCGAGCCGCTCGCGGGGCAGCGCCTCCTCGACCGTCCCTTCCGCCCGCCCCGCCACGAGATCGGCGTCACCGGCGTCCTCGGCGTCCCGGTACTCCTGGACGATCCGCCCGCCCGGCCGAGCCTCGAAGACGAGCTCGGAGACGCGCAAGTCGTCCGGAGTCCACCAGCGCGCCAGCAGCGGGGCCTCCGTCAGGTGCCGCCACACCGACTCGGGGTCCCCCGCGAGGGACCGCCGGAACCGGAACGAGCGGCCGTCCGCCCACCCCGCCGTCGCCGCGGCCAGTCGCTCCGCACGCAGCTCCGCCCCGTACCGGTCGAAGGCCGCCCGCGGCCCGCCGTCCCGGTCCGCCGCCTCCGCGAGCCGGCCGAGCGCGGTCGCCAACTCACGCAGGGGCGCGGACTCCAGAGCGTAGATCCGGCGCTGGCCCGTCCGCTGCGAGGTGACGACACCGGCCCGCTCAAGCGTCTGGAGGTGCTTGGTCGTCTGCGGCTGCCGCGCCTCGGCGAGCTGCGCGAGGACACCGACCGAGCGGGGCTGGTCGGCCAGCAGGCCCACGAGCCGCCAGCGAACCGGGTCGGCCAATGCGGAGAGGAGTGCGTCCATGACATCGAGTATTCTTGAGAGCGAATATTCGTGTCAAGGAATATCTCTGAGAATCCGCGAGACTCCCGACGATCTTGGATCGGATGGCCCTCAGTGACCGTCATCGAAAAGCAGACGGTCAGTACTTTGATCCGTGTCCTGGAATCGGGCATACTGCGCATGTGTCCGATGGGGAAGACGAGCGTGAACTGGCCGATGCGGTCGCCGTGCTGAAGGCTGCCGAGAGCCGGGTCGCCGAGGCGTTGCGTGCCTACCTGGCTCGGGACCCGGTCACGGGTCGGCCCGTGCACGGACGGATCGGGCGGGCCGCGCAGATCACCGGGTGGGGCGAGCAGCGCGTCAAGGAGACCGTCACCCCGGCCCTGGCCGACCGCCGACGGGCCAAGCGGAAGGACACCGGGGCATGAGTGACTTCGACGCGATCGACTCGCTGCTCGCCTCCGTCACGCCGGACGTCGACCTTCCTGACGTGCAGGTGCGCCGCGACCTGCGCGAGCAGGCGGGCCTGTCGAAGGCCCAGGTCGCGAGGGCGCTCGGGGTGAGCCCCTCCACGGTGAGCGGCTGGGAGACGAGCCGGGAGCCGACCGGTGAGGTCCGTGCGAAGTACGCGTACCTGCTGGACGGCCTGGCCGTGAAACTCGCGCCGCCCGCCCCGGAGCCCGTACAAGCGGAACCTGCGGAACCCGAAGTCGTGGAACCGGAACCCGTTGCGCCGCACAACGCGCACGACACGGACGACGCGGACGACGCGGACGACGCGGACGACGCGGACGACGTCGAGGCGCTGGCCACGCCCGAGCCCTGCGTCCTGTGCGGGAACCCCGCGGGGCAGCGGGTCGCCGGATTCCCCCAGCACCTGGACCCCGCCGACTGCGGCGCCGCCGCGTCGTCCGCCCCGGCCGCCTCATCCGCCCCGCGACAGGAGGAGCAGCCGGCACCGCGGCCCCCGGAGAAGGCGGCGCCCCGGCCCGAGGCGAGGACGGCACCACGGCCCGAGGCAAGGACGGCACCACGGCCCGAGGCGAAGGCAGCCCCGCGGACGATCCGCGACTTCGGTGCCGGACGGCCCAGGACGCCGACGCGGCGCGCCTTCCAGCCGCCGTCCGAGTCGAGCGGCCTGATCGCCCGCTCCGTGGCGGCGGCCCTCGCCGCGTCCGGCGGAGACGTCGACGAGGCGACGGCCGCGCTGGTCAAGAAGGCGATCCCGGACGCGATGGCGCTGCTGGACGAGACCCGCAAGGGCGCCCGCTACGACGTGGTCGCGCACCCGTGGATGCCGGACGTCCTGAAGAAGCAGAGCGCGCGGGGCGCCGACCAGGTCTGGGAGGCCAGGCCCAAGTGGACCCGGGACGCGCTGCCGCCGGGTGAGCACGAGGTGACCGCGCTCGACATCAACGGCGCGTACCTGAGTGCCCTCAAGACCCATCTGCCGATCGGGCAGTTGGAGCACTCGACCGGCTTCGACCACGACCGGCGCCGGGCCGGCGTCCACCTCATCACCCCGCCGCACTGGGAGCACGACGCGGTGCTGCCGAACCCGATCGGGCAGCGCGACGAGCCGGGCCCGCTGTGGGTCACCGAACCCACGCTCCGTCTCCTGCAGCGCCTCTCGGGGCCCAAGCACGCGCTGTGCGAACCGCCGGAGATCCACGAGTCGTTCACGTCCGGGGCGACGGAGAACCTCCTGGAGAAGTTCCGCGTCGAGCTCAAGGAAGCCCGCGACGCCGCGATCGCCGACGACGACGGGGTCACGCTGGAGTACGTGAAGGCGATGTACTCCAAGTTCGTCTCCACGATGGGGGAGTCGAACTACAACCGGGAGCTGTTCCGCCCGGACTGGATGCACCTCATCCGCTCCCAGGCCTTCGCCAACCTCTGGATGAAGGCCCTCAAGGCCCACGAGGAGGGCCTGACCGTCGTGCGCGCCATGGGCACCGACGAGCTCCACGTCATCGGTGACTGGCGCCGCGTCTTCCCCGAAGGGCGTGCCGTGACCGAGGTGAAGGTCAAGGACGTGTACACCGCCGGCACCCCCGTCGACGAGCCGACCGTCCCGGGCGAGCAGGAAGACTGACGCACCAGCCGTGACACCCGCCGCGACATCCCTCGCGGCGGGTGTCACGGCGCTCCGGAACGCCGCGTTCCCCAAGTCGCCGCCGTACGGCCGACGTTGAACGCCGGGTCCAGGCGTGCCCGCGCCCCGCGCGGGAGCCGCGCGGCCACACCCACCATCCGGGCCCCTCCGCCCCGAGCGACCGCTGTCCGCCCATAATCGCGGACCCGTCGTGACGCAGTCGTAATCTTGCAATGTTGGATCCGAATGTTGCGTGCATCTGTGTGCGCTCCTCTTATCGTGATGACGAGGACCACCAGGGCGGTGCTTGGGCGTCACCCTAGAGGAGCCGTAATGAAGCCCCGTAACCTCGCGATCGCTTCTGACGACAGGATGCTCGCACTCACCGCCACCGCCTGCGGCGGAGACTCGAAGAGCTCCGATGCCGGTGGCGACGTCAGCATCACCGTGGCGTGTCAGCCGGCGAGACCGCGCCGAGGACGCGCAAGGCCTGGGACGACGACGTCGCCGCGTTCGAGAGGCGCACCCGGGCGTCACGGTGAAGAGCACCGACCAGCAGCGTGCTTCGACCCGAAGACCTTCGCCGCGAAGCTGGCCGGCGGCCAGATGGAGACCGTCTTCATGGTGCCGGTCACCAACTACGCCGACGTCATCGCCAAGCGGCAGGCCAAGGACATCACCGGGCGAGACCGGTCTGGTGAAGAACTTCGGCGACATCAAGCAGGACGTCCGGGACATGGTCACCAAGGACGGCAAGGTGTACGGCGTCCCACAACGTCAGCTACAGCGTCGGACTCGTCTACAACCGCGCCCTGTTCACCAAGGCGGACTCGACCCCGACGCCCCGCCGAAGACCTGGGACGAGGTGCGCGCCGCGGCGAAGAAGATCGCGGGGCTCGGTGCCGGCTACGTCGGTTACGGCGAGTACGGCGGCGGCAACGTCGGCGGCTGGCACTTCGCGCAGTCCGTCTTCAGCCGCGACGGCGAGATGGTCGTCGACGGCAGGCAGCCTTCAACAGCCCCGAGGCAAGGCCGTGCTGCAGAACCTCCACGACATGCGCTGGGAGGACAAGAGCACCGGCAGCAGGTCCTCATCGGCTGGGAGCGCTGATGCGGCAGATGGCGGCCGGCAGGGCACGGCATGATGCTCGGCGCCCCGGACGTCGTCACCGACGTCGTCCAGAAGTTCCAGGGCAAGGCCGCGGACTACGGCATCACCGGCATACCCGACGGCAAGGCGTCGCTCACCGGCGGCGAGGCGTACATGATCAACCCAGGCGGCGAGCGCCGCCCAGACCAAGGCGGCCATGCGGTGGATCGACTTCGAGTTCAACACCCGAGCAGGGGCCGCTTCGGCTTCGCCCACGTACGGCAAGCCAGCGGCGAGGCCGTCGGCGTCCCGAACAACGCGACTACATGGGTGACTCGGCGACCGGCGAGACCCTCGCAGAAGACCGCAAGAAGAACGCGGCGCTCGGTCGAGAACTACGAGGCCTACGTCGAGTCCGCCACGGGAGTCGCCCTCAAGCTCGAACCGGCCAAGGCCCAGGAGCTCTACGCGGTGCTCGACGTGGCCATGTCCGCGGTCCTGACGCGGGAGAACGCCGACATCGACAAGCTGCTCTCGGACGCCGAGTCCAAGGCGAACTCGATTCTGGCGAAGAGCTGACGGCAACTGTCCCGGTGCCGTTCGGAGGGCGGCACCCCGCGTCGGCCTCGGGGGCCGGAGTCGAACGGGAGATGACGATGGAAACACTCACCATGGAGCCGAAGCGGCAGCTCGCGCCGCGCCGTCGGCCACCGTCGAAGCGGCGCAGGGCGGCGCGGCGGAACCTGACACTGCCTACGGATTCCTGTGCGCCGCGCTGTTCTGCTTCGCCATGTTCGCGTGGTGGCCGATCATCAGGAAGTCGTCCTCAGCTTCCAGCAGACCAACCTCGTCGACCCGCCGACCTGGGTGGGCCTGGACAGCTTCCGTACGGTGGTGGACGATCCGGCGTTCGGCCAGGCCTGGCGCAACACCCTGGCCTTCACCCTGCTGGCGCTGCTGTGCGGCTACGTGGTGCCGTTCGCCGTCGCGATCGTCCTCAACGAACTGCGGCACGCGCGGGGCTACCTCCGCTTCGTCGTCTACCTGCCGGTGATGCTGCCGCCGATCGTCTCGGTCCTGCTCTTCGCTGGTTCTACGGCCCGGGCCCCGGACTGTTCAACCAGGTCCTCGACTTCGTCGGCCTGCCGACCCTCGCCTGGCTCGACTCCACCGACACCGCGCTCATCTCCCTCGTCATCGTCGCCACCTGGATGAACCTGGGATCGGGGTCCTCATCTATCTGGCGGCGCTGCAGAACATCCCCGGCGATCTGTACGAGGCCGCGGAACTCGACGGCGCCGGCATCCTCAAGCGGATCCGGCACGTCACCATCCCTGCAGACCCGGCTGATCCTGCTGCTGATGTTGATGCTCCAGATCGTCGCCACGATGCAGGTGTTCATCGAGCCGTACATGCTCACGGGCGGCGGCCCGGAGAACGCGACGGTCACCGTCGCCTACCTCATGTACCAGTACGCCTTCGTCTACGGCGGCAACTACGGGGCGGGCAGCGCCCTCGGTCTGATGCTCATGATCGTCCTGCTGGCGGTCGCCGCGAGTTCAGCTCGGCTGACCCGAGAGAGAAGTAGCGCCATGGTGAGACACCACCACCGCCCCGAAGCGGCGGCGAGGACCGAGGCGGCGGCGCGGCCGGCCGGCGCGGCGACCGGAAGAAGCGGCGCGGCGGCTGGGCGGACGGCCATTCCAGGACCATCGTCTCGCCACGCTCGAGCTCAGGTCCCGCTGAGCCGGAAGATCTACTGGACGCTGCTCACCGCCGTCGTGATCGTGTTCGCCCTGGTCTTCGTCTTCCCGCTCTACTGGATGGTCACCGGCGCCATGAAGACGGGCGAGGAGAGTCGCCCAGATGCCGCCACCCTGTTCCCGAAGTCGCCGGACTTCGGCGTGTTCGCGGACGCCTGGACTCTTCGACATCGGGACGCTGCTCAGGAACACCGTCTTCTACGCCGTCGGTGCCTGGCTGTTCGCGCTCGCCGTGGACGTCTCCGCCGCCTACGCGCTGTCAAGCAGCGGCCGATGCGCGGAACGTGATCATGGCGGGCATGCTGGCCGCGCTGATGATCCCGCCGATCGTCGTGATGGTCCCCGCGTACATCACGGTCAGCCGACGTGCCGATCCTCGGCTGGCACCTGCTCAACTCGCCCTGGGCGATCTGGTTCCCGGTGGCCGCCAACGGCTTCAACATCTTCCTGCTGAAGCGGTTCTTCGACGCGCCCGCCGGACGAGATCCTGGAGGCCGCCGAGATCGACGGCGTGCGTGGCGCGTCCTCGTCTCATCATCCTGCCGATCTCCCGGCCGATCCTCGGCACGTCGTCTCCATCTTCACCGTCGTCCTCGTGTCTTCGGGACTTCGTCTGGCTGCTGGTCCTTCCCGACAGCGAGAAGATGACCATCAGCGTCGGACTGTGTCCCGAGACCGCGGGCGCGGTGACCCAGAACTCAGATCATGGCCGGTCTCGTCATCGCGAGCGTCCCGGTGATCATCGTGTTCTTCTTCTTCCAGCGCAGCATCATGGCGGGCCTCACCGCCGGCAGCCTCAGGGCTGAACCCGCCCGGCCGCCGACCCGCCCACGCAGAGCACTCCGCGCCGGTCCATCTGTCCATGCCCCGCCCGACCGGCGGCGGAGTTCCCACCTGCCCGAAAGGACCGTCACGTGGCAGCTGTTCCCTCGTCCCGTCACCGCAGACTGGTGGCGCGACGCCGCCATCTACCAGGTGGCATCCCGGAGCTTCGCGGACGGCGACGGCGACGGCACCGGGAGACCTGGCGGGCGTCCGCACCGGCTGCCGTACCTCGCCGAACTCGGCGTCGACGCCGTGTGGTTCACCCCTGGTACCTCTCCCCGCTGGTCGACGGCGGCTACGACGTGGCCGACTACCGGACCATCGACCCCGCCTTCGGCACCACTGCGGAGAGAGGCCGAGAAGCTGATCTCCGAGGCGGCCGACCTGGGCATCCGGGTCATCATCGACATCGTGCCGACCACGTCTCCGACCAGCACGCCTGGTTCCGGGCCGCGTTGAGGCCGGCCCCGGCAGCCCCGAGCGGGAGCTGTTCCGCCTTCAGGCCCGGCCGCGGCACGAGCACGGCGAACTGCCGCCGAACGACTGGCCTTCGCAGTTCGCGGGATCGACCTGGACCCGGGTGCCGACGGCGAGTGGTACCTCCACCTGTTCACGAACAGCCCGACCTCAACTGGGCCCACCCCGCCGTCCGGCGCGAGCACGAGGACGTGCTGCGCTCTGGTTCGAACGCGGCGTCGCCGGCGTCCGCATCGACTCCGCCGCGCTGCCGCCAAGCACCCGCAACTGCCCGACTTCGTCGAGGGCGTCGACCCGCACCGTACATCGACAGGACGAACTCCACGACATCTACCGCTCCTGGCGGGCGCTCGCCGACGAGTACGGCGGCGTGTTCGTCGGCGAGTCTGGCTGCCGGACGCCGAACGCTTCGCCCGCTACCTCCGCCCCGACGAACCGCACACCGCGTTCAGCTTCAACTTCCTCGCCTGCCCCTGGGACGCCGGCCGGCTGCGCCGCACCATCGACGACACCCTCGCCGAGCACGCGCCGGTCGGCGCCCCGGCCACCACGGGTCCTGTGCAACCACGACGTGACCCGCACCGTCACCCGCTACGGCCGCGCCGACACCGCCTTCGACTTCGCCACGAAGGCCTTCGGCACGCCCACCGATCTGGCCCTCGGCACCCGGCGGGCCGCGCCGCGGCCCTGCTCACCCTGGCCCTGCCCGGCTCCGTCTGCCTCTACCAGGGCGAGGAACTGGGCCTGCCGAGGCGGAGATACCGCTGAACCGCATCAGGACCCGATGCACTTCCGCTCGGCGGCACCGATCCGGCCGCGACGGCTGCCGGTTCCCCTGCCGTGGACCGCCGACGCGCCCGCGTACGGCTCCGGTTCGGTCGGCGAACCGTGGCTGCCGCAACCCGACGACTGGGCGCAGGTACGCCGTCGACCGGCAGAGCGCCCGTCCCGACTCATGCTCGCCTCTACCGCACCGCCTGCGCCTGCGCCGGTCCGCGCGGCGAGGCTTCGGGACGGCCCGATGAGCTGGCTCCCGGCCGCGGACGGGGTGCTGGCTTCACCCGCCCGCACGGTCTGATCTGCGTGGTGAACCTCGCCGAGCCACCCGGCCGACCTGCCCGCCCACGGACAACTGCTCCTCTCCAGCGGGCCGTTGGACGCGGACGGCGACTGCCGAGCGATACGGCGGTGTGGCTGAGAGCTCCGACGGTGCGCGGCCGCACCGCTCCGGGCAGGTAGGTCAAGATTCGCAAGGTCCCCACGACCGCAAAGACAGAACAGGAATCTGCGTTAGGCTTGCAATCATGACGCGACGACTTGCTGCAAGTTGCGAAGAAGGTCGGGGTCAGCGAGGCGACGGTGTCAGCCGGTGCTCAACGGAGGGCTGAGCGTCTCCGAGGCGACCCGGCAGTCGGTGCTGACCGCGCTGGACGTGCTGGGGTACGAGCGGCCGACGCAGCTGCGGGGCGAGCGCGCTCACGGCTGGTCGGCCTCGTGCTGCCGGACTGCAGAACCCGATCTTCCCCGCGTTCGCCGGCGTGATCGCGCGCGCTCGCCCAGCGGGGCTCACGCCGGTGCTCTGTGCACGCAGACGAAGGGCGGCGCCGTCGGAGGCGCGACTACGTGGACCTGCTAGCTCCAGCAGCAGGTCTCCGGCGTCGTCTTCGCGGGCGGCCTGTTCGCGCGGAGCCGACGCGCGCGCACGCGCACTACCAGCGGCCTGGCCGAGCGCAACGATGCCCGGTGGTGCTTCGTCAACGCCGTCGAGGCCTCGACTTCCCCTGCGTGCGCCTGCGACGACGTCGGTCGCGGCCGAGCAGGCGTGGCGGCACCTGGCCTCGCTGCGGGCACGAGCGGATCGGCCTCGGGTGCTCGGCCCGCGCGGACCACATGCACCGTCGCAGCGCAAGCTGGCCGCGGCGCGCGGCCGCGGCGCAGGCCTCGGGCGCACCGCTGGCCGACGACGTTCGTCGAGCGGGCCGCTGTTCTCGCTGGAGGGCGGGCAGGCGCGCGGCGGCACGCCTGCTGGCGCGCGGCGTCACCGGCGTCGTCTGCGCCAGCGACCCGCTGGCCCTCGGCGCGGTCCGGCGGCGCCGCTCGGCGCGGGCTCGTTCGGTGCCGCGCGAGCTCGTCGGTGGTCGGTACGACGACTCGTGCGCTTCATGACCTGCACCGAGCCGCGCTGATCGACGGTGCGGCAGCCGATCGAGGCGATGGGCCGGGCGGCGGTCGAGCTGCTGTGCGCGCAGATCCAGGGCAGCCGAGCCGCCCGGCGAGCTGCTCTTCGAGCCCGAGACTGCTGGTGCGCGGCGCGACCGCACCGCCCGCCTCCGGCTGACCGGACCAGGATTCAGCCGGAGGCGGCACTCACCCTGATCCCGGCGAGCACGGTGTCGAGCAGCCGGTCGAACTCCGCCACCGAACCGACGTCGCCCAGCAGGGGAGCGCGGGTGCGGCCGTCGTCGGGTGGGCGGCGGCATCGAACTCCGGTACCGGAGCGGGACTTCGGGTCCTTCACCGGTACGGGCCAGCAGGTGTCCGTCCAGGAACCCGAACAGCACCACGGGCGTGTCCGCCACCACCCGGTCGGGCGCGGCCCCGCCGCGCGCATCGCGGTCACCAGCCGCTCCACGGCGGCGACGGTCACCGGTGAGGTCCGGGCGCGCACGACCACCAGAAGACCCGCGGATGGCGGTAGGCCACGGCCCGTGTGAGCCGTGCGCCGTACGGCGGGCGATCTCTCGCCCAGTCGTCCGACGCGTCTCGCGGTGTCGGACTCCATCTCGCGGAGCACGGCCTCGGAGGCGGCGCGCCGAGCAGCCCCGCCTTGCCCTTCACGCATGGTGATAGATCGACATCGGCGACCCCGAGTTCGCCGGCGAGCCGGCGGACGCGAAGCGCTCCAGACTCGTCGCGGTCGACGAGCGCGACGGCGGCGGTCGCGATGCGGTGCCGGTCGAGACCGGCGAGGTGCCCCGATGCCCGTCGTGCCACGTCCGTCCCCTCCACCCGGCAGAGCCTACGGCGCCAGAACTTACCGTACGCGGCCGGGAGGACGGCCTCCGCCGAACGGTCGCCGCACTCCCTCACAACCGCTCGGCGAACGCCCGCGCGGCGGCCAGGTCCGCATCGCCCGGGCGCCTTGCTGAGACCGCCGACGACCTTGAAGGCGCGCGCACGTGTCGAAGCCCCGGCACGAGAAGGGCGACTCCGTCACCTCGTACCTTGCCTGCGAGGAGCCGGGCCGCCGGCCGGGCGAGCGGCATCAGCGGCAGCTCCGGCGGCCCGCTGGTCGCGAACACGAAGGCCCGGCCCCGCCCGTCGGGAAGCGCCCGGACGAACGCGGTCAGCCGCGGGTGGAGCCTGCCGTAGAACACACCCGAGCCGAATCCGACGAGGTCCGCGGCGGCCACGCCGCCGGGTCTGCCTCCTCGGGCGGACGACCTTCGCGCCCAGGACCTGGGCCATGGCGTCGGCGACCGACGGGTGTTGCCGTGGGACACGGAGGTGCACACGATGACGGCACGTTCATGGCGCTGATCCTTTCACCGGCCTGTGCCCACAGGACTGCACAGCCACGCCGTACGTGACATCCCCAGTACCGGGACCGGCGGCCTCGGATCAGATCTCGAAGATCCCGTAACGAGTCCGTCCGCCCTGATCCGGCCGCCACCGACCTCGACGCCCCGCGCCAGGACCGCAGTGGCGTCGCCGACGGGCGTCCAGCTCGGCCGCGGCGCGGCGCGGATTGACGACGACGAGGTGGTTCCGCCGCGTAGCGTACACCAGGGGATAGCCGTCGTGCAGCACCTCGTGGCCGCCCGCGCGCCCAACTCCGACCGGGACGTGCGCAGTTCGATCAGACGCGGCGGACCAGATGCAGCAGGGAGCCGTCGTCGGCCCGCTGGCGGCGACGTTCGGCCGGGCCGGGTCCGGATCGAGAGGTACAGCCGTTCCGCGGGCGCCGTGGAGAAGCCGGCGTTCTCCGTGCTGCGTCCCACTGCATCGGGGTGCGCGAGCCCGCCCGGTTGTAGCGCGGGCCGAGCCAGAAGCTGCCCTCGTGGTCCGGCAGGCCCGGCACGTACCGCATGCGCCGATCTCGTCGCCGTAGTAGATCGCCGGCACCGTCGGCCAGGTCAGGTGGAAGGCGGAGGCCGCGGGCAACTGCTCCGCCGTGCGCGGCCGCAGGCCAACGGCCGGGAGAAGTCGTGGTTGGCGGTGGGCGGCGGCGTACCCCGCGTCCCCGATGGTGTCGGTGACGGACCGCCAGATGTCGAGGAGGCGATCTGCGGGGAACCGAGGCCGATCGGCGCCGAAGCTACGGCGACAGCGGCTGCCACTGCTCGTTGACCGTGCCCTCGAGAGTTGTGTCCACAGCGAGCGCAGGGCGATCCGTCCCGTGCGGGACCAGGAACTGGAGGGAAGAAGTCGCGGAACCCCGCCGGCACCGACGTCGCCGGATGCACCCCACTCGGACAGCAGGGCGGCCTGCGGATGCCGCGTGTCGAGGCAGATCCCGCAGCTCGCGCGAGATGCTGCACGGTCTCGCTGGCGGGTCGTGCCGCTTGACGAGCGGCGCCAGCCATGTCGACGCGGAACCCGGACAGGCCGAGCGACAGCCAGTGGTCCATCACCTCGCGCAGCGCCTGCCGATTGGCGAGCGGCTCGGCGTCGAGCGGGCGCGCCGCCACGGCTCGGCCGGATCCGGGCGCGACGTAACCCGAAGTTGAGGGGCGGGCTGCGAGGCGAAGAGTTCGGCAGGTAGAAGCCGGGTCAGGGAACCCGGCGCGAGGCGGCATGCGAAGCCGGCGGGCAGCGTCGCCGGGTCCCGCGGATCCGCCCAGATGTACCGCTGGTCGGCGGGGTCGGCGGCGGACGCCGTGAACCACGGGTGCTCGTCCGGCGTGTGCCCGGCCACCAGGTCGAGCAGTACCCGGATGCGCGGCTCCGGGCCGCCTCGGCCAGCCGGACCAGGTCGGCGTCGGTGCAAACGTAGCGCGGAGCGACGGAGAAGTAGTCGCTCACGTCGTAGCGCGTCGCGGAACGGCGAGGCGAAGCACGGATTGAGCCAGACGGTGTTCACCCCGAGCCAGGCGAGGTGGTCGAGCGCGACTCGATGCCGGCGGGTCGCCGATGCCGTCGCCGTCGGAGTCGGCGAAGCTCTGCGGATAGATCTGGTAGAGGACGGCATCGGCGAGCCACTCGGTGGCGGGGCGTGCGGACGGCGACACGGGACGGCCCTTCGCAGGATCGGCTGGGACGGCGGGGAACGGGGCGGCAGCCGGGGCGGGCACGGGTCCCGCCCGGGTCATCCACCTACCCCGCGCCTCACCCCCCGTCCACCTCGCCCTCGTCCGGACCGTCGCCGGCCACCCGCACCAGCGCCCGCACCGGCAGGTGGTGGCTCGGGCGCTACGCCGTCCCGGGCGAAGTCGTCGGCAGCGCGGCCTCGGACCCGCACGACGATCCCGCTTGCGACACCAGGATCAGTCGATGCGCTCGCCGCCCGCGGGACCGGCGGCCGGTGGTCGTGGAAGGTGCCGAGCCCGCCGCGCCGTTCGGCGACGTCCCAGGTGTCCACCAGGTCCGCCGCGTCGAGCAGCGCCGCGATGGACGGGGTCGTCCGCGGGGGCGTTGAAGTCGCCGGTGACCACGCGCGGAAGACCGGGCGCGAGGACCCGCAGCCGCGCCGCGAGGAGCTCCGCCGCGCGCGCCTGGCGTACGCGCTCTCGTGGTCGCGAAGTGGGTGTTGACGGCGAGGAGTTCGCCGGCAGCCCAGATCCGCAGCCGCGCAGGTGGCCATGCGCGTACGGCAGCCGCCCCAGGTCTCGGGCCGGGCACGTCGGGGTGTCCGAGAGCCAGAAGTGGCCGGAGTCCAGCGCTTCGAGGCGCTCGCGGTCGTAATGGCCGATCGCGGCGAACTCGCGCCCCGGTCGCCGGCGTCGCCGGCCCTGCGACCCACCCGTACCGGTCGGTGCCGAGATCGTCACGCGAGGTCGCGCGGCGGCGCCGCGAGACATCCTGGGTGCCGGCGCAGATGGGGGCGCGCCCGGTTCAGCAACTCCCCGGCCAGCGCCGGTCCCGCCACGGGCGGGGAGACGGAGCCGGGCGACGAGCGGTTGAAGGTCATGACCCGGAGCCAGTGCGGTTCGTCGTCCTCTACGTGAGGCCTCCCCGTGGGCTGATGCCAGCACTTGCGTGTACTCGATGAATGCGCTTACATTCTCGGTGCGCGAGAACGCTAACTCCGCGGACAGCGATACGGCAACAGGTAGCAAAGGTATAGAGGTCACCACGTGCTGCGAGCGAACGAATCACAGATCAAGGAACTGCTGGGCCGGATGACGGTCGAGGAGAAGCTCGGACGGCTCCGGCGGCTGACGTGGACGGGGACACCGGACCCGGCGGCGGCCAGACCGCCGAGACGGAGGCGGCGGCGCCGCGCGGCCTGCTCGGCTCGGTGTCCTCAACATCCACGGCGCCCGCCGCACGAACGAACTGCAGCGCATCGCCGTCGAGGAGTCCCGGCTCGGCATCCCGCTGCTTTTCGGCCTCGACGTCATCCACGGCTTCTGGACCACGTTCGATCCCGCTCGCCCAGGCCGCCAGCTTCGACCCCGAGGTGTCGCGGCGCGACGCCGAGGTGTCCGCCGCCGGAGACCAGGACCGAACGGCGTGCGCTGGACCTTCTCCCCGATGATGGACGTCACGCACGAGCCGCGCTGGCCGCATCGCCGAGGGCTGCGGCGAGGACCCCGTACCTGAACGCGGTGTTCGCCGTCGCCAAGGTCCAGGGCTACCAGGGTCCGGCCGACGGCACGGAGCTCGGCCGCGACGGCCGGATCGCCGCCTGCGCCAAGCACTTCGTGGCGTACGGAGGTGCCGAGGGCGGGCGCGACTACAGCACGGTCGACGTGTCCGGAGCAGCGGCTGCGCGACCACTACCTGCCGCCGTTCAAGTCCGCGATCGACGCCGGTGCGGCCACGGTCATGGCCGCGTTCAACACCGTCAGCGGCGTGCCCCGCGCACGGCAACGCCCACACGATGCAGACCGTCCTCCAGCGACGAGTGGGGCTTCGACGGCTTCGTGGTCAGCGACTACACCGGCGTCCAGGAGCTGATCGCGCACGGCTTCGCCGAGGACGGCGCGGACGCGGCGCGCTCGCCCCTCGGTGCCGGGCTCGACATGGAGATGGTCTCAGCACGCACGTCGTCGACCACGGCAGGACGCTCCTCGACGCGCCGGCTCACGATCGAGCGCGTGGACGACGCGGTCACCCGCATCCTGCGCCTGAAGTACGCCCTACGGCCTCTTCGACGACCCCTACTGCGACGAGTCAGCCGAGATCACCGAGCCGACCGCGGCCGCGCGGCGCCGCCGCGCGCGGCGGGACCGCTGCCCGCTGCATGGTGCTGCTCAGGAACGAGGCGGCCGCCCTCCCGCTGGCCGCACCGCCGCGTCGATCGCCGTGGTCGGCCCGTTCGCCGACTCCGCCGATCTGCAGCGGCACGTGGGGCGGCCCCGGCGCGCGCCAGTACCCGTCCGTCAGCATCCTCGACGGTGTGCGCGCGGCCGCCCCGGACGCCGTGGTCAGCCACGCGGGCGCCGACCCGGACGAGGCGGCGGCCGCCTGCCGGAGGCAGCGCGGACGTCACCGTGATCGTGGTCGGCGGGAGGCCGAGCTCAGTGGTGAGGCGGCCGTGCGCAGCGACATCGCGCCTGCCGCGCGGCCAGGAGGAGCTCATCGCGCGCCGTCGCCGCCACCGGCAAGCCGTACGTGGTGGTCCTGGTCAACGGCCGGCCGCTGGTCCTCGGCGACTGGTTCGACGCGGCGCCCGCCGTCCTGGAGGCCTGGCACCCCGGCATCGAGGCCGGTCACGCGGTCGCGGACGTCCTGCTCGGCACGGTCGCCCCGGGCGGCAAGCTGCCGGTGACCTTCCGCGTGCCGTGGGCCAGATCCGTCTACTACAACCACGAGAGCACCGGCCGCCCCTTCGACCCGGCGCACAGACGAGAAGTACGTCTCCACCTACCTGGACCTGGCGGACGGCCGCCGCGGCTGCCGTTCGGTCACGGTCTCGGCTACACGACGTTCACCACCTCGGAGCCGGGCTCGGCCGGGACGAGATCTCCCGTGCGTGAGCTGGCGAGGGCGAGCGGGTCACCGTGCGGGTGACGGTCACCAACACCGGTGAGCGTGCGGGCGACGAGGTCGTCCAGCTCTACGTCCACGACGTCGCGGCGAGCATCGCGCAGCCGGTGCGCCGGCTGCGCGGCTTCGAGCGCGTCACTCTGGAGCGGGCGCGCGCCGCCACGGTCACCTTCGAACTGGGCGAGGAGGACCTGGGGTTCTGGACCAACGACCCGGCGGGCACGTTCCTCGTGGAGCGCGGCCGGTTCGACGTGTACGCGGGCACGAGCTCGACGGCTCGGCGCGGACGACGCTGCGCGTCCTGCAGCCGCGCGCGCGACCGCAGCCGGTCCTGGCCGTGGATGACGCTCTGGACCGGTGCGGGCGGGCGGGGGACCGGTGCGCTACTTCTCCTGCTGCCGGCGCACGATCTCGGCGATCCCGACACGGGCGCGAACGGCGACGTGCAGCCCGGCGAGTCGGATGGTCAGCTTGAGCACTTCCAGGCGCTCGCCGATGTCGACGGCCCGGGCGCGGTGCTCGGCGTGGTCGATGCCGATCTGCGCCAGGCAGTGGTTCATCGCCCACTGGAGGCGGTCCGGGGCGTCCATCATCTCCGCCTCGATGACGTCGAGCAGCCCCGCGAGGTCGAGCCCTGCGGCTTCTTCGCCACGCGCTCGGTGGTCAGCGCCCGGCCCGCGCTCGCGACCACGGGATCCGGGTCGGCGGTCCAGGCCACGCGCAGGTCCTCGGCGTGCAGGCTCTTCTTCACGACGTAGTTCACGAGCCAGTCGTGGACCTGTGGGCGTCCGGGCGTCGCGCACCATGGCGCGTCCAGCTCGTCGCGTCCGAACGCCTTGGGCCGGCAGATCAGCAGCGCCAGCAGCCGCGCGCGGTGTCGGTCGCCCAGAGTTCCTGCGCCAGTTCCTGCTGGGTCTTGAGCCGCTTCGCGAGGGCGCGCAACTTGCCGAGGTTCACCCCGTGATCGTCACCGTGCTTCTCGTTGACCGCGCGTGCCTTCGGGTCCTCCAGCTCGGCCAGCTCGGTCAGTACCTCGGCCACCGTCGTCCCGGCCACGTGAGCCTCCTGTCCGTTCCGTGCGGCACTCAGCGTACGACGCAACGGCGACAGAGTCCGGCCCGTCGGCGTCAGTGCAGCAGGGCGCTGCTGATGTCCCGCGCCGCGTCGGTGACCTGCGCCGCGAGGGCCGCTCTCGGCAGTCCCGCCTCGGTGAGCCGGTCCGTGCGTCCGGCGATGCTCACGGCGCCGACCACCCGCCCCGAACCGTCGCGGATCGGCGCGCCGATCGCGCTCTCCCCCTCGGTCCGCTCGTCGACGGACGCGGCCCAGCCGCGTTGCCGGATCTCGTACAGCTCGGCGGCGAGGGCCGAGGACTCGGTGAGCGTACGGTCGGTGAACCGCGGCGCAGGTCCACGGGGACGTCTCAGACCGTGGTCGAAGGCGAGCAGCGTCTTGCCCACCCCGGAGGCGTGCGAGCGGCAGATGGCCGCCCACCCGCAGGACCTGGGCGCTCTCGTCGGGGCGGAACACGTGGTGGATGACGAGCGCCCGCCCTCGTGCGCGGTGCCGATCCAGACGGACTCGCCGCTGCGCGCGGCCAGGGTGTCGGCGCTGTGCAGGGAGCGGGCCCGCAGTTCGTTCACGTCGAGGTAGCGGGTGCCCAGGTGCGAGGAGCGAGGCCCCGAGGCGGTACCTGCCGGTGGCGGCGTCCTGCTCGACGAGGCCGGCCGTGGCGAGGTGTCGAGGATGCCGGCGAGGTGTCCTCGGTCAGGTCCATCGCCCGGGCCAGGTCGTTCAGACCCAGCAGCCGGGGCCCGGACGCAAGCATGCGCAGGGCCTGGGCGGCGCGCGCTCGACGGACTGGATCCTCTCTGCCACGCCCGACACCGTGGATCGCGGAAAAACCGCAGGCAGGAGAGGCAGTTCCGAGGTACTCGCGGCGGGTTCGTCACGCCTCGCGTGCGGACCGCAGGAGATGGTCGCGTACGAGCGCTACGTGGGGATTCGTCGAGGAACCGGGCCGCTGGACGAGGAAACCGGTGTTGATCGGGGCGTCCTCGGATCGGTCAGCAGCACGAGCGCGCCGGAGGCCAGCTCGGGGGCGCACAGATAGCGCGGCAGCACACTGAATCCGCTGCCGCCGACCACGGCCGGCACTCGAGCCGCCCGCAGATCGGGCACGGTGACCGCGGGAGTGCCGGTCAGCCGCTTGCCGAAGACGTGGCGCCAGTAGCGGCGGACGATCGGCGGAGTCCTCGGCGTACGAGACGAGCGGGACGCCGTGCAGCGCGGCCGGGCCCTCCGCGGCGAGGCGCTGTCCGATGCGCTCGGCCCACGCGGGCGAGGCGACCGGCACGAACTCCTCGTCGGACAGCGGCACCGAGGCGAGCGCGCGCCACGCGCGGTGCGCAGGTGGCCACCGCAGGTCGTGGCGTCCCGCCCGCAGGGCCTCCAGCAGATCGTCGGTGAGGCCGAAGGTGATGCGCAGCCGCGCGCCCGCTACTCGACGAGCGGGGCGACCGTCGGCAGCACGCAGTGGGTGAGGTACTCGGCGGGGCCCGCCACATGGACGGGGTCGCGTCCCCTCGCCGAACAGGCCACGCCCGAGCCGCTGACCGAGCCGAGCGCGTCCAGCGGCTCCATGACCCGCGCGGCGCTCGGCGCGAGCGGGTGGGCGCCACGCCGCGCGGCGCTGCCGCTCGAACGGCTCCCGGCCGAGCTGGCTCTCCAGGGACCGGATCTGCGTCAGCGGCGGTCGGCTGGGACAGGCCAGCAGCCGGGCGCCCGCGGTGAAGCGCGCGCCCGGTACACCGCGAGGAACGTGCGCAGCAGGTTCAGGTCGGAAGCCCGGCCCCGTGCGGCGGCTGCGCGGCCGCCAGGTATTCCCGGGTCCATTCCCGTTGTCGTCGAATCCTATCTCTCACATGTACGAGCCTATTGGATTCCGATGGGGTAGCCTACGGTCGAGGACGTCGCCGCACTGACGAAATGCGTACGGCGGAGTGATCGGAGCCTCGGACGTGTCAGCGGCGGCGACGGACCGTCCCCGATCGTACGCCTCGTGCGGGACCCGCACGCGGAGAACCCTCATGTCGAAGATCCTCTTCGTCGTCACCGGCACGGACCACTGGACGCTGGCCGACGGCGCGCAGCACCCCACCGGCTACCTGGGCCGAGGAGGCCGTCGCCCCCTACCAGGCACGTTCAAGGCGGCCGGTCACGAGATCGATGGTCGCCACCCCCGGTGGCGTCGTGCCCACCGTCGACCAGCAGTCGCGCTGGGCGAGTTCAACGGCGGGCGGAGGGCGCCGACCGGATGGCCGCCGACCTCGCCGCGTTCGCCGAGCTGCAGTCCCCGATCAGCCTGGACGACGTGAACCTCGACGACTACGCCGCCGTCTTCTACCCCGGCGGCCACGGCCCCATGGAGGACCTCGCCGTCGACGCGACCTCGGTGACGTGCTGACGCGCCCTGGAGTCGGCAAGCCCCTCGCCGTCGTCTGCCACGGTCCCGCCGCACTGCTCGCCGCGACCAAGGCGGACGGCACCAACTCCTTCAAGGGCTACGACGTGGCCGCGTTCACCAACGAGGAGGAGACCCAGGGCGGCTTCGCCGACAAGGCCAAGTGGCTGCTCCAGGACCGTCTCACCGAGGCCGGAGTGCGCGTCCGGGCCGGCGAGGCGTGGGCGCCGAAGGTGGTCGTCGACCGCAACCTGGTCACCGGCGAGAACCCGGCCTCCGCCGCCCCGCTCGCCGACGAACTGCTCAAGAAGCTGGTCTGACCCGATGGGCACCGACCGGCTCGACGAGGTCCTCGACGCGACGTACGACTGCCTGACCAGGTACGGCGTACGGCGCACCACGATGGACGACATCGCCACCGCCATGGGGTGTCGGTCCGCGGTCTACCAGTACGTCCGCAGCAAGGACGACGCCTTCCGGCGGCTCGCCGGGCGCCTGCACGAGCGGCCTCGAGCGGCCCGCCGGGCCGCCGCCGACACCGGCGCGACGTACCGGACCGGGTGCGCGGCGTGCTCGCCGCCAAGCTCGACCTCGTCCTCGAACTGTCCGGGGACTCCGCACACCGCCGAACTCCTCGACGACAAGACCCGGCTGTTCGGCGGGATCTGCACCGCCTTCACCACCGATCTGCACGCCCTGCTCACCGGCCTGTTCGCCGAGGCAGGGCACCGTCGCCGGGATCGAACCGGCCGACGCGGCCACCCTGTGCATCGCCCAGGTCATGGGTCTGGAACACACAGGACGCCCGCAGGCTGCTGCCCCTGGCGTCGGACGCGCTCGTGGCGGCGGTGCTGGGCGTGCCCCTCGCACCGGCGGCCGCGCCCGCGGTCGCTGATCCCCCACCACCAGTCGCCTGTTCCTCTCTCACCCCCTCACTCTCGCACCCCCTCACTAGGATCGTCATGTCTTTCTCCAGCCGTGAATGGCACCTCGTCGCCCGTCCGTCGGCGAGCCCCAGCAGTCCGACTTCGCCTTCGAGACCGTCACCGTGCCCGACCCGGGTCCTGGCCAGATCGTCGTCCGCAACGACTACATGTCCGTCGACCCGTACATGCGCGGGCGGATGAACGAAGGCGAGTCGTACATCGCGCAGTTCGAACTGGGCGAGGCCATGACGGGCTCCGCCGTCGGCACCGTCGTCGCTTCGCAGGACGCGGGTGTCCCGGTCGGCGCGACCGTCACCCACTTCCTCGGCTGGCGCGAGTACGCGCTCCTCGACGCCGCCCAGGCCCAGCTCGTCGACACCGAACTCGCTCCCGCCCGGAGCCTGCGAGTGCTCGGTACGACCGGACTGACCGCGTGGGCCAGTCTCAGGAAGTGGCCCCGGTCGAGGAGGGCGACGTCGTCTTCGTCTCCGGCGCCGCGGGCGCGGTCGGCTCCGATCGCCGGGCAGCTCGCCCGCAAGCTCGGCGCGGCCAAGGTCATCGGCTCGGCCGGCGGTCCCGCCAAGGCCAAGCGGCGCACCGAGGACTTCGGCTTCGACGTGGCGCTGGACTACCGCGAGGGCGACATCGCGGGCAGCTCGCCGAGGCGGCGCCCGACGGCATCGACGTCTACCTCGACAACGTCGGCGGCGACCACCTCGACGCCGCGCTGCGGGTCATGAACCTGCGCGGGCGGATCGCCATGGTCGGCGCCATCTCCGGATACAACGCCACCGAACTGCCCGCGGGCCCGCCGCACCTCCCGCTCGCCATCGGCAAGCGCATCAACCTGCGCGGCATGAACGTGAGCGACCACTTCCACCTCGTCCCGGACGCTACGCCCGGCGCAGGCGGGCGGCGCTGGCTCGCGGACGGCTCGCTCGTCGCGGACGAGACCGTCGTCGACGGCATCGAGAACGCGGTCGACGCGTTCGGTTCGATGATGCGCGGCGCCAACACCGGCAAGATGCTCGTCCGCCTTCCCCGGGCCTGACCTGCCTTCCCCGGGTCGGGCCTGACCGCCTTCGGGTCAGACCCGCACGAGGCATCTGAACGGAGCTCCACCACCCCCATGACTGACACCACTGACACCGGTACCGCCACCAGCGCCACCGGGACCGGCACCGCCGCCCTCGTCGCATCGCTGCGAGCCGTCTTCCGGTCCGGCCGGACCCGGCCGATCGCCTGGCGCAGGGCCCAACTCACCGCACTGCGGGCCTGTTCACCGAGAACCGGGACGCCTTCGCCGACGCCCTGTACGCCGACCTGCGCAAGCCGCGCTTCGAGGCGAACGCCGCCGAGATCGACCTGCCGGTCCGCGAGATCGACCACACGCTCGCCCACCTGGAGGAGTGGCTGGCCCCCGAGCCGCTGGCCGCCGAGTCCTCGCCGGACTCCCGGACGGCACGACCGCCGGAACGCACTACGAGCCGCTGGGCACCGTCCTGGTCGTCGCGCCCTGGAACTATCCGGTCCAGCTGTCGCTCGTCCCGGTCGCCGGAGCACTCGCCGCCGGCAACACGGTCATCCTCAAGCCGAGCGAACTCGCCCCCGCCACCTCCGCGTTGATGGCCCGGCTGGTGCCCCGATACCTGGATCCCGGGCGGTCGCCGTCGTCGAGGAGCGGAGTGCCGGAGACCACCGAACTGCTCGCGCAGCGCACCCCGACCACATCTTCTACACCGGCAGCGGCACCGTCGGCCGCATCGTGATGCGTGCCGCCGCCGAGCACCTGACCCCGGTCGCCCTCGAACTCGGCGGCAAGTCACCGGTGTTCGTCGACCGCGACACGGACCTCTCGGTCGTCGCCACCCGCCTCGCCGAGGCCAAGTTCCGCAACGCGGGCCAGACCTGCGTGGCGCCCGACTACGTCCTCACCGACCCGGCCACCGCCCGCGGCCTGGAAGTCGCCCTCGCCGAAGCGGTGCGCCGCATGTTCGGCGACGACCCGCAGACCTCCGACGCGTACGGGCGCATCGTCAACCGGCGCCACTTCGACCGGATCGCCGCCCTCCTCGACTCCGGCACCCTCGCGTTCGGCGGTCGCACCGACCGCGACGACGTGCTGCATCGCGCCGACCGTGCTGACCGGCGTGCGGGGCGACGACGCGGTCATGCGGGAGGAGATCTTCGGCCCCGTGCTGCCGATCGTCGAGGTGGACGGCCTGGACGAGGCCATCGCCTTCATCAACGACCGCGACAAGCCCCTCGCCCTGTACGGCTTCACCGAGAACAGGGAGCCACCCGCGGCCGGCTCGCCGCCGGACCTCGTCCGGCGGCCTCGGTTCGGCCTGCCGATGGCCCATCTGCGCGTGCCCGACCTGCCCTTCGGCGGCGTCGGCGAGTCCGGCACTCGGCAGCTACCACGGCCCCACTCGATCGCCGCGTTCAGCCACCGGCGCGCCCGCCTCGACGTACCGCTGGCTGACTGCTGCCGAGCCGGCCGGGCCGGTC
Organism: Streptomyces sp. KL116D; assembly: GCF_030766975.1. Classification (NCBI taxonomy): domain Bacteria; kingdom Bacillati; phylum Actinomycetota; class Actinomycetes; order Kitasatosporales; family Streptomycetaceae; genus Streptomyces; species Streptomyces sp. KL116D. Next base: position 269,745 of record NZ_JASERH010000046.1, on the reverse strand, counting down.
GAGAGAGTGGACGCTCGCCGAGCGTGATTGCTCAGCTGGTTGAGTATGGTGACGGGATCCGTGTCACTTCAGGGGTGGAGTCCGATGTCCGGTCCGCAGACCAACTTCTCGCGTTACGTGGCCCTCGGCGACAGTCAGACCGAGGGGTGGGCGACGAGTGACGACGCGACCGGTCTGCGCGGCTGGGCGGACCGGTTCGCGGAGCGGCTGGCGGCAGAACCCGGCCTGCAGTACGCCAGCCTCGCGGTGCGGGGCCGTCTCGCAGGGCAGGTGCGGGCCGAACAGCTCGCGCCCGCCCTGGCGTTGAAGCCGGACCTGGCGAGCGTGGTGGCCAGGGGTCAACGATCTGCTGCGGCCGCGGTTCGACGCGGACGAGGTGGCCGGAGAGCTGGAGGCGATGTTCGCCGCGCTCACCGCCGCGGGCACCACGTCATCACGCTCACCTTTCGCGTCACCCGCATCATGCCGCTCGCCCGGCCGCTCGGCGGACGCATCACCCTGCTGAACGCGCGGATCCGTGAGGCGGCCGGGCGGCACGGCGTGACCGTCGCCGAGATGAACCACCACGCCGTGGCGACCGACCCGCGGCTGTGGAGCGAGACCGGCTGCACGCCAGCCCACTGGGACACGCACGCATCGCCGCCGCCATGGCGTACACCCTCGGAGTGCCGGGCAGCGACGACACCTGGGCCAGGCCCGTCACGCCCCCGCACCGTCCCTGCCCGGCCTGCCCTGGGGCGGACTGGTCGAGCTCCGCTGGGCCAGGGAGCTTCCTCGGCCCGTGGCTCGTCAGGCGGCTGCGGGGCCGGTCGTCCGGCGACGGACGCTCCGCGAAGCGCCCGGAACTCGCCCTGGTCCAGGTCTAGTCGGACGGTGTGGGTGGCCGGGCGCCCGGAGTGTGTCCGAAGGTGCGGCGGAAGACGTCGATGAACGTGCTGGCGGACGACCAGCCGCACTGATGGGCGACCGCGGTGACGGGCGTGTGGTCGGCCAGCAGGATCAGCGCGTGGTGGAGCCTGATCTGGGTGCGCCACTGGGGGTAGGTGAGGCCGAGCTCGCTCCGCAGGTGCCGGGAGAGGGTGCGTGCGCCGGCCCCGATCTGCCGGCCCAGCTCGTCCAGCGGCCGGTTGTCCGCCGGGTCCGCCCGCAGGATGGCGTGCAGCTCCCGCAGCAGCGGCGTGCTCGGCGTGGGCAGGTGGAGCGGCTGCTGGGGAGAGATCCGCAACTGGTCGAGCAGGACCGCGCGCAGCCGCCGGCGTTGCGGAGCTCTCGTCGTCCGGGGTCGGGTGTAGGCGACGATCAGCTCGCGCAGCGCAGGGGGCTGACGGAGAGGACCGTCGGCGCGTCGAGCGAGCGGGTTCTGCGTGGTGGGCAGGCCCACGAAGATGGAGGTCGAGCTCGCCGTGCGCCTGGTGCCGGTGGACCGTGCCGGCCGGGATCCAGAGCGCGCGGGTGGCGGGCGCGACCCAGGAACCCGCGTCGGTGGTGATCGCGATGATGCCGTGACTGGCATAGACGATCTGGTGGTCGTCGTGGCGGTGCGCGTCGATCTCGCCGCCCGACGTGAGGCGTTGGGTGCGGGTGGGCGCGACGGGAGTGTGGCGGATGTTCTGCATTGGTTGGCAATCTATCGAAAGCGCGACGCGACGGGATCCCGCCAGCATGGAGGCGTGCGAAGGAATGCATCGATCTTTGTGTTGGCCGTGGGCCATGCCTGCGTGGATCGTCTACCAGGGCGCCGTCGCGGCGCTGATCCCGTTCTTCTGTGGCGGAGCGCGACTACAGCTATGCCGTCGCGTCCGGCATCGTGCTCGCCGCTTCGCTGCTGTCGTCGGTGGCGCAACCCGTGTTCGGCGCGCTCACCGACCGGTGGAGCGATGCCGTGGCTGCTGCCGGTGAGCACGCTCCTCGGCGGTGGGCATCGCGCTGAGCGGGCTCGGCGGCTCGTACGGACTGACCCTGACGTTCGTGGCGGTCTCCGGGATCGGGGTCGCCGCCTATCACCCCGAGTCCGCGCGGGTGGCGCGGCGCTCGCCAGCCGGGGCAGTCACAGCGCCATGGGCTGGTTCTCTGCTGGCGGCAACATCGGCTACGCGCTCGCGCCGCTCATCGGTCGCCACCGCGATCGGCCACGGCTCGCTGCACTGGACGCCGGTGCAGCTGCTGCCCGCTCTCGCCGGGACCGCGCTGTGCGTGCCGGTGCTGCGGATGCTGGGCGGCGGCCGGGGGACCGGTCCGTCCACGGCGGCGGCGCGGGGCGCGGACGACGTGGCCTCGTTCGTGCGCCTTTCGCTGGCCGTGGTGTTCCGCTCGGTCGTCTTCATCGGGCTGAGCACCTTCATCTCGCTGTACGCCCAGGAGCGGCTCGGCGGGAGCGCCGCCGCGGGCACGGCGGCCCTGTTCGTGCTGTTCCTGGGCGGTGCCGTGGGCTCGGTGCTCGGCGGCTCACTGGCGGGTCGCTACGACCGGGTCCGGGTCTCGCGCTGGTCCTACCTGACGTCGATCGTCGCCGTGGCCGGAGTGGTCTACGTGCCGGGCCCGGCGCTGTTCGTCTTCGTGGCCCTCACCTCCGCAGGCCTGTACGTGCCGTTCTCGCTCCAAGTCACCCTCGGGCAGGACTACTTGCCCTCCGGGTCGGCACCGCCAGCGGCGTCACCCTCGGACTGACCGTCAGCATCGGCGGTCTGAGTGAGCCCGGTCATCGGCCGACTCGCCGACGCGACTCTCCCTGCGGACGGCGCTCGCCCCGTTGATCGCCATGCCGGCACTGAGCTGGCTGCTCTTCCGCACGCTGCCCGAACCCGCCGTCCGCGAGGCGCAGTTCACGGCGCCGGCGCGGCAGGGCGACGCCGACACGGCGCTGTCGGGAACCTGATGCGGCCGGGACCCGACCGCCGGCTCAGCCGACGACGAGCACGAGCACGCCGCGCGTACGCCCTTCCTCGCCCGCGCGGTGCGCCGCGGCGATGTGGGCGAGCGGAACGTCCGCACGGCGGAACGGTGAGGCGCCCGGCCTCGACCAGTGGGCCGATCTCGTCGAGGACGTACAGGGCGCGGCCGGTGTCGCCGCGAGCTGAACCGGACGCCGTGCTCCTGAGCTCCGGCGACATCGGCGACCGTGAGGACGTTCCCGGGGAGCCCGCGAGCCCGATGAGCTCGGGCAGCACCCGCTGCCCGCGACGTCGAGGGCCAGGTCGACGCCGTCGGGAGCCAGCACGCGGACCCGGCCGGCCATGCCCTCGCCGTAGGTGACGGGTTCGGCTCCGAGGAGCGCAGGTGGTCCTGGTTGGCCGGTCCGGCCGTGCCGATCACCCGCACTCCCGCGTGCCACGGCCAGCTGGACGGCGGCGCTGCCGATGGTGCCGGAGAGGCGCCGTTGACCAGCAGCGTGCGGCCGGCTTCGGCGCCGAGCTGGTCGAGGGCGCGCGCGGCCGTCTCAGGGCGGTGGGCAGGGCCGCCGCCGCGGCGAAGTCGAGCGAGGGCGGCACGCGTACGTAGTGGTCGAGCACCGCGGACTCGGCCTGGGCCGCGCCCGCGCCGGAGAGCCCGACGACGCGGTCGCCGACGCAGACGTCCGACACGCCGTCGCCGAGCGCGTCGACGACGCCCGCCGCCTCGTGGCCCAGGGTCTGCGGAAGCTCCTGGTCCATCAGGCCCCGGCGCTTCTTCCAGTCGCTGGCGTTGACACCGGCGGCGCGCACCGCGATCCGTACCTGACCCGGCCCCGGGTGCGGTTCGGGAAGCTCCACGATCTCCAGCACCTCGGGGCCGCCGAACCTGCTGAACTGCGCTGCCTTCATCGTTCGCTCCGGTTCCGGACCCGAGGTCCACGCGGTGCCGCGGGCGACACCGCCCGACGGTCCGCCCCTCGCAGGCACTCTAGATCGCCGACGCCGGAGCGTCGCTCCGGCCGCGGGCAGGCCGGCGGCCCCGGACGCTCACACCTTCTCGACGACCGTGTCCTCCGGTTCCACCGGCCGGCCGTCCGCCGCCCGGATCTCCAGCCGGTGCAGCGGTCGGCCGGTCCTGCTGGTCGAGGAGGCGGGAGTGCTCCTCGCCGGGGTGAAGCACTCCGCCTCGCCCCACTGGCGCAGCGCGACGATCACCGGGAACAGGGCGCGGCCCTTGTCCGTGAGGCGGTACTCGCGGTGGGAGCCGCCGTCCGGGGCGGGCACGCTCTGCAGCACACCGGCGTCCTCCAGCGAACGCAGCCGCGTGACCAGGATGTTCTTCGCGATGCCGAGGCTGCGGTGGAACTCGCCGAACCGGCGGCTGCCGTCGAAGGCGTCCCGCACGATCAGCAGCGACCACCAGTCGCCGATGGCGTTCACCGACCGGGCGACGGGGCACGGGTCGGCATCGAATCGTGTGCGGGCGACCATCCGCGACTCCTCGTTCTCCAGCCCCCGGACCCTTCGGAGTGGTTGCAACATGCTACCCCGTCCGACTACGGTCACTCCGGTAGCAAGATGCAACCAAATGGAAGGCGGGGCGACATGGCGGTCCAGTGCTCGGAACCGGTCGGCGCATGCGACGGGAGCGGAGCGCGCGCAGAGGAGGCGACCGTGCCGGACGGATCGCCATCCGCCCGGCTCGTACCTGACTCGCCCTCGCCTGCGGCAGCTCGGTCGCCACCGTCTACTTCTCCCAGCCCCTCCTGGTGACCCTCGGCGAACGGTCTCGCGCTCGGCGCGGGATGGCTCGGAGCGATCGTGACCGTGACCCAACTCGGCTACGCCATCACGGCCTGTTGGCCTCGTCCCGCTCGGTGACCTGCTCGACCGCCGACGCCGCGGGTCACCGGCCAGCTCGCACTGCTCGCCGTCGCCCTGCTGGCCGCCGGACTCGCGCCGGGCGCCGTCGCGCTGCTCGCCGCGCTCGCCGCGGTCGGGCTGCTCGCCGTCGTCGCCCAGACGATGGTCGCGGCGGCGGCCGCCCTGACCCCGCCCGCCCGGCGGGGCCGCGCCGTCGGCACGGTCACCGGCGGCATCGTCACCGGGATCCTGCTCGCCCGCGCCGCCGCCGGAGCCCTCGCCGACCTCGCCGGCTGGCGTGCGGTCTACCTCGTGGCCGCGGGCGTGATCCTCGTCCTCACCGTGCTGGTGCGCCGGGCCCTGCCCGCGGGCGCCCCGGCCGTCGACGCGCGCGAGATGTCGTACGGGCGGCTCGTGGCCTCGACCGTCACCCTGTTCGCCCGCCAGCCGCTGCTACGGGTCCGGGGCACGCTCGCCCTGCTGGTGTTCGCCGCGTTCAGCACGCTGTGGAGCGGCATGGCGCAGCCGCTCAGCGGACCGCCGTGGTCGCTGTCGCGCACGGCGATCGGCGCGTTCGGGCTCGCCGGGGCGGCCGGGGCCGTCGCCGCCACCGTGGCCGGACGCTGGAACGACCGGGGCCTCGCCCGGCGCACCACGGGCGTCGGCCTCGCCGTACTGGCCCTGTCCTGGCTCCCGATCGGCCTGACCGGGCGGTCGCTGTGGCGCTCGCGATCGGCGCCGTCCTGCTGGACTTCGCCGTGCAGGCCGTCCACGTCACCAACCAGACCCTGATCCACTCGGTCCGCCCCGACGCGGGCAGCAGGATCATCGGCGGCTACATGGTCTTCTACTCGGCCGGCAGCAGCCTCGGCGCCCTCGGCTCCTCCCTCGCCTACGCGGCCGCCGGCTGGCCGGCTGTCACGGCACTCGGCACGTCCTTCAGCCTCGCGGCCCTGGCACTTTGGGCGACGACCCGGCGCGTGGGGCCGGGCGCGGCCTGAGCGGATCTCGGCTGCCTTCGCCGGATGTTGTGGGTCAGGCAGCGGTCAGGCCCGAACCGAGTCCTGTCGGTGGGGTGTCGTAGCGTCAGCAGCATGATCTCCGAGCCGACTCGTCAGGCCGAGGGCTCTACGATGCGGCCTTTCTGCCGCGGCTGCAGATGTCCTTCGGGCTGCGCCCAAGCCGGTCACGGTCCCGGTGTCGAAGTTCGGCGGGCAGCCGGTCTGGCTGGACGGTCCGGCGTGGCCGGTGCATCCGCGTACGCGTGAGCCGCTCGTGTTCGTCGGCCAGTTCCGGGTGCCAGGGAACGAGGTACGTCTCGCCTACCTCTTTTTGCACGAGGAGGGCCTGGACATGGGCGGCGACGCAGTGGAGGACGGCGAGGCCGTTGTCCTGGTCCAGCCGGGTGGGCGGATACCGTCCTTCGCGTCGATCGGCTCCCCCAGCACCCAGGGGCGAACCCTGTGGCGTTGGGGTCCGGACGAGACAGAGGTTCCCGTTGAATGGCTGATAGACCTGATGCCGATGCCACCGGAGCTCGACAAGGCGGCGAACCATGCCGCCGCCTGGTCGCGATGGCTGCGAAGCGAGGGGCCAGAGGTCGAATCCCTTGACGAGGAGCAACCCACGGACTTCCTAGGAGGTGAGGCCCACTACCCGAACGGCCGAGCCGTCGGCATCGACTCGTCTTGGCTGTTCCTCTGCCAGTTCGCGCAGACCGGGGCGAGGCGGAGTCAGACCCGTTCTTCCTCAACTTCGGCTACGGGAGTGGCTTCATCTTCCTCAGCTCCGACCACCTCGAAGGCCGGTTCATGTCGGACTGCAGCTAGACGACACCTCGGGCCGGCGATCCGATGATCTGAAGGACGATGACCTAGTCGGCTCCGCCTCCGAGCGCGTACAGCTTCGGCAGGTTCACCACGATCGCCTCCTGCGTGCTGCGGGCGATGACGACCACGGCCTCCTCGGCCGGGTCCGGGTTCTCCTCGCGGTGCGGGACGTAGGGCGGTACGAAGATGTAGTCGCCGGGGAGGTGCGCAGCCGGACCTCGTCGGTGCCGTCGCCCGAGTCGTCGACGAACACGAACTCCGGGTGCCCGCTGACCACGTAGATGGCGGTCTCGGACTCGCCGTGGTGGTGGTCCGACGAGGACGTCGACGGGGCGACGTGGGTCTGGCCCATCCACAGCTTCTCCGAGCCCACCGTCCGCCCGCTGACGGCGGCGAAGCGCCGCATGCCGCCGGTCTGCGCGGTGTCGCCGTCCAGGAGTCCGCGCGGACGTGGTGCAGCCTGCTGCGCAGCGGAGGGGTGGACGGGGCGTCGGGGAGGTGCGGGTGGAAGCCCTCGCCAGGAGTGGTCAGCGGGTCGCTCTATGGTCGGGACGCTAGAGCCGCCCGGAAAAGGATGTCAAGAGGTGTCCATTGGTTCCCACCTGCGGCAATCTTCCCGCAACACAGCAGTGACCGGTCATGAAGAGCCTTGCCGCGCGCGGGTGTTCGGGCATGATGGGCGCATGCATCTCTCCGCGAAGGCGGACTACGCCGCGCGCGCCCTGCTGGAGCTCGCACGCGCCCGGACCGCCCGTTGACCTGTGAGGCCATCGCCTCCTCGCAGGGGATTCCGTTCCGCTTCCTGAAGTCGGTGGTGGGCGAGTTGCGCCGGGCGGGCCTGGTGCGCAGCCAGCGCGCGGCTGCGAAGGCGGGTACTGGCTGGGCGGCAGCGCCGACGAGATCACCCTGCTCGACGTCAGCCGTGCCATCGACGGGGACCTGCTGACCTGCGGGGAGAGCCCGTCGGCGGGTTGGCGTATCCGGGCGCCGCGACCGGACTGCCGGACGTGTGGCGCCGGATCAGAAGCCGACGCGGCGGCGGTACTCGGCGGCGTGACGCTGGCCTCGCTGCTGCCCGCGGCGGACGCGGTGCCGGCCGCGAAGGGAGCCGCGTGACGCGCGAGGGCGGTGCGGTGCAGCTCGAAGTCGTCGAGTACACCGACCCGTTGTGCCCCTGGGCCTGGGGTTCGGAGCCCGTCTTCCGGCAGCTCGGGCCGCCCTGGACGGGCGGGTCCGCTGGCGCCGGGCCTACTGCATCCTCTTCGACGACGGCGACGACCCGCCGCCCGACCCGGCCGCGGAGACCGCCTGGTACGCCCGGTACGTCGAGGGGATCTGCGGGCACACGAAGGCCCCGCGGGCGGTGCCGCTGAGCCGGGTCGCGGCGAGCTCCTGGCTCCGCCTCGCTCGTCGCCAAGGCGGCCGAGGCGCAAGGGAGTCGGATCGCCGACCGGGTGCTGCGGCGGCTGCGCGAGACCGTGTTCGTCCGGGGTGAGCCCGCCGACACCATGGACGCGGCCCTCCTCGCCGCCCGCGGAGTGCCGGACCTGGACGGCGATCGGCTGCGCCGCGACGCGGCCTCGGACGCCGTGCGCGAGCGGGTGCGGGGCGACCGTGCCGAGGCGCGCGACCCGCTGCCCGAGGCCCGTCGCGTCGACAGCGGATCACCGCACCCGGGCACGGCCAAGGAGACCCACGACGGTCAACTCCGTTACGCGCTGCCGACGTTGCTGCTCCGCACGGCCGCCGCGCGCCGGATCGTCCCAGGCTGGCGGCCCTACGAGGAGTACGCGGGCGCGGTCGAGGAACTCTGCCCGGGACTGCTGCGGACGGGCCCGGCCGCACTGCCGGCGGCGCAGGCGCTGCGGCACCACCGCAGCCTCTCGGAGCCCGAGCGGCAGGTGCTCGCCGCCGGCCCCTGGCCGCCGCCCGGCGCCGTACGGGTGGACACCGCGGGAGGCCCGCTGTGGCGGTGCGCGGAGGAGGCCCGCGTCTGTCCCGCGCCGGGCGGATCCGCCATCGGTGAAGCCGGCCAGGGAGCATCGGCCGCCCACTGAAAGGCCGTTGACCAGCGACGGAAGACCGTCCGCCGAATGAGACACCCCTAGGTGTCCATTGACACGGACAGTCGGACGACCCCAGGATGTGGGACATGCTCACGACGCACCCCGGTGTGGTGTGCCGCTACGTGGATCTGCGGCGCACCTGTAGCGCCCTCTGTCGCTGACCTGCCGATCCCACGGTTCCGCGCGCCCCTGACGCGCCCTTCCGTCGAGCGCGCTCGCTCCGCCGCGCCGCCCGTCTCCCGGCTCGCCCCCGTGCCTTCCCCTGCCCCGCGCCCGACGGCGTCGCGCCCGAACACCCGTGCCGCGTACGCCTGTTGAGGCGCAGCCCAGGTGTGGTCGAGGGGACGAGCCGCCCCTCGCCCTGCCTCGTGACCGCCGCCCGCGCGGAAACGGGCCTTCGACGAAAGAACCCCCATGCCCGGACGCCGCACGCCCCGACGCCCCGCCGTACGCCTGCGCACCGCAGGTCTCGTGACGGCACTGGCCGCCCTCCTCGCCCCGGCCCTCACCGGCTGCGCCGGCGAAGCCGCCTCCGCGACCGGCTCCTCGACCCTCAAGTGGACCTCCTCGTACTTCCCCGCCCACTGGGACCCCGTCGTCAGCGGCAGTGGCGCCCAGTTCCGTGAACTCGCCCTGGTCTACGCATCGTTGACCCGCACCGACGAGAAGGGGAACGCCGTCCCCGACCTCGCCAGGAGCTGGGAGTACAACAGCAGGGGCGACGAGATCACCTTCCACCTGCGCTCCGGCCTGAAGTTCAGCGACGGCGAACCGGTGAACGGCGCCGCCGTCAAGGCGGCGATCGAACGGGCCGAGAAGCAGAAGAACTCCGCGCTCTTCGGCGACCTCACCTCGATCGAGTCCGTCGACGCCAAGGGCCTCGACGCCGTCGTCCACCTCAGTCAAGTCGACTACCAGATACCGCAGTTGCTCGGACAGCGCGTCCTGCAGATCGCCAGTCCGAAGGCCGCGAAGTCCCCGGCCCGGCTCGACCAGGGACCGGTCGGCGCGGGCCCCTTCACCGTCACCCAGCTCATTCCGGGCACCAAGGCCGTCCTGAAGAAGAACCCGGACTACTGGGACGCCGAGAACATCCACATCGACCAGGTCGAACTGACCTCGGCACCCGACGCCGCCACCGTCATCTCCGGCCTGCAGACCGGCGTCTACAACTTCGCCGACATCGGACCCAGCCAGGCGTCCGCCGCCGAGAAGGCGGGCCTCGACGTGTTCGTCCAGCCCGGCTTCAACGCCTCCAACATCAGCCTCAACGTCAACAAGAAGCCCTTCGACAACGACAAGGTCGTCGACGCCGTCCGCTACGCGGTCGACCGCCAGGAGTTCGTCGACAAGCTGACGTTCGGCTACGGCGAGACCACCGACCAGCCCTTCCCGAAGGGATACGTCGCCTACGACCCGAAGTCGGCGAACGCCTACCCGCACGACCTCGCCAAGGCCAGGAAGTTGCTCGCCGAAGCGGGCTACGACGCGGGCGACCTGAAGCTCGACCTCGTGATCCCCGCCGAGGACCCGCAGGCCGAGATCGTCCAGTCGCAGCTCGCGAAGGCCGGCATCAGCGTCGACATCAAGATCGACAAGAACTGGGCGACCCCGTTCTTCGCCAAGGACCTGACCTTCTCGCTCTACTCCACCACCGGGCGCGACTCCGCCGCACAGACCCTCACCGCCCACTTCGGCCCCGACGGCCCCCTCAACCTCAGCTCCCCGTACGAGCCCGCCGGGTTCGAGGCCGCCATCGCCAAGGTCCGCGAGACACCGCTCGACTCGCCGGAGTACACCGACACCCTGCGGGCGGCGACCCGGGCGGGTCTCGAGAGCAAGGCCCTCGTCTTCACCTACTCCCAGCCCAACCTGATCGCGAAGAGCAAGACCGTCTCGGCCTGCCGAAGAACCCCGCCCACATCGACTGGACCGGCGTCACCATCGGCGGCGCCGAGTGAGCGCACGACGCGCCGCCGGACGCGTCCTGGCCGTGCTCGGCCGGTCGGCCGCGCTCTTCGTGCCGGTCTTCCTCGTCGCCACGTTCGTGACGTTCGCCCTGCGCTCACTGAGCGGACTGAGCCCGCCCGGATCCAGTTGAGGAGGCGACCCCGGAGGCCATCGCCCGCGTCGAGGCCGAATGGGGCCTGGACCGGCCCTTCCTCGTCCAGTACGGGGACTGGTTCGACGGTGTGCTGCACGGCCGGCTCGGCACCAGCTGGACCAACGGCTCCGACATCTCCACCCTCATCGGGGTCGGCCTCGGCGTCAGCCTGTCCGTCGCGACGTTCGCGCTGCTCATCGGCGTGGTCGTCGGCTTCGTCCTGGGCACCGTCGCCGCGCTGCTGCGCGCACCACCTGGATCGACCGGGCCGTCACCGGCTTCGTCACCGTGATCTCGGTGATGCCCGCGTTCGTCGTCGGCATCGTCCTCGTGGCCGTGTTCGCCGTCGGACTCCGGCTGTTCCGTCGGCCGGCTACGTCCCGGCGGCGCAGGGCATCGGCCCGTGGATCGCCCACATCACCCTCCCGGCCGTCGCGCTCAGCTTCGACGTCATCGCCGACGTCGCCCGGCAGTTGCGGACCGGACTGATCGCCGCGTACGGCGAGAACTACGTGACCGGAGCCGTGGTGCGCGGCCTGAGCCCGCGCCGCGTCTTCTTCGGGCACGTGCTGCGTCAACGCGCTCGGCCCCACCCTGGCCACCCTCGGTCTCAAGTTCCCCGCCCTGGTCGGCGCGTCCGTCGTCACCGAGTGGATCTTCGGCCTGCAGGGCTTCGGCCGGTTCGCCAACGACGCCGCCCAGGCCGGCGACGTACCCGCCGTCCAGGGCGTCCTCGTGGTGTCGATCGTCCTGGTCGTCACCTTCAACCTGCTCGTCAACCTGGTCCTGGCCCGCGTCACGCCGGCCTCGCAGAGGGAGTGTGACCGTGATCCGCCGCGTACTCGCCCTGACCTCGGGCCGCATCGCCGTCGCCGTCCTCGCCGTGATCGCCCTCCTCGCGGCCCTCGGCCCGCTGCTCGCCCCGCAGAACCCCCTCGCCACCAGCGTCCGCACGCTCGCCGACCCCTCCGCCGCCCACTGGCTGGGCACCGACTACCTCGGCCGCGACACGTTCAGCCGACTGCTCGACGGCTCGCGCGTCAGCGTCCTCGGCTCGCTCGAAGTCGCCCTGACCGCCCTGGTGGTGGGGGCCGTGCCCGGGATCCTCTCGGTCCACCTCGGCCGCGCCTTCGGAGTGGGTCGCCCTCCGGCTGACCGACACCCTCGTCGCCCTGCCGTTCCTGCTGTTCGCCGTCGCCGTCATCGCCCTGCTCGGCAACGGCATCACGCAGAGCGATGCTCGTCACCGGAGTGCTGGTCTCCCCGCTGTTCTACCGGGTGGCGCGCGCCGCGACCCTGGCCGTGGCCCGCTCCCCGTACGTGGAGGCGGCGATCGTCTCGGGCGCCTCCCTCGGCTGGATCGTGCGACGCCACCTGTGGGCGAAGGTACTGCCGCCGCTCGCGGTCGCCCTCGCGCAGACCATCGGCACCGGCTTCGTGATCGTCTCCTCGCTCACGTTCCTCGGCATCGGTGTCCAGCCGCCCGAGCCGACCTGGGGCGGCCTGCTCGCCTCCGACCTCGGCTACCTCGCCCACCAGCCGTGGGCGCCGGCCGCCCCGCTCTCCTGATCATGGTGACGGTCTGGGCGTGCAACCTGCTGGCCGATGCCGTGCGCGACGTCTCCGGCGAGGCGGGACGCGCCCTCGTCGACCGGCGCAGGGCCGCGATCCACCGCACCGACCAGGCCGTCACCACCCCCGCCGGAGGCGCCCGATGACCTCACCGACCACCCAGCACGCCCGCCCCGAGCAGCCCGGCGACGTCACGGACCCGACGGCCGCACCGGTCCTGTCCGTGCGCGACGTCCACATCACCGACCGGGCGTCCGGCCGCGAGATCGTCCACGGCGTCAGCTTCGACCTGGCGCCCGGCGGACGGTCGGCATCGTCGGCGAGTCCGGCAGCGGCAAGACCCTCACCTGCCGCGCCGCCCTGGGCATCCTGCCCCCGCACTTCGAGGTCACGGCCGGATCCATCGAGATCGCCGACACCGACATCACCACCCTGACCGCCGCCCGCTGGACCGCGCTGCGCGCCACACCACCATCAGCGCCGTCTTCCAGGACCCGGCGTCCTACCTCAACCCCTCGATCCGGGTGGGCGCCCAGATCGCCGAGGTCCTCCGCGTGAAGACGGGCCTCACCCGGCGCGAGGCCCGCGACCGGACCCTGGAACTGCTGCGCGCGGTCCACCTGCGCGATCCTGAGCTCGTCCGGGTCCAGTACCCGCACGAACTCTCCGGCGGCATGCTGCAGCGCGTCCTGATCGCCGCCGCGATCGCATGGCGCGGCCGCGGATCCTCATCGCGGACAGAGGCCACCACCGCGCTCGACGTGACCGTGCAGGCGGAGATCCTCGACCTCCTCGCCGACCTCCGGGAGCGCACCGGCCTCGCGCTCGTCGTCGTCTCCACGACCTCGCCGTCGTCGCCCAGCTCTGCGACGAGGTCCTCGTCCTGCGCCACGGCGAGGTCGTCGAGCAGGGCCCGGTCCGCTCCGTCCTGCACGACCCGAGGGACGACTACACCCGGCTGCTGATCGCCGAGCACGAGCAGTACGGACTGGAGCGGTTCCGCCCGGCGAAGGAGAACGCGTGAGCAGCAACACCCCATCCGGCACACCGAGTTCAGCGCTGGAGATCAGCGGCCTCGACGTGCACTACGGACCACGCCGCCGGCGTCGCCAGGCCCTGAACGGGGTCTCGCTCACGGTGGCGCCCGGCGAGACGGTCGGACTGATCGGCGAGACCGGCTCGGGCAAGTCCACCCTCGCCCGCACCGTCCTCGGGCTCGTCCCGCGACGGCCGGATCGATCGTCGTCGAGGGAGAGGACGTCACCTCCTACGGCCGCCGCCGGTGGCGGGCCCTGCGCCGGCGGGGCGTCGTCCAGTACGTCTTCCAGGACCCGCTGCGCAGCCTCGACCCCGACCTGACCGTCGAGGAGTCCCTGAGCGAGCCGCTCCTGGTGCGCGGCGTGCCGCGGGACGAGACGGCCCGGCGGATCCGCGCCCACCTCGACCGGGTCCGTCTCACCGAGGACCTGCTCGGCCGGCTGCCCGGCGCCCTCTCCGGTGGCCAGCGCCAGCGCGTCGCCGTGGCAAGGGCGCTGGTCACCGAGCGCGCGCGTCCTCATCCTCGACGAACCCGTCAGCGCCCTCGACTCCGCCAACCGCGTCCAGATCCTGAGATCCTCAAGGACCTGCGCGCCGACGGCGTCGCGCTCGTCCTCATCTCCCACGACCTCGGCTCCGTCGCCGGGGTCGCCGACCGGATCGCCGTCCTCTACCGGGGCGAACTCGTCGAGACCGGGACGGCGCACGACATCGTCACGAACCCACAACACCCCTACACCCGACTCCTGTTGGGCTCCGCTCCCACCCTCCACGGCGCCCCCGCCGACCGGGCCGAACGCCAGGCGCTGCGCGCCCTGCTGCACGCCTGAACCCACCCCGCTCACCCCGCTCACCCCTCGCACCCCGCTCACATCACCTCACGTCACCCCTCTCGCGTCTCACGGACCTGGAGCTCTCATGCCCCGCAAGAAGATCCACCTCGCGCTGCACCCGTACGGCGTCGGCGGCGGCCAGCACGGACTGTGGAAGGACCCGCGCGTCGCCAGAACGCCAGCATCGACATCAACTACTACATACGCCAGGCCCAGGCCGCCGAACACGCCCTGTTCGACGCCCTGTTCATCGTCGACAGCCAGTTCATCAACGCCACTACCCCTCGCACTACCTCAACCGCCTCGAACCCCTCACCCTCCTTCCCGCCGTCGCCACCCACACCCGGCACATCGGCACTCGTGGGCACGGCGAGCTCGACGCTACAACTCCCCGTTCAACCTCGCCCGCCGCTTCGCCTCCTCGACCACATCAGCGGCGGCCGGGCCGGCTGGAACGTCGTCACCAGCTTCGACACCGGCACCTCGAAGAACTACGGACTCGACGAACACTCGACTACGCGACCCGCCACGGCCGCGCCCTGGAGTTCGTCCACGTCGCCCGGGGCCTGTGGGACTCCTACGAGGACGACGCGTTCCCCGCCGACGTCGAGCGCAACGTGTTCCTCGGTCCCGCCCGGCTGCACCCGCTCGACCACGAGGGCGAGCACTTCAAGGTCGCGGGCCCGCTCAACCTCTCGCGCTCCCGCAGGACCAGCCGGTGATCTTCCAGGCCGGCGTCTCCGAGGAGGGCCGGGACCTGGCCGCGCAGGTCGCCGAGGGCATCTACGCGCCCGGCGGCTCCCTGGAACAGGCGCGGGAGTACTACACGGACATCAAGGACCGCACCGCCGCCTACGGCCGCGACCCCGACCACATCAAGATCTTCATCCACGGCGGCCCGGTGGTCGCCACCACCGACGAGGCCGCCCGCCGCAGGGAGCGCGAGATCTTCGAGGAGGACAACGACTTCGACCGCCACCTCGCCCTGCTCGGCCGGGTCCTTCGGCGCGTACGACTTCAGCACGCACGACCTGGACGCGCCCTTCCCCGACGTCGCCCACCTCGCGGAGAAGGGCGGCAGGACCGGCGCCGCGAAGCTCATCGAGCGTGCGCGGTCCGAGCAGCTGACTCTGCGTCAAGTGGCCCAGTCGCTGGCCGAGTTCCGCCGCTCGCCGTTCGTCGGCGCGCCGGAGACGGTCGCCGACCGGATCGAGGAGTGGTTCGACGCGGGCACCTTCGACGGCACGTCAACCCGGCCTTCCGCACCGAGGAGTAGTAACTCGCCCTGTTCGTCGGCGGCGTCGTACCGGTCCTCCAGAAGCGCGACCTGTTCCGCACCGAGTACGAGGCCGACACCCTGCGCGGCGGCCTCGGACCGCCCGTCCCGGCCAACCGCCACACCGCCACCCCGGCAGGAGAGGCCGCATGAGCAGCAGCGGTACACCGACCACCAGGTCAGCGCGGGCGCGAACACCCGCAGCGCACGGTCGTCGTGGTCCCGGCCGGGGCGAGTCGATGCCACGCTACGACCGGTCCGGACAGCGGCTCGCCGCGGACGCGCCACCGGGTCCGCGGCAGTCGTCGACGCGCCCGAGCCGCCCGGTGACCGCACTGACCGCGTTGGCTGCGGGAGTTCGCCGCCCGGCTCGCCTGAAGCCGTCCCAGGCCGAGAGCGGCGTCGCGCACCCGCTCGTCCTCGTGGCTCCGACACGGGCGCCGCCGCGCTCGCCGCCCTTTCCGGCCGGCCGGCCACCGGCGCCGCGCCCCGAGCGCGCTTCGTCCTCGCCGGCGCTCCCGGCCCTGCCACCGCGGAAGCCGGCTCCTGAAGAGGAGCCGGACGCTTCAGGACGACGTGCCCCGTCCACCGCAGAGGCCCTCACCCGGGACGCCGGGGTACGGCGCGGGACGCTACCGCCGCGCCGGTGCCGGGACGGCTCCTCGACTCCGCTCACGGCGCCGCGGGAGGTTCCTCCACCTGCTCCTCGTCGGCGACCGCGACCCGCTGGCCGGCCGCGACGCCGTCGCCCGCCTCGCCAGAGAGCCTGCCCGCCGCCCGCCTCGCCGTCGTGCACGGCGCCTCACCACGACGTCCTCAACGACCAGCAGCACCGCTCCGTCGCCGCCGAGATCGTCCTCCTCCTCGAAGCCCTCCGCGGTGGCCGTCCCACGCCCCTGATCACCACCGAGACCAGCTCCTGGTGAACGGCGCGGCACGACCGCGCCCGGCACTCCGCTCACCGAACCCGAAAGGTTCCCCATGGCCGTCATCCTGTCCGTCTCCGGCAGCCCTCCGCCACCTCCCGCACCGGCCGCCTCCTGGGCCACGATCGACCGCCGCCTCACCGACCGCGGCCACGATGTGTGACCCGGCTCGTGGACGTCCGCAGGACCTCCGCCCGCCGAAGCACCGCCGCGTGCCGACGTCCACCACCCGGCGATCGCCGACGCGGCGCTGATGCGCTTCGCGCGGGCCGACGGCACCGTGATCGGCACGTCTGCACAAGGCCGCGTACGGCGGTCTGCCGAAGAGGCGCTGCTCGGTCTGCTCCCGCGGTTCGCCCTGTCCGGCAAGACGGTGCTGCCGCTCGCCACCGGTGGCAGCGTCGCCCACGTCCTGGCTCGACTACGCGCGGCGCCCGGCGGCTGAACTCCGCGGGCGCCGCCCACGTCGTGCCCGGCTGGTTCACCCTCGACAAGGACACATCACCGCCGAGGGCGCACCGCATCTGCACGTCGCGCAGCCCCGGCCGCCGAAGCCCTGGAGCAGGTGACCGACACCTTCGCTCGGCCGCGTGGTGTCCGTGGGCGCGGGCGTCCTGGCGTCGACCGCGTGACATCGCTCCTCACCTGACCCGAGCAGGCGCGTGGAACCGGCGGGACCGGCATGTCATCATGCGATGACATCGCTTGATGACACGAACGGGAATTCCTTGTCTCCCTCCATACCGGCCGCCCCACCGCG
The DNA here is from genome assembly GCF_030766975.1 of Streptomyces sp. KL116D. Lineage (NCBI taxonomy): Bacteria > Bacillati > Actinomycetota > Actinomycetes > Kitasatosporales > Streptomycetaceae > Streptomyces > Streptomyces sp. KL116D. Next base: position 252,587 of record NZ_JASERH010000046.1, on the reverse strand, counting down.
AGCCCGCCGCGACGACGCGCGCTGCGCCACCCGCGCGCGCTCGTGCCCGTCCTCGTCTCGCTGGGCATGCTCGTCGCCGCGGTCAGCAGCCTCGGTGCGCTGATCCCGACCATCGCGGCCGAGGACCGCACGTCGCCGTCTCCACACGCGCGAGTGGGCGCTCACGGTGACGATGCTGGTCGGCGCCATCGCCACCCTGGTCATGGGGCGGCTCGGCGACGGGCCGTACCGCAAGCGCGTCATCCTCACCGGCTCGCCGCCGTCATGGCGGGCAGCCTGCCGGCGGCGCTGCCGGTCGGCTTCCCCCGCCCGCTCGCCGGCCGGGCCCTGCAGGGGGTCGGCATGGGGCCCGTCCCGCTCGCCATCGCCACCGCGCGCGACGCGCCGCCGCCGGAGAAGGCGCGGGCCGCGGTGGCGACGCTCATCGCCGACGACCGCGGCGCATCGGCCTCGGCCACCCGATCACCGGTCTCTCTCGCCGAGAGTACCTCGGCATGTACGCCGGGTTCTGGTTCGCCCTTCTGGCCACCGCGGTCGCCGCCTTCGTCGCCACCGCGATCGTACGTGCCCGCGCCGCCGCACCGCGCCACCACCACGATGGACTCTCCGGCGCGCTGCTCCTGGCCGAGCGGCATGCGGCGGCGCTGCTCCTCGCCCTGGCGGAGGGGAGCGTGCTGGGGCTGGGGCTCGCTGTCTGCCGCGCTCGCGGTCGGCGCCGTCGTGCTGCTCGGCGGCTGGGTGGCGCACTCGCTGCGCTCCACGCACCCACTGGTCCGGGTGAGCCTCGTCAAGGACCGTGGCGTGCTGGTCGCCAACCTGACCACGATGGTCGGCGGCGTCGGCACGTACCTCCTGATCGCCCTGGTGACCCGTTACGTCCAGACGCCGGGGTCCGCCGGGTACGGCTTCGGCGCGTCCATCGTCGTCACCGGACTGCTGCTCGTCCCGTTCTCCGCGGCCAGCCTCCTCACCGGCCGGCTGGTCCGGATGCTGGGCAGCGCGGCGACTCCCGCGCGGATGTTGCCCCTGGGCTGTCTGCTCTCCTTCGCGGGCCTCGTCTGCTTCCTCCTCGCCCGCTCCAGCCTGTGGGGGATCGGCGTCATGATGGCGCTGGCCGGACTCGGCGTCGGCGTCACCTTCGCCGTCACCCCCGGCCTGATCGTCGGCGGCGTGCCCGCGGCGGAGACCGGCAGCGCGATGAGCTTCAATCAGGTCGTGAAGTACATCGGATACTCGACCGGCAGCGCGCTCAGCGCGGTCGTCCTCCAGGCCGCCACGGCCCCCGGCTCCGGTCTGCCGACGAACGACGGCTACCGCAGCGCGGGCCTCGTCGGCTGCGCCGCGTTCCTGGTCACCGGGGTGCTCGCGGTGGCCCTCACCCGGTTCGGCGTGCGGCCGCGGCCGTCCGTCGTGGCGGCCGCCCGCGGCGCCGCGGCCGAGGCGAGCCCCGAGCCGAGCCGCCCGTGAGCGGGGAGGGCGCCGACCGGCGCCGCAGCAGCGCCCGCAGCCGCGAGGCGCTGCTGCGAGCGGCGACGGAACTGTTCTCCGAGCGCGGCTACGACCGCACCACCATCCGGGAGATCGGCGAGCGCGCCGGCGTCGACGCCGCGCTGATCGCCCGCTACTTCGGCAGCAAGGCCCTGCTGTACGTGGAGGTGCTGCGCGCCGAGCACGGTGACAGCGCCCCGGACGACCTGCTCACCGAGGCCCGGCTGCGCGAGGTCGCCCAACGGGCGGAGCGGCGCGGGCCGGTGCCGCTGCTGCGCGTCGCCGTCCAGCCGCTCAGTGAGCAGCGGGCCCAGGACGCCACCCGCGCGGCCCTCCAGGCGCGGCTCGTGGAACCGCTGCGGGCCCGCTTCGCCCGCGAGGGCCGCGACCGTCCCGGGCTGCGGGCCGACGTGCTCGTGGCGGCGGTCGCCGGAGTCCTGCTGGCCCGGCACTCCGGGGCGTTCGACGACCTCGCCGACGCGGAGGTCGGCGAGGTCGTCGACGTACTGCTGGAGATGTACGGCGACGGGTGAGGACCGGTCAGCAGACGCTGTCGGTCGGCTTGGGGTTGCCCAGACCGAACAGCGGACGCAGTCGCAGCCCCGCCCAGGTGCCGAGGAGCGCGACGGCGCCCCAGATCCAGCCGTGCAGGGAGCCCGAGGCGATGCCCGCGAGGTAGGCGCCGATGTTGCAGCCGCCCGCGAGCCGCGCGCCGATGCCCATCAGGATGCCGCCGGCGATAGCGGCGAGCGCCGCCCTGGCCGGGATGCCGCGGTGCAGCTGCCACACGCCGCCCGCGGCGGCGGCGACCGCGGCGCCGACCATGATGCCGATGTCGGTGAGGCTGTTCTTGTCGGCCAGCACCGGACCCGTCAACTGGGCGGCGCTGCCCGGCTGTTGCCAGTACGCCCAGGTCTCGGGGGAGCCGCCGAGCGCGCCCACCAGCTTCGAACCCCACAGCGAGAACGCGCTCGTGATGCCCCAGGCGCCGCCCGAGACGAGCAGTACACCGGCGCCCAGCACGGCCAGCACCACGGCGCCCGCGGCCAGCGGCCAGGAACCGCGCACCACGCGGGCGGCCACGCCCCGGGACGAGGGTGCGGCGCCGACCGGGGGCGGATTGCGGCGCGCCTGCACCGTGCGCGCGACGAACCAGACGGCGGCCAGCGCCACGATCGTCACCGCCCAGGACCCGAACCAGCCCACGTGGTCGGAGAGGAGGAACGGGTCGAGCGCCGGCAGGTCGTTCCAGAGCCCGAACTGCCAGGCCGCGAGGGTCGATCCGGTGATGAACCCGAAGAGGGTGAGCACGATCGTGCTCTGCCCGGAGCCGACGGCGAAGAGCGTCCCGGAGGCGCACGCGCCGCCCAGCTGCATGCCGACGGCGAACAGGAAGGCCCCGACGAGCAGGCCCGCGCCGATCGGTCCCGCGCTGGGCGCGGGCACCGCCCCGAACAGGCCGCTGCCGGTCCCGATGATCAGGGCGAAGAGGGTCGCGGTGGTGCCGAGGAGCAGGGTGTGCGCCCGCAGTCCTGTGCCGTTGCCGACGGCGACCAGCTGGCGCCAGGCGGACGTGAACCCGAACCGCGAATGGAACAGGGCGAATCCGAGCGCGATGCCGAGCAGCAGCAGGACGCCGGGCTTGGCCCCGTGCTCGGCGAAGACGTACGCGGCGAGCACGGCCCCGATGACGGCGGCGACGGCGAGCGGCACGCGCCGGACCGGCGGCGCCGGATCGGCCCGCGGCGCGGGGGAGGAGGTGGGGGCGGGACTGAGCAGGGTGCTCCGGGGCGGCGCCCCGGCAGGGGGAGCGGTGGTCAAGGCAGGTCTCCGGAAAGAGCGAGGGGGAACGTCGGACGGGCGGCGACGGTGGCGCGGAGATCCCGCGCCACGGCATCAGCGGCGACAGAGCGCGTCGTCGACGCTCCACGGCGTGGCCGCGAAGAGCGCGAGTGCCAGCTCACGAGCAGGTCCGAACATGTGCGCCACTCTAGGGACCCTGGTGGATTCGTCCCACGGCGTCTCACATGGCGAACGAGCATCCGCGGCTGCACGGTCCGAGCCGGCCTCGCGGACCGGAAACCGGCACGGCCCCGGCCCCGTTGACGGTGTGACGTACCTGATACGTCGTCAAACCCGAAGTGCGGCGCCCGCGCCGGAACACACGTCGGCGGCGGCCTCCGTGAGGAGCGCCGCCGCCGCACGATCCGGTTCAGGACACCTGGGCCGGAACGTCCTCTCTCGTCGCCTGCCGGTGCTCGGTCCTGGCGGCGTCGAGCAGGTGCCGCCAGGAGGCCACCGTGGGACGGCGGCGCAGGAGCGCCCGGCGCTCGCGCTCGGTCATCCCGCCCCAGACTCCGTGCTCGATGCGCTGGTCCAGGGCGTGGGCCAGGCATTCCGTCCTGACCTCGCAGCCGGCGCAGACCCGCTTGGCGCTCGACTGTGCCGCCCCCTCGACGAACAGCTCGTCGGGATCAGTCGTGCGGCACGCTGCGTGCTCCCACCATATGTCCGTGCTGTCTGCCACGGTCCGCCCCTCCGCTTTCCTCGGTCTCGTGCCGTGATCGCCGCGTCACTCTACGGCATGTGCGCACGTCAAGCAGCCTCTCACCAGAGGATGAACAGGGAGTTGCCAATTCCTCCGGCATAGTCAGAACGGAGCCGCATCACCCGTTCGGCCCAGCCTCGTTTGCCTCGACGGGCGCTCGGCCCATGCCCCGCCGAGGCTGTTCGTGGGGGCCGAACGAGTGGGACGAGGTGGAGCAGATGCGCACGAGAGCGTTGGCGTCAGAGTTCATCGGGACCCTTCTGCTGGTGTTCTTCGCGGTGGGCAGCGCTGTCCTGGGAGCGGAGTTCATCGGAACCCTGGGCATCGCGCTGGCCTTCGGATTCACGCTGCTGGCACTGGCCTACACGCTGGGCCCGGTCTCCGGCTGTCACGTGAACCCGGCGGTGACGCTGGGCATGCTGTGCGCACGGCGCATCGACGTGCGGACCGCCGTCGAGTACTGGATCGCCCAGTTCCTGGGCGGGATCGCCGGCGCCGCGCTGCTGTTCCTGATGTCCGAGCAGGTGCCGGGCTTCAAGGCCGACGGCGCGTTCGGCAGCAACGGGTTCGGTGACCGGTCCGCCGTGCACATCAACACCGGCGGCGCGTTCCTCGCCGAGGTCGTCCTCACCTTCCTGCTCGTGTTCGTGGTGCTCGGCGTGACGCACCGCGTCGCGGTGACCGGCTTCGACGGGCTGCCCATCGGCCTCGCGCTCGCCGCCATCCACATCGTGGGCATCCCGCTGACCGGCACGTCGGTGAACCCGGCCCGCAGCCTCGGCCCGGCCCTCTTCGCGGGCGGCGCCGCACTCTCCCAGCTGTGGCTGTTCATCGTCGCGCCACTGGTCGGCGGAGCCATCGCCGCCGTGGTGCACCAGGTGACCCACCCGACGGGCGAGGACCGCAACATCGCGGACGAGGCGGCGGCCGTCTGACGTCGGCACCTCGGGCCGTAGGCCCTGTCCGGCGGATCGGGTCGCGTCCGGGTGGCTGCGATCGGGCGGCCTGCCAGACCCCGCGCCCGCGGCACGATCCGCCGGACAGGCCCTAGCCGATGCGCCGCGACAGTTGGGGCCGGACGGCCCGAGGTCTGGCACGGCCCGCGTACTCGACCGACACCACGAGTTCGGCACCGAGGCAGCGGGCGTAGTGGGACATGGTCTCCAGGTCGAGGATCTCGCCGGCCTCGATCTGCGCGGCCCACAGCGTCGACAGGCCCGCTGCCGTGGCGGCCTCGCGCAACGACAGGTCCTGTTCCTGCCGTATGTCGCGCAGGCGCCGCCCGAGCAGGGCGGCCCGCGTGTCCTGCGCCCGGGCGCCGAAGGGGACCACCACGTCCTCGGCGGCGGCCGGAGCGGGGGCGGGCTCCGGTGCCTGCCGAGTGTGGCCCACCGTGTGCGTGCGCTGCAGGAAGTGCCGCAGGCCCGCCGTGTCGAACCGGAGCGCCGCGAGGCCCTCCGGGGAGTGGAACTCGATGAGGGTGTCCGCCGGGCCGTCGGGCTGCACGCGCACGGTCTCCGTGCGGGCGGGGGCGTCCAGGCCCGCGGCGAGCAGCTCCCGGGCGATCGTCCAGGTGGCGGCCTCGCCGTCGAGGGTGACGTGCGGGGGGAAGTCGAGGCGGACCGCGAGCGGTTCGGCCGAGGTGTGGCGCAGGGTGACGGGGGTGGCGAACTCCCGGCCGTCCGGGGTGAGCAGGCGGGCGCCGGTGGGGGATTCCAGCGAGACGTGCATGAGGGGACTCCGTCGGGGGTCGGGCGTGGGCCGCGTGTGGCTGTTGAGGTGCGAGAGTGCCTGTGAGGCCTCGCATTACGCGGGTTTCCCCTGTGTATTTATGTGATCTGGGCCACTTGGCCGGGCGAGGGCGGTGAGCCGTCCCGCGAAGCCCCGCTTCCGATGTGACGGACGTCACTCTGGGCCAATCCATGTCCTCAGGTCATCATATGACCTGACCGCAGCGCGGCGAGGGGCGTCACGCGCCACGTCGCGGCCGTCGACGGCACGGCCCGCACAGCGAGACAAGGATGGTGCGCATGAACGACCAGGACAGGTCCGTCCCGCCGCGCGTGGGGGTGGTGGGCCTCGGCGCCATGGGTCTCGGGATGGCCGGCAGCCTGCGCCGCGCGGGCCACGACGTCGCGGTCCACGACCTGCGCGCCGAGGTGGCCGCGGACTTCGCGGCCGGGGGCGGCGAGGCCTTCGCCACCGCCGGCGACCTCGCGGCCGCGGTCGACGTCCTGGTCGGCGTGGTGGTCGACGCCGCGCAGATCGAGTCGGTCCTGTTCGGCCCCGACGGCGCCGCCGCCCGGCTCCGCCCGGGATCGGTGTTCGTGATGTGCTCCACGGTCGACCCCGGCTGGTCCGCCGCACTCGCCGACCGGCTCGCCGACCGCGACGTCCGCTACCTGGACGCGCCCATCTCCGGCGGCGCCGCCCGCGCCGCCACCGGCGACCTCACGATGATGACGTCGGGCTCCCCGGCGGCGTACGCGCTCGCCGGCCCGTTCCTCGACGCGATGAGCGCCACGGTCTACCGACTTGGCGAGCTGCCCGGCCTCGGGTCGAAGGTCAAGATCGTCAATCAGCTGCTCGCCGGCGTGCACATCGCCGCCGCTGCCGAGGCGATGGCGCTCGGCATCAGGGCGGGGGTTCCCGCCGAAGCGCTGTACGAGGTCATCACCCACAGCGCCGGCACCTCGTGGATGTTCGAGAACCGCATGGCCCACGTCCTCGCCGGGGACTACACGCCGCTGTCCGCCGTCGACATCTTCGTCAAGGACCTGGGACTCGTCCTCGACGCCGCCCGGCCCGAGCGCTTCCCGCTGCCGCTGGCTGCCACCGCCCACCAGATGTTCCTCCAGGCGTCCGCGTCCGGCCTGGGCGGCGAGGACGACAGCGCGGTCATCAAGATCTTCCCGGGCATCGACCTGCCCCAGCCGGTGGAGCACTGACATGGGCATCCGGCTCGGCTGCATCGCCGACGACTTCACCGGGGCCACCGACCTGGCCAACAACCTCGTGCGCGCGGGCATGCGCGTGGTCCAGCTGATCGACGTACCCGACGGGGGCGACGAACGCGCCGTGCGGCAGGCGGCCGACGCCGACGCCGTCGTGATCGCCCTCAAGTCCCGCACCGTCCCGGCCGCCCACGCCGTCGACGCCTCGCTGCGGGCGCTGGCCTGGCTGCGCGAACAGGGCGCGGAGCAGATCTACTTCAAGTACTGCTCCACCTTCGACTCGACGCCCGCGGGCAACATCGGCCCCGTCACCGAGGCCCTGATGGACGCGCTGGGCACCGACTTCACCGTCGCGACGCCGGCCTTCCCCGACAACGGACGCACCGTCTTCAAGGGCCACCTCTTCGTCGGCGACGTCCTGCTCGGCGAGAGCGGCATGCGCCACCACCCGCTCACCCCGATGACCGACTCCAACCTGGTGGCCGTCCTCGGCGCGCAGACCGTCAGGACCGTCGGCCTCATCGACCACCGGGCTGTCGCCGACGGACCGGCCGCGATCCTGGCCAGGGCGGGGGAGTTGCGCACGGACGGCGTCGGCATCGCCGTCGTCGACGGCGTCTCCAACGACGATCTGGTGCGCCTCGGCGCGGCCGTCGCCGGACTGCCGCTGGTGACCGCCGGATCCGGCCTGGCCATCGGGCTGCCCGCGAACTGGGGGATCAGCCCCACCCCGGCCGCCGCCGAACTGCCCCCGCCCGCCGGACGCCGCGCGATCCTCTCCGGGTCCGTCTCCACCACCACCAACGGCCAGGTCCAGGCGTTCCTGCGCACCGGACGGCCCGCCTACCACGTCGACCCGCTGCGCGTCGTCGCCGGTGACGACGTGGCCGGAGAGGCCGTGGCCTTCACCGCCCGGCAGCCCGCCGACGAACCGGTCCTCGTCTACTCGACCGCACCGGCCGACACCGTACGGGCCGTCCAGGGACGCCTCGGCGCCGCGGAGGCGGGGGAACTCGTGGAGCGGACCCTCGCCCGCGTCGCCCGGGGCCTCGTCGAGCACGGCGTGCGCCAACTCGTCGTCGCGGGCGGCGAGACGTCCGGAGCCGTCGTCCAGGCCCTCGGCATCACCGGCCTGCGCATCGGACCCCAGATCGACCCCGGCGTCCCCTGGTGCGCCGCGGTGCTGCCCGGCGGCGAGCCGCTGCACATCGCCCTCAAGTCGGGGAACTTCGGCGGACCCGACTTCTTCACCGACTCGTTCGCCCTCCTCGGTCTCCTCGACGGAGCGGACCGATGAGCGGGGACGCCGTCGACACCGCACGCCGGGAGATCGTCCGGGTCGGCGCCAGCCTGTTCGCCCGGGGCTACGTCCACGCCGCCGCGGGCAACATCAGCGCCCGCGTCGGCGACGGCCACCTGATCACCCCCACCGACGCCGCCCTCGGCTTCCTCGAACCCGACCGGCTCGCCCTGGTCGACGCCGACGGCACGCAGCGCGCGGGGGACCGCGCCAGCAAGACCCTCACCCTGCACCGCCGCATCTACGCCGCCGACCCCACGGCACGCTGCGTGATCCACACCCACTCCACGCACCTCGTCGGCCTCACCCTGACCGGCGTGTGGCGCACGGACGACGTGCTGCCGCCCCTCACCCCGTACTACGTGATGAAGGTCGGGCACGTCCCGCTCGTCCCGTACCACCGGCCCGGCGACCCGCGCGTCGCCGACCTCGTCGCCGCCCGCATCGCCGACCGCGCCGCGAGCGGCACCCCGATCAGGGCCGTCCTGCTCGACCGGCTCGGCCCCGTCGTCTGGGGACCCGACCCGGCCGCCGCACTCGCCGTCCTCGAAGAACTCGAGGAGACGGCCAGGCTCTGGCTGCTGACCGACCGTCGCCCCGAGCCGCTCCCCGCCGACGCCCTCGCCGAACTGCGCTCCGCGTTCGGCGCGGCCTGGTGAGCCGCACCTCCCCGCTCTCCCCACGCACCACCGCCCGAGAATCCCCGCAGAGCCGCTCAAAGGATTCGTCATGCCCTCCACCGTCGCCGCCGAGGTGCCCGACCTCGACCGCGAGAACGCCGTCTTCCGCAAGGTCGTCCGGCGGATCGTCCCCTTCCTGATCCTCTGTTACATCGTCTCCTACCTCGACCGCGTCAACGTCGGCTTCGCGAAGCTGCAGATGTCCGACGACCTCGGCTTCAGCGAGGCGGCGTACGGACTCGGAGCCGGCCTGTTCTTCATCGGCTACTTCCTCTTCGAGGTCCCCTCGAACCTGTTGCTCCAACGCGTCGGCGCCCGCACCTGGATCGCCCGGATCATGATCAGCTGGGGCGTCGTCTCCGGCCTGTTCGTCTTCGTCACCGACGAAGTGACCTTCTACGTCCTGCGGTTCCTGCTCGGGGTCGCCGAGGCCGGCTTCTACCCCGGCGTGATCCTCTACTGCACCTACTGGTTCCCGTCCCGCCGCCGGGCCCGCGTCATCGCCCTGTTCATGTCCGCGATCCCCGTCGCCGGCATCTTCGGCAACCCCCTCTCCGGCTGGATCCTGGACCGCTTCCACGGGGTGAGCGGCTGGCAGGGCTGGCAGTGGATGTTCTTCCTGGAGGCGCTGCCCGCACTCCTCGTGGGCGTGGCCACGCTGTTCTACCTCGACAACGGCATACGGGACGCGAAGTGGCTCACCGACGAGGAGAAGGCCGTCGTCGAACGGGCCGTCGCCGAGGACGCCGCGCACCGGACGGTGCACGGCCGCACCCTGGACGCCTTCCGCGAGCCCAAGGTGTGGCTCATGTGCCTGATCTACTTCTGCTTCGTGATGGGCCAGTACGCGCTGACCTTCTGGCTGCCCACCCTCGTCGAGGCCACCGGCATCGAGGGCAACCTCGCCATCGGTGCGCTCAGCGCTGTACCGTTCCTGGCCGCACTGGTCGCCATGAACCTGTTCGGCCGCTCCGCGGACCAGCGCGGCGAGCGCCGCTGGCACCTGGTGATCCCCAGCCTCATGGGCGCCGTCGGCTTCTCGCTGTCCGCCTCCTGGTCGGGCTCGACCGCGCTGTCCCTGATCGCGCTGTCGTTCGCCGCGGCCGGCGTCCTGACCTGCGCCCCGCTGTTCTGGTCGCTGCCCACCGCGTTCCTCGGCGGCACCGCCGCGGCGGCCGGGCTCGCCGTCATCAACTCCGTGGGAAACCTGGCCGGGTTCGTCAGCCCGTACATGATCGGCGCGCTCAAGGACGCCACGGGCTCGACGTCCCTGCCCATGTACGTTCTGGCACTCAGCCTGGTCGTGGGCGCCGCCGCGGTGCTCACCACCAAGAAGGACGTCGTCAACCGCTGACCGCCCGCACCGCAAGCACGGCAAGCACAGGAGTCACCATGCCGAGGTTCGCAGCGAACCTGTCCCTGATGTACACCGAACACCCCTTCCTCGACCGCTTCGCCGCGGCCTCGGCGGATGGCTTCGAAGCGGTCGAGTACCTCTTCCCGTACGCCTACGAAGCCGCCGAGCTGCGCCGTCGACTCGACGACAATGGGCTGCGGCAGGTGCTGTTCAACGCGCCGCCCGGCGACTGGGACGCGGGGGAGCGCGGCACCGCGGCGCTGCCCGGACGCGAGCGGGAGACCCGCACCGGGATCGACCGGGCGCTGGAGTACGCGGCCGAACTGGGCTGCGAGCGGGTGCACGTGATGGCCGGGCTGGTGGCGCCCGGGACGACGGACGCGGAGCGGGCCCGGTTCCGCGACACCTACCGGGACAACCTGGCCCACGCCGCCGGACGGGCCGCCGCCGCGGGCGTCGACGTCCTGATCGAACCCATCAACACCCGGGACATGCCCGGCTACTTCCTGAACCGGCAGGCCGACGCCCACGCCCTGGTGCAGGAGGTGGCAGCCGATCGCCTCAAGGTCCAACTCGACCTGTACCACTGCCAGATCGTCGAGGGCGACCTGACCGCCACCCTGCGCCGCGACCTGCCGACCGGCCGCGTCGGCCACCTCCAGATCGCCGGGGTGCCCGACCGCCACGAGCCGGACGCGGGCGAACTGAACATCCGTCATCTGTTCGGCGTCGTCGACGCGTTGGGCTTCGACGGCTGGATCGGCTGCGAGTACGTCCCGCGCGCCGGCACGAGCGAAGGTCTCGGCTGGCTGAACGACTATCGAGGAGAACCCGCATGAGGATCGTCATCACCGGTGGCTTCGGCTTCCTGGGCCGGCAGGTGGCCGGCCGGCTCCTCGGGACCCGGACGTTCCGCGGCGCGCCCGTCGACCGGCTCGTGCTCGCCGACCTGTTCGTCCCGGCCGACGGGCCGCTCGTCGACGACCCCGGCGTCGACGTCGTCCAGGGCGATCTGACGGACCGCCTGGACGAGCTGTTCGCCGAGCCGGTGGACGTCGTCATCCACCTCGCCGCCGCGGTCTCGGCCGCGTGCGAGGCCGACTTCGACCTCGGCATGCGCGCCAACCTCGACACGACCCGCGCCCTGCTCGAAGCCGCCAGGGCCCAGGCCGCCGCGGGCGGGCCCACGGTGCGCCTCGTGTTCGCCAGCAGCGTCGCCGTCTACGGCAGCGACCCCGCGCTGCCGCTGCCGCCGGTCGTCGACGAGTCGACCCTGCCCGCCCCGCGGTCCAGCTACGGCGTCCAGAAGTTCGTCTGCGAGCAGCTCGTCGCGGAGTACACCCGGCGCGGCTACGTCGACGGACGCGTGAGCCGGCTCATGACGGTGTCCGTGCGCCCGGGCAAACCGAACGCGGCGGCCTCCGGCTTCCTGTCCGGCATCGTCCGCGAGCCGCTCGCCGGACTCCCGGCCGTCTGCCCGGTCGACCCCTCCCTGCGGGTCGCCCTGGCCTCGCCCCGGCGCACCGTCGAGGGCATCCTGCGGATCGCGGAACTCGACCGCGGCACGGGACCGGGCCGGCTCGACGGCACCCTTCCCGTGAACCTCCCGGCGCTGACCGTCTCCGTCGCCGAGATCATCGACACGCTGCGGCAGCTCGCCGGGGACGCCGTCGCCGATCTGGTGACCGTCGCACCCGATCCCGCCGTCGAGGCCATCGTCGGCTCGTGGCCCGCCGACTTCGACAACGCGCGCGCCGCCGCCCTCGGCCTCGTACCCGACCCGGACTTCACCGCGGTCCTGCGGGCCTACGTCGCGGAGCACGCCGACGCGGTGACGGCCGCGATCCCGGCGGTCACCGACGGCCGACGGGACGCGGGCCGATAAACTGGCCAGCATGTTTGCCAAGGTGAGCGGCCCGGTACGGCTCGCGGACCAGGTCGCCGCGATCCTCGCGGAGGAGATCGAGTCCGGACGCCTCACCGAGGGCGACAAACTGCCGACCGAGGTGGCGCTGGTCGAGCAACTCGGCGTCAGCCGCACGGTGGTGCGCGAAGCCGTCTCACGGCTGCGCAGCGCGGGCCTGGTCGAACCGCGCCAGGGCCGCGGCGTCTTCGTCCTGCCGCGCCGCGCCCGGCCGCTCGACCTGGAGGCGGAGTCAGTCGGCACCCGGGCCAAGGTGCTGCAGATCGTCGAGGTCCGCTCCGCCCTGGAGGGGGAGGCGGCCGCCCTCGCCGCCACCCGCGCCACGCCGGACGCCGTCGCCCGGATGCGGGCCGCCCTCGACGCGATCGACGGCGCGGTCGCCGCCGGCGGCGACGGCGTCGAGGAGGACCTGGCCTTCCACCGGTCGATCGCCGAGTCGACCGGGAACGACGTCCTGGTGTCGACCGCCCGCTACCTCGGTGAGGTGGCCCGCAGCGGCATCCGCATCACCCGTGCCAACGAGGCGCGGCGGGACGACTTCTTCGAGGCGGTGCGCCATGAGCACCACGCGATCCTCGAAGCCGTCGCGGCGGGCGACGCCGAGGCGGCCCGGGCGGCGGCCCGCACGCATCTGCGGCACGCCGCCGCCCGGCTCAAGGACGCGGACGGCCGGTTCTGGTCCGAGACCGAGGACCTGGACGTGGACCTCGACGCCACGTCCTGAGCCGGCCGGCACCCCGCGGGGGCGCGATCAGGACCCGGCGTCGGCCCTGCGGCGCCGCACGGAGTACACGACACCGGCTCCGGCGACCACGGCGAGGGCGCCGGCGACGCCGGCCGTCGGGACCAGGGAGCCCGCCCCGGTCGCGGCGAGCGAGCCGCCGCTCTGCGGGGAGGCGGAGCTGCCCACGGACGGGCTCGGCGTGGTGGCCGCCGGGCTGCTGGGGCTGCTCGTCGCCGGCGCGGACGACGCCGGGGCGGCGGCCAGGATGTCGAAGTCCACGTACCCGTCCTCGGGGACGCTGTCGCTGCAGGTTCCGTCGGCGTTCACGCTCGCGGCGATCGGGACCACCGCGCCCGCACCGGCCGGGGCCGCGGCGTCGATCTTGATGCGCAGCGGGACGTCGGCGTGCTCGCGGACCGCGAGCTCTCCGGACGTGGGGAACGACCGGTCGTGGGCGCGGTCGATGTCGATGTCGTGCCACCGGTCGCCGTCGGACCACTGCAGGTGCAGGTGGCGCGAGGTGTCCGGGGCGTCCTCGTCGTTGTCCTCGGTGGCGGCGAACGAGGACCCGAACACCTGGGCGCTGGTCGACTCGAAGTCCTTGGCGGTCAGGTTCGAGACGCGGAACGTGAAGGCGTGCCAGCCGGAACCGGCGACGATCTTCGTGGGCAGGCCGCGCAGTTCGGCCAGGACCATCGGGTCGTCCTCGCGGCTGGTGCACTCCGTGGCGTCGCCCGGCTCCTGCGTCGGCACCACAGTCTTGCGGGGCGCCACGGGCGGCGCCGTGGAGGTCGTGCTCGCCGACGGGGACGCGTCCTGCGAGGGCGTGGCGGAGCGGTCGGTGCGGGGGGACTCCGACGGCGCGGCGGGGCCCGTGGCGGGCGCCGTGGTGGTCGTGGGACCCGGCGTCCCACTGTCCGCGAACGCGCCCGGTGCGGACAGGACGGCGACGGGGACGACGGCGGCCGCGGCCGCCGTCACCACTGCGCGGCGAAGCTTCATCATTACCTCGGGGGTTCTCGGTGTGGCTTGGGGGCACAGGTGTGACCCGCGAAGGACCGAAAAGGTTGCCCTCGGCCTGGCGGCGGTCACGTGAGACACCGAGCCCGCCTCGGCATGCGGACCGCGGGCGACGGGCCGCACGGGTCCGCGCCGTCCGCCACCTCCTGATCAGGAACGGCGGGTGTGCTTGGCCCCCCAGAACACGGAGCGGGCCGCGCGGACCCGTGCGGCCTGCCGGTCGCTGTCACGGGCGTGCTCGCAGGCGGTGCGCAGCTCGTCCGCGTCGGCGAGCTGCCCGCCGCCGTCGGGGGCGGTCCGCCAGAGGAAGGAGTGGCGCTGCACGCCGGTGATGCCGTCCGCGCCGGGGGAGGGGACGGTGAACTCGTCCCCCACCGTGAGCACGGTGGAGTCACCGGCGGAGAGGCCGTCCAGGGTGCCGGGTTCGGCGAGGAGGTAGAAGACGGGACGCGGCTGAACGTGCTCCTCGAGCACCGGAATCTTCTGCGCCTGATCGCCGAGTTCCCACAGTACGGCGAGCGCGAACGGCTGCGGCAACCGCAGCACGTCGAACCGCACCCCGGTCGGCAGCACCGCCAGATGCGGAGGTTCCTCCCACTGCTCGTAGACCTGCTCCGGATTCGGATGACAGGCCGCCAACCACTGTTCCCCGTCCATGCGTTGACCGTAGTCGGCATCTCTACGCGCGTCAGGAGAACGGCCGCACACGAGACCGATCCCGAACCGGCTCCACCGTCACGGGGATGGGACGGCGGAGCCGGCCGCCGCACAGAATGCGACAACGCCCATCGTTCCGGATTCAACAGCACGTCGGCCAGGGGGCGTTTTCGGCCATGTGGCGGGATGGTGCGTCGGACGCCGGCCAGGCGCCGCCGCTGGCGTCCGGGCGGCGCGCTCGGCGAGGATGGTGCGATGCGAACGATCTCCTTCCCCCAGACCGAACTGCGGGCCTCGAACGTCGTCCTGGGCCTGATGCGCATCGCCGAGCTCTCCGACGACGACATCCGCACCCTCTACGGCAGCGCCCGTGACGCGGGGATCAACACCTTCGACCACGCCGACATCTACGGACCCTCCCGCCACGCGTGCGAGGAGCGGTTCGGGCAGGCCGTGAAGCTCTCCGCCGCGGAGCGGGAGTCCATCGTCATCCAGAGCAAGGTCGGCATCAGGTCCGGCTTCTTCGACTTCTCCAAAGAGCACATCGTGCGCACGGTCGACGAGTCGCTCACGGCCCTGCGCACCGAGTACCTCGACCTCCTCCTGCTGCACCGGCCGGACACCCTCGTGGAGCCGGAGGAGGTGGCGGCGGCCTTCGACGAGCTGCACGCGGCCGGCAAGGTCGTGAACTTCGGCGTCTCCAACCACACGCCGGGGCAGATCGAGCTGCTCAAGACGGCGGTGCGCCGGCCGCTCGTGGCCAACCAGGTGCAGCTGAGCATCACCCACTGCCCGATGATCGCCTCGGGCATCGCCGCGAACATGGCCGGACTCGACCAGTCGGTCGACCGTGACAACGGCCTGCTCGACTACTCACGTCTGCAGGGGATGACCCTCCAGGCGTGGTCGCCGTTCCAGAAGGGCTTCTTCGACGGGGTCTTCATCGGCGACCGCGAGAACCACGCGGAGCTGAACGACGTCCTCGACGAGCTGGCCGCGAAGTACGACGTGACCCCGACCGGCATCGCCGTCGCCTGGATCACCCGGCACCCCGCGAACATGCAGGTGGTCCTCGGTACCACGAACCCGGGCCGGGTCGCCGAGTCCGCGGCGGGCTCGGAGCTCCCGCTGACCCGCGAGGAGTGGTACCGCCTCTTCCGCGCGGCGGGTCACACGCTGCCCTGACCGCCCGAATCGCCCAGCAGGTCCGCCACTTCGGCGGCGTAGAGCCGGGCCGGGTCGAAGCCCATCCCGTTGAAGTGCCCGGCGAGTTCGAGTGACAGCGCACCGTGCAGCCGGGTCCAGAAGGCCAGGGCCCGGCGCAGCGCCGCCGGCGGGGCGTCGTGGTCACCGGCCCACCGGCGGTGGTCCGCCAGGTGGGCCGTGAACGGCGTGGCGGGCGCGCCGGTGTCGTCGCGGGCCGCGACGGAGGCGTCGAGCAGGGTCGCCATGATCTCCGAGGCGATCCCGGTGATCTCGTCCGGCGCGTGGTAGCCGGGCACGGGCGTGCCGTACACGAGGAAGTAGCGCTGCGGGTCCGCCAGCGCCCAGTCCCGCAGGGCGTGGGCGAGCCCCGCGAGGTCGGCACCGTCGGCCGCCGCCGCGGCGACGGCGTCGGCCAGGCTCCGGTACGCGTCCCTGACCAGCTCGGTGATCAGGTCGTCCCGGCTGGCGAAGTAGCGGTAGAGCGCGGGGCCGGTCATGCCCAGCTGCCGGGCGATGGCGTTGAGGGAGAGCGCGGACGCGCCGGCCGTCGCGATCTGTTCCCGGGCGCGCTCCTTGATCTCGGCGCGCACCTGCTCGCGGTAGCGCTCCCGCGGTGTCTTCGCGTCCGTCCTCGCTTCCGTCCTCGCCACGATCTGCGCCGCCTTCGCTGTCGGTGTCGGACCAGTGAGTTAGAGGCTATCACCAAGGCGTTGACCGCTCACGCCCGACGAGTTATAACCAGTAACGAACGAGTCAAGCTCTTACGTAGCTCACTCGGTCATCCGCCCGTGCCCGCACTCGTTGTACAAGGAGCACCGTCATGCCCGGCATCCGCACCGCCCTGCTCGCCCTCCCCGTCACCCTCGTCTCCGTCGTGGCGCTCGCCACCACGGCCGTCCCCGCCCAGGCCGGCACCCCCCTCACCTGCCGGGGCCAGGGCGTGGACCCTGACGCCCGGGTCCGGTTCCGCACCGAGATCCTGATCCACGCGTCACCGCGCAGCGTCTGGAAGACCCAGACCGACATCGCGCGCTGGCCGTCCTGGCAGCCCGCGGTCACCAGCGCGGAACGCCTCGACGACGGCCCGTTCCGTAAGGGCTCCGCGTTCCACTGGACCACGCCCGTTCCCGCCAACCCCCAGACTCCCGCCACGAGCCTGGACATCACCTCCACCGTCGAGCAGCTCAGGGCCGGCACCTGCATCCGCTGGACCGGCCCCGCCGACGGCGAAGGGCTGCACATCGACGGGGTGCACGTCTGGACCTTCACCGCGGTCAGGGGCGGCGTCCTCGTGCGCACGGAGGAGACCCACACCGGTCCCCAGGTCGACGCCGACGTCCCGGCCGCGACCGAGCTCCTCCAGCAGGGCCTCGAAGCGTGGCTGCGTGATCTGAAGGCCGTGTCCGAGGCGCCGTCCGCCGCGCGGGCCTGAGGCCGTGAGGGATCACTGAGCGCGGTCTTGTCAGTGGGGCTCGTGGTGGATAGGACTGTGCCGGGAGTGATCACGTCCCCGAGGCAAGTGCGGGCACTGCACGATCCGTTGATGTCCGGTCTGCCGGACGGAAGAAGGTGGGGCAGCTCATGACTCAGGTGCCGAAGACCCGGGTGACCCGGCGGCGCGTGCTGGGCACGGCGGCGGGACTGGCCGTCGCCGCGACGGGCGCACGGACCGGGACGGCGTTCGCGGGGACCGAGCAGGGCACGTCCGACGAGACCCGCTGGCGCCGGCACGCCGCCCGGGTCACGATCACCCGCGACGACTGGGGAATTCCGCACGTCGTCGGCGAGAGCGACGCCGACGCTGTCTTCGGGATGATGTACGCGCAGGCCGAGGACGACTTCAACCGGATCGAGCAGAACTACCTCGTCGCCCTGGGCCGCCTCGCCGAGGCCGAGGGCGAGAGCGCCCTCTGGCAGGACCTGCGCCAGCGGCTCTTCCTCGATCCGGCGGACCTGCGCAAGGACTACGCGAAGTGCCCCCAGTGGCTGCGCACGCTGATGCGGGCCTGGGCCGACGGACTCAACTACTACCTCGCCACCCACCCCGAGGTGCGGCCGCGCGTCCTCGACCGGTTCGAGCCGTGGATGCCGCTCGGCTTCTCGGAGGGCAGCATCGGCGGCGACATCGAGTCGGTGCTGCTCACCCAGCTCGAAGCCTTCTACGCCGGCCGGGACGTCCCGATGACCGACGAGGAGCGCGGCCTCGTCCTGCGCGAGCCCACCGGGTCGAACGGCTTCGCGGTCGCGCCCAGCCACACCCGCGACGGCCACGCGCTGCTCCTGATCAACCCGCACACGAGCTTCTTCTTCCGCTCGGAACAGCACGTGACGAGCCGCGAGGGCCTCGACGTCTACGGCGCCGCCACCTGGGGCCAGTTCTTCATCTACCAGGGCTTCAACGCCCGCACGGGCTGGATGCACACGTCCAGCGGCGTCGACAACATCGACGAGTTCGCCGAGACGATCGTGACGGCGCCCGACGGCACCCGCTCCTACCGCTACGGCGACGCGCTGCGCCCCGTCACGACGAAGCGGATCACCCTGTCCTTCCGCACCGAGGCCGGCGGACAGGACGAGCGGACCTTCACCACGTACGCCACCCACCACGGCCCCGTGGTGCGCGAGGCCGACGGCAAGTGGATCACGTGCGCGCTGATGAACAAGCCCGTCGAGGCGCTGAAGCAGAGCTTCCTGCGCACGACGACGGGGAACTATGCGGACTACCTCCGCGTGGCGGGACTGCAGGCCAACAGCTCGAACAACACGCTCTTCGCCGACTCGAAGGGCGAGATCGCCTTCCTGATGCCGCAGTTCATGCCGGTGCGGAGCGACCGCTTCGACTACCTCAAGCCCGTCGACGGCAGCGATCCGGCGACCGACTGGCGCGGACTGCACGGCCTGGACAGCATGCCGCAGGTGGTGAACCCGAAGAACGGCTGGACGTTCAACACCAACAACTGGCCCTGGACCGCGGCCGGCGCCGACAGCCCTGACAGCCCCAGGGCCGCCGACTATCCGCGCTACTTCGACAAGGTCGGTGAGAACCCGCGCGGCCCGCAGGCGGAGCGCGTCCTGACCGCGCGGGACGACTTCACGCCCCAGACGCTCGTCGACGCCGCCTTCGACCCGTACCTGACGGCGTTCGCCCGCCTGCTGCCGGGGCTCGTCGCCGCCTGGGAGCGGCTGCCCGCGGGTGACCGGCGGAGGAAGGCGCTGGCCGGTCCCGTCGGTCTGCTGCGCGACTGGGACCACCGGTGGTCCGCGAAGTCGACCGCGACGTCCCTGGCCGTCTTCTGGGGCGAGGACATCTGGGCGCTCACCTCCCAGGCCGCCGCCGACGCCAGGCTGTCGGTCTGGGACTACATCGCCGGCCGCGCCACCGACACCCAGCGGCTGGCCGCGCTGGAGACGGCGACCGGGCGGCTCGTCCGGGACTTCGGCGACTGGCGGGTCGCCTGGGGCGACATCAACCGCTTCCAGCGCAACGACGGAGCGATCGTCCAGCAGTTCAGCGACGACCGGCCGAGCATCCCCGTGCCGTTCGCCTCCTCGCGCTGGGGCTCCCTCGCCTCCTTCGGCGCGAAGGCGTACCCGGGGACGAAGCGCTACTACGGCACCAGCGGCAACAGCTTCGTGGCGGTCGTGGAGTTCGGGCCGCGCGTGCGGGCCTGGGCGGTGACGGCCGGCGGCGCCAGCGGACACCCCGACTCACCGCACTTCGACGACCAGGCCGGCATCTACGCCTCCGGCGACCTGCGACCGGTCTACTTCCACCCGGACGACCTCAAGGGCCACGTCGAGCGGAGGTACCGGCCGGGCCGGTAGCCGGTCCCGCCTACCGCTTGCGGCCCACGCCGCCGAACATCGCCACTTCGGCGGGCTCGCCCGCACCGGTGTCCCCGACCCGCCAGCGCGAGCACGACACCACGCCCGGCTCCAGCAGGTCGAGCCCGTCGAAGAAGCGGCCGACCTGCTCCGGCGTGCGCTGGTTCAGCCGGGGCGTGCCGTTCTCGTTCCAGAACGCGACGGCCGCGTCCACGTCCGGCATCGCAGGGCTGGTGATGGTGTGCGACAGCACGAGGTGGCTCCCGGCGGGCAGGGCGTCGAGCAGGCGCCGCACGATGCCGTACGGGTCCTCGTCGTCGGCGACGAAGATGACCACGCCGAGCAGGACGAGCGCGACGGGCCGGCTGAGGTCCAGCGTCCTGGCGGCGTGTTCGAGGATCTGGTCGACGTTGCGCAGATCGGCGTCGATGTAGTCGGTGCTGCCCTCCGGCGTGCTCGTGAGCAGCGCCTGTGCGTGCCGCAGGACCATGGGGTCGTTGTCGACGTAGACGATCCGGGCGTCGGGGGCGAGGCGCTGGGCGACCTCATGGGTGTTGTCCACCGTGGGCAGGCCGGTGCCGATGTCGAGGAACTGGCGTATCCCCGCGTCGCGCACCAGATGGCGGACCGCGCGCCCGAGGAAGGCCCGGTCGGCGAGGGCGTAGTCGACGATGCCCGGGTGGAGCTGCCGGATCTGCTCGCCCGCGGCTTCGTCGACGGGGTAGTTGTCCTTGCCGCCGAGCCAGTAGTTCCAGATCCGCGCGGTGTGCGGCCGGCTGGTGTCGATCCGCTGGTGGGGGCGGTCGGGGTGCGCGTCGCTGGTCACGGGTCCCTCTCGTGGCGTCCGTCGATCATGGTCTGGCCCCACCCTAGGCGCTGCCGGGCACGGAGACTCGTCGATCGGCGGACAACTCCCTTGATCCTGTGCGGCGTTGAGCCGACGGTTCGGAAGGGTTCCGTCGCTCGCAAACCCGCAGAGGTCCTCTCCGGGCGGGACGTTCGCCCCGCTTTTCTTTCGCGCCCGAGTGACCTTCTTCCTGAATGGGACATCGGGGATGCCGCGGCCCTCGGGCGCGGGAGCGGGCGGAATGCCGGGGCGGGGTCCGGATCCCGTTCCGGATCGCGGTCCGGTGGCGGCCGGAGTGCGGGCCGCAATTCGCTGATGGGCGGGCTGCCGATGCGCCACACCGGGCCGACGGTCCCGTCCCGAAAGGCCTGAGGTCCTGGGTGTGGATGTGCGGTGAAATGCCCGTTGGATTCCTATAAGTGCTCTTGTACGGTGAATTTGCACACATTGCGGAACCTCCTCGCAGGAATTCCCCTCCGTGCCCGGGTCACCGATCGAAGCGGCCGAGAAGTCGCCGCACGGCCCGCGAGTCCAGCAAGAAACCGTCCGCAGATCCCCGTCGGGAGCCGTCATGACCAGCACCTACCACCAGCCCGTGTCCACCGAGACCGTCCCCCCGCGGGACGAGCTGTCCGCCCGCGGCGAGGTGCTGGCGCCGCCCGCCCCGGCCCGGAGCGGCGACGGGCACCAGCGGGCACTCGTCGTGGCCGCCGCCGGTCTGCTCGCCGTCATGGCTCTCGGCGTGCTCGTCACCGCCATCGTCCTGCTCCTCGTCTAGCCGGCGGAGCCCGCACTGCTCGAATCCGGGACTTCCGCCCGGCTCGGACGGGACCTACGACCGATCCCCAGGGCTCCCGTCCGTGATGTTCTTGTTGAATGGTGAAGCACCTGATGGAGCACCTCTACACCACGGCACCGGCCACGGCCCTGAGCCCGGGCACCCCCGACGCGGCCGCACTCGCCGATCCCGCCCACAGCGAGGAACGCGTCCCGCTGCACCACCGCGGACTGCTTCCCCTCCTCCCGGCCGTTCTCCTGGTCATCTTCGCGACGGTCGACGTGGCCACCAGCGAGGGTTTCCGCAGCATCGTCTGGGTCGTCCTCGTCCCGGGCCTCGCCGCCCTGCTGTGCGGCCTGCGGGCCACCGCCGTGTACAGCGTGCTCACCGTGCTCGTCTACGCGGTGGTCGACGTCCGTTACCCGGGCGGCGGCTTCACCGGACTGCCCGGCCTCATCCTGGTCACGGTCAGCGGCCTGGGCGCACTGGCCGTGTGCAGCGCCCGGCTGCGCGCCCTGCGCCGCACGGACCACATCCGCGAGATCGCCGAGACGACCCGCCGCACCGTCCTGCGCCCCCTGCCCTCCCACTGGGCGGGCCTGGAGCAGGCCGCGGCCTACACCACCGCCGACGTCGCGGCCCAGGTCGGCGGCGACTTCTACGACATCCAGCCCTCGCCGCACGGCAGCCGCCTCGTCCTCGGCGACGTCCAGGGCAAGGGCCTCGACGCCGTGGCCTGCGCCTCCGCGCTCATCGGCAGCTTCCGCGAGGCCGCGTTCTACGAGGCCGACCTCGCCGACGTGGCCCTGCGCATGGACCAGCGGCTGCGCCGCCACCAGGAACACGTCCAGGCGCTCGGCAGCGACGAGAGCGAACGCTTCGCCACCGCGGCGCTGATCAACTTCCCCACGACCGAGGCGGCGGACGACGACACCCACGTCGAGCTCGTCAACTGCGGTCACCTCACCCCGCTCGCCGTCGGCCCGCACGGCGTCCGGCCCCTCAAGGGCGACGCGGCACTGCCCCTGGGCATGCTCGGCCTGACGGGCGAGGCCCCGACCTCCACCCTCGTCCCCGTCCGGGCCGACGAGACGCTCCTGCTGGTGTCCGACGGCGTCACCGAGGCCCGCGACGCCGCCGGCGACTTCTACCCCCTGGCCGAGGACCTCGCCGCCGCACTGCACCGCGACCCGGCCCTGGCGGAACCCCGCCGCCTCGTCTGGCACGTGCGCGCGGCCGCCGCGCGCCACGCCGCCAACGGCCTGACCGACGACACCACGGTCCTCGCGGTGCGCCGGAACCACGACCTCGCGGCCTGACCGGCGGCCCGGCTCAGCCGGACTCCGGCCCGCGCCGCCCCTCGGCACCGGCCCCGCCGACGCGGAGCAGCGCCCGCCGCCCGACGACCACGGCGGCCAGCCCCAGCGGGACGGCCACGACGGCTCCGACCGTCCCGTTGCCCGTACCGGGACCGCCGCTGGACGTGGCCAGGTGCAGCACCGCGAGAGCCACGCCGAGCGCCCCGACCCCGACGGCCGACCGACCGCCCACCCGTGCGTCGCCGAAGCCGACGCGCCCGGTCGCCCGCGCCACGGCCAGCCGGCCGACGACCAGGCCCAGCAGTGCCACGCCCAGCGCCAGATTGGCCCCCGTCCTCCCGTCGCCGATGATGCCGCCCTCGGCCGCCGACAGGATCGCCTGCGATGCGTTCATGGTCCTTCTCCTCTTCCGTTCGTGACGTGACCTGACGTGACGTCACGTGAAGTCGAGCGACGTGATGTGACGTGGCATCGAGCGTCCCCGCGGGGCACCCCTCCGGTCGTCCCGCCGGCGCAGTCACTTCTCGCTGCCGCCGACGCCGCACACCGGTACGCCCGACGCGGCAGGAAGCGGCCGACTACCACGCGCGCGGTAGTCGCAGGTTCGCCCCCGCGGGCGACTCGCCCCCGATCGGCGCCGGGCTAGGGTGCGACTCATGGGCACAGGACGACTCCGCGTCCCGGCCGGGGCGGGGGACTGGGCGATCGCCCTCGCGGTCGCGGCGCTGCAACTGGGCACCGGACTGGCCGGGCAGTGGCCCGACTCCGTCGCCGACCGGCTCGGCGCCGTCCTGCTCGCCTCCGGCGGTCTGGCCCTGATCGCGCTGCGGCGGGCTCCACGGATCGTGCTCGCCGTCACCGCCCTGTGCGCGGTGGGCTACCAGGCGGCCGGGTTCGAGGTGCTGGCCGTGTCGTACCTGATCGCGGTGTACGGCGCGGTACGGGCCGGACACCGCGCCCTGACGGTGGCCGCTTCCGTGACCCTCGTGGCCGCCCTGCAACTGACGGCCCTCGCCTTCCGCGACGGGCCGCCGGGCGAGGCGCTGGCCCAGGCCCGCCACGTCCTCGAACT
Source organism: Streptomyces sp. KL116D (assembly GCF_030766975.1). NCBI lineage: Bacteria > Bacillati > Actinomycetota > Actinomycetes > Kitasatosporales > Streptomycetaceae > Streptomyces > Streptomyces sp. KL116D. The sequence continues at coordinate 228,888 of NZ_JASERH010000046.1, read as the reverse complement.
GGCCTGGCTGATCGCGGCGTTCGCCGCGGGCGAGGCGCTGCGGCAGGCCGAGCGGCGGGCGGCGGAGGCCGAGCGCACCAAGGAGGAGACCGCGCTGCGCCGTGCGGACGAGGAACGGCTGCGCATCGCCCGCGAGTTGCACGACTCGCTCACCCACCAGATCTCGGTCATCAAGGTGCAGGCGGAAGTGGCCGTCCACGTGGCCCGCAGGCGCGGCGAGCAGGTCCCGGAGGCGCTGCTGGCGATCCAGCAGGCCGGCCGCGAGGCGAGCCGGGAACTGCGCGCGACCCTGGAGGCGCTGCGCGACGACGACACGACCCCGCCACCGGGTCTCGACGCCCTGCCCGAACTGGTGAAACGCTTCGAACTGACCGGCAGGGAGGCTTCGTTGACCGTCGAGGGAACCCCGCGCGACGTGCCCGCCGCCGTCGGCCGCACCGCCTACCGCATCGTGCAGGAGTCGCTCACCAACATCGTCCGCCACTCCGCCGCCACCACCGCGTCGGTCCGCGTCGTGCACGGCCCGCACTCCCTGACCGTCCGCGTCGACGACGACGGCGCGGCCCTCGCGGGCGCCCCGCCCGCACCGGGCCTCGGGCTGCTCGGGATGCGGGAGCGCGTCACCGCCCTCGGCGGCAGCCTGCGCGCGGAACCGGCCGACGAGGGCGGCTTCACCGTGCAGGCCGAACTCCCCGCGAACGGAGCACCGTGATCCGCGTCCTCCTGGTCGACGACCAGTCCCTCATCCGCAGCGGTTTTCGCGCGCTCCTCGACCTGGAGGACGACATCGAGGTGGTGGCCGAGGCGGGCGACGGCGCCGAAGGGCTCGACCTGATCAGGGAGCACCTGCCCGACGTCGCGCTCGTCGACATCCAGATGCCCCGCGTCGACGGGATCGAGTGCACCCGCAGGATCGCCGCCGACCCGGCCCTGGCCGGCGTCCACGTCGTCATCCTGACCAACTACGGCATGGACGAGTACGTCCTCGACGGGCTGCGCGCCGGAGCGGCCGGGTTCCTCGTCAAGGACATCGTGCCGGACGACCTCCTGCACGCCGTGCAGGTCGCGGCGCGCGGCGACGCCCTCCTCGCCCCGTCCGTCACCCGCAAGTTGATCGACCGGTACATCAGCCGGCCGGCGCCGTCCGTGACCGGAGCCGGTCTTGCGGATCTGACGGCCCGTGAGCGCGAGGCCGTCGCCCTGGTCGCCCACGGGCTGTCCAATGACGAGATCGCCGGCCACATGGTGATCAGCCCGCTGACGGCGAAGACCCACGTCAACCGCGCCATGACCAAGCTCGGCGCCCGCGACCGCGCCCAACTGGTGGTGCTGGCCTACGAATCCGGCCTCGTCACCCCGGGAGAGCGCTGACGGCCGCCGGACGGACCGTCACCATGGGAGCGATGCCACCGCCAGGACCCGGAGGAGCCGCCCCATGTCCGCAGCCCGACCCCCGGCCGGAACCGACGTGCCGCACCAGCGACCCGTCGAGGACGAGCTGACCCAGGCCGTTCTCGACTCGTTCCGCGACACCGAGGACCCGCGCCTGCGCGAACTGATGCGGTCCCTGGTCCGGCACCTGCACGCGTTCATCCGTGACGTGCGGCTGACCGAGGACGAATGGCAGCAGGCCGTCGCCTTCCTCACCGCGGTGGGCCGCAGCACCACCGACCGCCGCCAGGAGTTCGTGCTCCTGTCCGACGTGCTCGGCGCCTCCATGCAGACGATCAACGTCAACCACGAGACGGTGGACGACGCCACGGAGGCCACCGTCGTCGGCCCCTTCTTCGTCGAAGGAGCCCCGGAGATCCCCCTCGGCGGCGACCTGGCGGGCGGGGCGCCCGGCGAGCCCTGCTGGGTCGAGGGCACGGTCACCGACACCGCGGGAAACCCCGTGCCCGGAGCGCGACTCGACGTCTGGGAAGCCGACGAGGACGGCCTCTACGACGTGCAGTACGGGCCCGACCGGACGGCGGCCCGCGCCCACCTGTTCACCGACGACCACGGCCACTACGCCTTCTGGGGTCTGACACCGACCCCGTACCCGGTCCCGCACGACGGACCGGTCGGCGCCCTCCTGGCCCGGACCGGGCGCTCCCCGCTGCGCGCCTCCCACCTGCACGTCAAGGCGACCGCCGCCGGACTGCGCACCGTGATCACGCACATCTTCGTCGAGGGCGACCGACTCCTCTCCCAGGACGCGGTGTTCGGGGTCAAGGACTCCCTGGTGAAGAAGTTCGACCGGCAGCCGCCCGGCACCCCGACCCCGGACGGCCGCCTCCTGCCCGACCGGAGCTGGACCCGGGTCCGCTTCGACATCGTGCTCCGGCACGCGTGAGCCGCACCGCACGAGGAGAGCCAGGAGAGCCGGCCCATGCGATTCGAGCACGAAACCCTTCCCCAGCGCGTCCGCTTCGGCGCCGGTGAGGCCCGCAGCGGGGTGCGCGCCGAGGTCGAACGGCTCGGCGGCGCACGCGTGTTGGTGATCGCGGCTCCGAGCGCGGCCACTGTCGCGCGCACCGTGACCGCCGACGTACCGGTCGTCGCCCACCACACGGACGTGGCGATGCACGTGCCCCTGGCCACCGCCGAACGGGCCCGGGCCGCTGCGGACCGGCACGCCGCGGACGTGCTGGTCTGCGTCGGCGGCGGGTCGACGACCGGCCTCGCCAAGGCCGTCGCCCTGACGACGGGCCTGCCGATCGTGGCCGTGCCCACCACGTACGCGGGCTCGGAGGCGACCCGCGTCTGGGGGATCACCGACGGCGCCCGCAAGACGACCGGCGTCGACACCCGCGTCCTGCCGCGCGCGATCGTCTACGACGCGACGCTCACCCTGACCCTGCCGGTCGGGACGAGCGTCGCCTCCGGCCTCAACGCCCTGGCCCACTGCGTCGATTCGATGTGGGCACCGCGCACCGACCCGCTGGACCAGGCCCTGGCCGCCGAGGGCATCCGCGCGCTCGCCGCCGGACTCCCGGCCGTCGTCGACGATCCCGTCGGCCCGGCGGGACGGGAGCGGATGCTCTACGGGGCGTATCTGTCGGCCCTGGCGTTCTCGTCGGCGGGATCGGGCCTGCACCACAAGATCTGCCACGTGCTCGGCGGCCGCTACGGCGCGCCGCACGCCGAGACCCACGCGGTGGTGCTGCCCCACGTCCTCGCCTTCAACGCCCCCGAGGCGCCGGACGCCGAGCGCAGGATCGCGGCCGCCCTCGACGCGGTCTCGGCGCTCGCCGGGCTGCGGCGGCTGCGCCGCACGGTGCACGCGCCGACCGCCCTGCGCGACTACGGCCTCACCGAAGCCGACGTCGACGACGCGGTGCCCGCCGTCCTGGACGCGGCACCCGCGGACAACCCGCGCCCGGTCACCGCGGACGGCGTCCGCAAGCTGCTGCGCGCGGCGTGGGAAGGGGCGGAGCCGGTCTGACCGCGGCCGGCCCGGGGACCTAGGTCGTCGGGCCTCGTCCCGGTGGGCGTCGAGACCGGGCGGAGGACCGATCCCCCGCGTCCCGGCACGGGCCAGGATGCTGGCAGACCCGCCCACGCGGGGCCCGTCCATCTGTCCACCCGTCAACCCGCCCACCCGTCACAAGGAGCGCATCGTGTCCTACCCCGAGCACCTCGACTACCCGCAGCCCCGCTACCTCGGCCGCCACGGCGAAGTGAACGCGGCCTTCCGCCCCGCCGACTCCCCGCCCGACCTCTCCGGCCCCGGCGGCGACACCCACTACCTCGCCACCCACGAGTCGACCGGTGGCGAATTCGGCCTCTACCAGGTCGAGTTGGGCCCGAAGTCCGCCGGAGCGAAGGTGCACTTCCACCGCGCCATGTCGGAGTCCTTCTACGTCCTGTCGGGCGAACTGGAGCTCTACGACGGCCAGAAGTGGGTCACGGGCCGCACCGGCGACTTCCTCTACGTCCCGGTCGGCGGCCTGCACGGCTTCAAGAACGTGACCGACGAACCCATGTCGATGCTGATGCTGTTCTCCCCGGGCGCGCCCCGCGAGGAGTACTTCGAGCGCGTCGCGGAGATGTCCCGGCGCGACGCCGAGGAGCTCAAGGAGTTCCGGATCCGGCACGACAGCTACTTCGTGGAGGACTTCGACGACCCGGACGAGCGGTGATCTCCCCCGACCAGGGGTGAATCCTTTTCGGATCTCCCCGCCTCTTATCGGTGTACCGGCCGGACGGGCCGGTGGAACCGGGAGGGAACACCGATGATGGTCACTGGCTTCGTGGTGGTCGGAGTGCTGCTCGTGGGCGCGTGCGGCTGGCATCTCATGCGGCGCTACCGGAGCCGGAGTTGACCACCCTGCCGACGGAGCCTCCCGAGATGAGCACCGCATGAACCCACGTGTCCCGTGGCCGGACGAGCGGCTGATCAAGGCAGCTCAGGACGGCGACGTCACCTCGCTCACCGCCGTCGTCCTGCGCTCGCAGCCGCACGTGCGCAGGTTCGCCCTGTCGCTGTGCGCCTCCCCGCAGGACGCCGAGGACGCGGCGCAGGAGGCACTGATCATCCTGTACCGGAAGATCGGCACCCTGCGGGCCACCGGCGCGCTCGCCTCGTGGATGTTCCGGATCGTGCGCAACGAATGCCTCCGGCACGTACGACGGCTCGTCCCGCGCGGCGACGACGACGCCGTGGACGGGCCGGAGGCGCCCGCGGCACCGTCCGCCGAGGAGGCAGTGCTGCACAGGCTGGAGGTGGAGCGGATCGCGGCCGCGGTCTGCGCGCTGCCTCCTGACCAGCGGCAGGTCCTGATCATGCGGGACGTGCAGGGCCTGCCGGGCAAGGCCGTGGCCCATGCGCTCGGGCTCAGCAACGCCGCCATGAAGTCGCGGCTGCACCGGGCCCGTGCGGTGCTGCGCCACTCACTGACGACGACGGACCGAACCGTCGCCCGACCGGTCGGAGAAGAACCATGACCGTGATGCACACCGACGAGCCCGTGCGGGACGAGCAGCCGCGGACCGCCGTGGAGTCCGCGCCGCCGGGGAAGGACTTCGCCAGCCGGTCCGTCGCGCGCCACCTGGCGCGCGGCGTCGTCGGCTTCGGGCTGATCGCCGGCGCGGTCGGTCTGGTGCCCGTCCTCGGCCCGGCCGCCCTGCTCGCCGCCCCGCCGGCGCTGATCGCCTTCCGAGGCTGCCCCACGTGCTGGCTGGTCGGCCTCGGCCAGACCGTCTCCCGCGGCCGTCTGGAGCGCCGGTGCGCGGACGGCGTCTGCACGCTGACCAAGGCGCACCCCAAGGGGCATTCCGAGGGACACCCCAAGGCACACCCCAAGGGTCACTCCGAGAGTCAGCCCGCCCACCACCGCTGATCCGTCCGCTGACGGCAACGCCCACGAACTGCCGTTGCACTGTGCAAAGATGCCCAGAAGGCTTGGTTGCCGTGATGTCCGATCCGTCGACCCGTGGGCGTTGGTATGAAGCAGATCCCCGCCTTGCTGTTCGTCCTCCACGTCGCCTGCGCGCTGTGCAAGGCGCAGGTGGCGCGGCTGGAGTTCGCGCCGCCGGGAGTGCACCCGGCGAGCTGGTACGCCTGGGCGGCCGTCACGCGCCGGACGTACGCGGGCCGGCGGGATCCCGACGCCTGGTGGCTGATCGTGGAGAGCGACGGCCACGACAACGGCCTGGGGGAGAACGTCACGGAGTCCGAAGTGCTGCGCTATCGGGCGGCGTTCGTCTACCCGCGCAGCTACGACCGGGTGCACACGGCCGGACTGAAGGGGAACGCCGGGTACTGCGACCGGTGCGACGTGCCGTACTGCCGGCAGCACTGGGGCGCGGCGCACGCGGGGCAGCCGGAGAAGTGCCCCCGCGGACACGGGCGTTGACAGCCCTGCATCTTCGCCGTACTCACCGGACGTAGTCAGGGCGGCGAAGGGTACAAGGGTGCCATGGCCAGGAGGGCGGCTCCAGCGATGCGGATGGACGACGACGTGGACGCGGTGACCCGCGCGGTGCTGACGGCGTCACGGGTGCTGGTGGCCGTGTCCGCGCGGTCGCTCGCCGAGGTCGAGGACCGGGTGACCCTGCCCCAGCTGCGCATGCTCGTGGTGCTCTCCACGCGCGGGGCGACCAAACTCGTCACGCTGGCCGAGCTGTTGGAGGTGGCCCCCTCGACGGCGATGCGGATGGTCGACCGGCTGATCGCGGCCGGCCTGGCCGACCGGCGGATCAACCCGGACAACCGGCGCGAGACGCTGCTCGACCTCACCGACGAGGGCCGGCGCACGGTCCAGGAGGTCACGGCGATCCGGCGGCGGGAGTTCGCGGCGATCGTCGAGCGCCTGGCCCCGCAGCAGCGGACCGCGCTCATCGCGGCGCTCACCGACTTCAACGAGGCGAGCGGTGAACCGCCGGCCCCGCTCTCGGACGAGGAGACCGGCCTGCATCCGCTGGGCTGGGCCGACCCGCCGCGCGCCGGCTGAGCGGCCCATTGCCGCCACCCCATAGCCGACAACACCGTAAGTGCCCGAACAGGCGGCCATATTTCACGTGTTGCGGGCGGGGTGTAACGCATTCCGGCAGTCGAGGCGCTGAGGGGGAGAGGAGTCGGCAGAACTCCCGGGCCGCATTTCCGTCCGGAGACGTTCGGGCCGGCATGGCAACTCGTCAGATCGGAATTTCTCGTGAGCAATCCAGACCCGGTTTCCGGATACTCCACGTACCAGCAGCCGCCCGCGCCGGAGCGCCCGGCGCGCCGTCCCGACCACGGACGGCGCCTGGCGCTGACCGTCTGCACGATCGCGGACACCGCCGCCGGCCTGCTGGTTCTATGGGTCCTGCTGTACCTGCTCGACGCGAACAAGGCGAACGTGTTCGTCGATTTCGTGCACGGAACGGCGGACTGGCTGGCCTCGTGGTCGCAGGACATCTTCACCATGGACACAGAAGGTCTACGCGTCGTCCTCAATTATGGACTTCCTGCGGTTCTGTATTTGCTGATCGGTCACGGAATCGCTTCCCGGCTGAACCGGGCATGAATTCCCCGAGGGTTCTTGCCGCGGTTCAGAAATGGCCGCGGAAGACCTACAACGGCTGAAGGACCGACTGTGATGCGCAGCCCCACCGAGAACGTTCCGCACCCGATCTACGACGACCTGGTCCGCGAGTTCGGCGACGTCGTCGCCGAAGCCCAGGTCGCCGCCGAGTTCATGCAGCACCAGGCGGCGCGGCTGCTCGGCGCCCCGGACGAGGGCCGGCAGGTCCGGCCCGGCATGCTGCCCTGAGCCGCCGTACGCAGGGGTCCGGCCGGGCCGCCGCCCAGGCGGCGGCCCGGCCGGTCAGTACCGCAGGTCGGTGTGGAGGATGTGGTGGTCCGAGTACCGGCTGGAGCGCACCCGGTGCGCGAGCGGGACGATGCCCCGCAGGAAGACGTAGTCGAACTTGAGGTGCCAGTCGGTGGTCGGCTCGCAGGCACCGCCGAGCGCGGGACGGCACCCGGGGTCGGTGTCCGTCGCCCGCGCCCACATCGGGCCGAGTTCCGCGGAGTCGGGCACGGCGTTGAAGTCGCCGAGCACGATCGCGCGATCGTGCCGGGCCACCGCCGCGGCGAGCACCCGGACCTGCCCGGCCCTGACCGTCTCCTGACGCCGCTGGGCCAGGTGCGTGTTGAAGACGCGGACGGACCTGCCCCCCACCGTGGTGGTGACCGCCACGTACCCGCGGTCCTCCGAGCCGCCGTCGGGGTACTCCACGACCGTACGGTCGGTCATCGGGGCCGCCGAGAGGATCGCCTGGCCGAAGCCGCCGGGACTCCACGGCAGCCCGCCGCACCGCCCCCAGTTCCGCAGGACCGAGCCGTACGCGACGTGGTAGACCAGCCCGTACAGGGTCTCCAGATGGTCCCTGATCTTCTCCACGTCCCGCACACACGCTTCCTGCAGGCCGATGACCTGCGGCGCGTACGTCGCGATGTCCGCCGCCCGGCCGACGTCGTAGCCGCCGCGGCCGCAGGGGTTGCAGATGTTCCACGTCATGACCCGGTTCGGCACGATGTCCTCGGCGGCGCCGGCCGGCAGCGGCTTCGGGACGAGGGCGCCGCTCGGTGCGCTCGGGCCGATGAGCACCAGGCAGGCCGCGGCCATGGCACCCGCGAGCCAGCGCATGCCTCTTCCGGGCACGGTCCCCTCCTCACAACCGATGCACAGGGCATCACTGGGCGTTCTGGGCACGAGGGTAGGCGACGCGTCCACGACCGGGGGCCGAACTCCTGCCCAGGTGAGGGCAGTTCTGGCCAAGGGCCCGGCCGGTCGGCCGGCCGGGCCCCTTCCGAACGGCGTCGCCTACACGACGGCGCCGGTGTCCTCCCGCCTGGCGCGACGCGCCTCAAGGGGACTGCGCGCACCGGCAGTTCGGCCCGGGCCGCCACCACCGCGCCGACGCGGACCGCCGACAGGCTTGCGCCGCTCCAGCGTCACGGCCATCGGCACGGCCGTGAACACCGTGGACGCCATGCCGATCACCACGCCCGCGATGAGCGCGAGCGAGAAGTCGGCGAGCGAGTCGCCGCCCAGGACGGCGAGCGCCGCGAGGATGAACAGGGCGCCCATCCCGGTGTTCACCGTCCGCGGCAGCGTCTGGATCACCGCCTTGTTGGCCGTCCGCTCCAGATCCGTCCGGGGGTCGCGGCGCCGTGCCTCGCGCACCCGGTCGAAGACGACGACGGTGTCGTTGACCGAGTACCCGATGACCGTGAGCAGCGCCGCCAGGAACACGCTGTCGACGGGCCGGCCGAGCCAGGCGAACAGCCCGACCACGATCAGCACGTCGTGCACCATGGCGCTGACGGCGGCCGCCGCGAACGTCCACCGGAACCGCACGCTGAGGTACGCGAGCTGGGCCAGCACGGCGATGCCGAGCGCCACGAGCGCCTTCACCCGCAGCTCGTCGCCCAGGCTCGGACCGATCATCTCGTCGCGTTCGACGGTCACCTCGCCGCCCGGCCCGGCCAGTGCCTCCTTGACGGTCTGCTGTTCGTCGTCGCTGAGCTCTCCGGTGCGCACGGAGATGCCGCCGTCGCCCGACTCCTGGACGACGGCCCGCGGGAACCCGGCCTCGGACACGACTTCCCGGGCAGTGTCCACGTCCACGGTCCTGCTGGTGCTGTACTCCACCATGCGCCCGCCGGTGAACTCGACGCCGAAGTCGAGCCCGCGCAGGACGATCCCGGCAACGGCCACGACCACCAGGAGGGCGCTCGCGCCGAGCCAGCGCCGCCGGTGCCGCACCAGTTGCGGATCACGCCGCGCCAGCCAGGACCGCACCCGCCCGGTGGACGTGATGCCGGTCCACCGCGGGCGGGCGCGCACGAAGCGGCGCCGTACCGCGAAGTCGGCCAGCACCCGGGTGACGACCAGGGCCGACACCATCGACGCGACGACGCCGATGGAGAGCGTCACCCCGAACCCCTTCACCGGTCCTGTGGCGAAGAAGAACAGCAGTCCGGCCGCCAGCAGAGTGGTGACGTTCGAGTCGATCACCGCGCTCCACGCCTTGCCGAAACCGCGCGCGACGGGCTTGTCCAGCGCCGTGGACCGCGTGCCCAGATACTCCTCCCTGGCCCGCTCGAAGACCAGCACGTTCGCGTCGACCGCCATCCCGATGGCGAGCACGAACCCGGCGAGACCCGGCAGGGTCAGCGTGGCGCCGAGCGCGACCAGCGCCGCGTACGAGACGAGTCCGTACAGCGCGAGCGCGACCGTCGCGAGGGCGCCGAGCAGCCGGTACACCGCGACGATGAACAGGGCCGTCAGCGCGAGACCGATGAGCGCGGCCTGCGCCGACGCCTCGATCGCGGCGGCGCCCAGCGTCGGGCCGACCGTGCGCTGCTCCACGACGTCGACCGGCACGGGCAGCGCGCCGCCCTTCACCAGCGCCGCCAGATCGCGGGCCTCCTCCTGCGAGAACCCGCCGGTGATCCGGGTGTCGCCGCCGGTGATCCCGGTCGAGCACGGCACGTCCGGGTTCATCCCGGGCGCGGAGATGATCTTGTCGTCGAGGACGATGGCCACGCGCCGCTCCGGGGCGCCCTGTGCGGCGCAGGCCGCGGCGCCGGTGAGCCGGGCCCAGTCGCCGGCCGCGTCCTCGCGGAAGGCCAGCCCGACCGTCCAGCCGGCCATGCCCTCCTGGTCGAGGACGGCGTTCGCGTCCTTCACCCCGTCACCGCCGAGCGCGGCCTCGCCGAGCCGCAGATAGGTGCCGGCGGCGTCCGGGTCGGCGAGGGTGCGCGATCCGTCGCGCGGCTTCTCGTCGGTGACGCCGGTGACGGGATGCACGGTCAACTGCGCGGTGCGGCCGATCACGTCGGCGGCCTCGCGCGGGTCCTGGACCCCGGGCAGCTCGACGATGATGCGCCGGTCGCCGGAGCGGGACAGGCTCGGATCGGACACGCCCAGCGCGTCGACGCGCTGGCGCAGCACCTCCAGGGCGCGGTCGGTGGACGCGGCGTCCGCCGCGGTTCCGGTGTCGGGGGAGTCCTGGGTCTCCAGGACGATCTGGGTGCCGCCCCGCAGATCGAGACCCAGGGTCGCGGACTGGGTGAGGGCGATGGCGAGGGACACGGCGATCACCACGAGGGCGATCAGCGCACGCCACAAGGGCATGCGGGACTGCTTGGGGGACATGTGACTGCTCCACGGCAGGACGAAAGGGCAGCGCCCGGCCGTGCGTGACGTCAGGCGCTGATGACGGTGGCTCCGCTGCGCGGCCCGTGCGGCGGCGCGCGCGGCGCGACCGTTCCGGTACGGACCCGGCCGCACTGCCCGCCGGACGTGGCCGCCGCGCCGGGACCGACGCGCGGATCCACCGGCACGCGCGCGTGCGCGAAGGCGGCGACCGGCGGTCCGGTGTGCGGCTGCGGCGCCGCCTCGGGGTGCGCCACGCGTCCGGCGTGCGCGGTGAGGACGGCGTACGCGGCGGGATGCTCACCCCACGCGGCGGTCGGGGCAGGACCCTGCGGCAACGGGCCCCGCACGTCGTGCGGCGCCGACGGGACGAAGAACGTCAACAGGGACAGCAGCGCCGCGGCGGTCAGCACGACGACCCGCGAGGACGCGGGCGCGGGGCGCTGCGGCACGACTGCCTCCCTGCTCTTCTCGTACGGACGTGCGCGGACTGTCAGGCACCAGGCTAAGGGGCCCACTCGCCCGGGGCCCCAAGTAGGCTCACCGAATGTGCCGTTACGCCGAGAAGACCTACAAGCCGCACTACGCGTGCGTGCGCTGCCGGGTCGCGTTCAAGCGGCACCCGGGTCCCGGCGGACACCGGTGTCCCCGCTGCGCGGAGCCGATGGTCTGTGCCGGACGTGACTTCGCCGCCCCGCGGCGCCGGGACACCCGCGCCTGGACCGTCGTGGCGGCGGTGCTGAACGCCGGACTGCGCTACGAGGGCCGCGACGCCTGCGGCTGCGGCAAGGACCGCTCGTTCCGTCCCCGCACCCGGGCGCAGCTGCGGGCCCGGCGCGTCGCGGCGGCCCGGGCCGGTGTCCCGCTCGCCGAGGTGCTGGGGCGGCCGGATCCCTGGACCGCGCCGTGATCCCGCGCCCGCGCCATGCAGCGCCGGACAGGCACTAGTCCAGCTCCGGGTTCTCGTACACCGCCGCCGGTACCCCGACGTCGCGGTAGACGAGCGACGCCTGCCGCCGGAGCAGGTCGGCGGTGTCGCCGTCGGACGTCCGGCGGGCCCGGGCGAGCACGGTCAGGGCGCGGGCCTCGCCGAGCCGGTGGCCGGTCTCCCGGTGGGTCGTGAGCGCCGCCTCGCCGAACGAGACCGCCGTGGCGTACGCCGATTCGGCGCAGGCCACGGCGCCGAGGACGGTGAGGGCCTGACCCTCCACCACGCGGAAGCCGTGCGTGCGGGCCAGGCTCAGGGCTTCCTCGGCCGCCTCCCGGGACTCCCGGTGGTGGCCCAGGCAGAGCCGCGTGCGGGCGAGCCCCATGAGGCTGTCGGCCTCGGCGCGGCGGAACCTCGCCCGGTGCGCCAGGTCGAGGGCCTCGGTGTCGGCCCGCAGAGACGCGTCGAACCGGGACCGGCTGCGGTGGGCGGCCGCGACGGTGTTGAGGATCCCCGAGCGGATCCAGGGCCGGCCCGGGTCCCTGACCATCCCGAAGGCCCGGTCCGTCAGTGCCAGCGCCTCGTCGTGCCGGCCGAGGTCGACGTGGATCCGCGCGGCGGCGTCCAGCATCATCGCCCGGCCGTTGCGGTACCCGCCCCGGTCGTCGGCGGTCACCTTGGGACCGAGGACGGTGAGGCCGTCGGCGAAGCGGCCGAGCTCCCAGTACACCCAGCCCAGGATCTGCAGCGCCAGGCTGTCGTCCCACCAACTCACGTCCGTGTTGCGGCTGATGACCCGTTCCAGGTGGCGTGCGGCCTCCGGCAGCCTGCCCAGGTCACGGGCGGCCATCCCGAGCCCGAGCAGGCCGAACGCCTCGAAGTAGCGGTTCCCGATGGCGTCGGTGATCCCGACGCCCCTGGTGAGCCACTCGTGCGCGCGCTCAAGACGGGCGGTGCTCCAGTCCACGAAGCCGCTGACCCCGTGCGCCGCGGCCTCCGCCTCCGGCCAGCCGATCTCCCGGCCGATCTCCAGGACCCGCTTGCAGTGCTCCGCCGCCTCCCGGGGCCGGCCCAGGTCCCACTCGATGATGCCGAGGTGGGTGTGGAGCACGGCCTGTCCCTGGGTGTCGCCCTCGGCGACGGCGGCGTCCAGCGCGGTCCGGGTGAGCGCGTTCCAGGTCGCCCGCGGCAGATGGAGCCAGAAGTGGCCCAGCGACGACGAGATCAGGTGGACGGCGACGGAGTGGGGACCGTGCAGGCCCGCGTGACCGATCACGGCGAGCAGGTTGGCGCGCTCCACCTCCAGCCAGTGCGCGGCCTCGGCGGCCGACGGCAGGCCCGGCTGGTCGGCGGGCCCCAGGGAGTCGGGCAGTACCGGGTGGAACCAGGTGCCCGCGGCGGCGCGGGTGGCGTGCACGTACCAGATGAGGACGCGCTCCAGCGCGGCGTTCCGGTCCCGCGCCGTCTCCTCGGCCCGCGCGCACTCCCGTGCGTACTCGCGCAGCAGGTCGTGGAACCGGTAGCGGCCCGCCGCCGCGGGGTCGATCAGATGGGCGGCGGCGAGCGTCCCGAGCAGGCGTCTGGCCCGGGCCTGCGGGACCGCGAGCAGGGCGGCGGCCACCTGTGCGGTGAACTCGGGCCCGGGGAACAGGCCGAGCAGCCGGAACAGCCGCCGCGCGTCCGGCGGCAGCACCCGGTACGAGACGGAGAAGGCCAGCCGCAGCGGCGAGTCCGCGGCACCGTCCGGCTCCAACGCCTCCAGACGACTGCCGTCGGACATCTCGTCGACGAGATCGGCGACGCCGAGACCCGGATCGCCCGCGAGCCGGGCGGCGGCCACCCGCAGGGCCAGCGGCAGGCCGCCGCAGAGCCCGATCAGCCGGTCCGCCGCGACCGGCTGCGCGGCCAGTCGCTGCTCGCCGAGCGCCTCGGCGAGCAGCGCCCGGGCCTCGTCGGGGAACAGGGTGCCGAGCGCCAGGGCCTGCGCCCCGTCGCGGACCACCAGATCGCCCAGCCGGTTGCGGCTGGTCACGACGACACAGCAGGACGCGCTGCCCGGCAGCAGCGGACGCATCTGCTCCGCCGACGCGGCGTTGTCCAGCAGGACGAGCAGCCGCCGGTCGGCGACCAGCGTCCGGTACGCGCGTGCCTGGGCCTCCTCGTCGGCGGGGATCTGCGACGCCTCCACCCCGAGACTGCGCAGCAGCATCTCCAGGGCCTCGCCGGCGGCCAGCGGCGGCCGCTCGTGGTCGAACCCGTGCAGGTTCACGTACAGCTGGCCGTCCGGGAAGCGCTCACGGACCTGATGCGCCCAGTGGACGGCGAGCGCGGTCTTGCCGATGCCGGCGGCGCCGCCGATGGCGGAGATCACCACGGCGCTCGCCGACGCCCGGCCCGGCCCCTGCGGCACCATCGCGTGCAGATGGGCGAGTTCGTCGGCCCGGCCGGTGAACCCCGGTGCGGCGTGCGGCAGTTCGGCGGGCGAGCGGGGCCGGCCGTCGCCGGCGGACGGCGTCGGGGCCGGGGTGGGGGGCGGGTCGCTGAGGGGAGCCGCACCCAGGAGGACCGTGTCGTCCTGCCGCAGCACCGCCTCGTGCACCCGGCGCAGCTCCTCGCCGGGCTGGACACCCAGCTCGTCCCGCAGTCGCGCCCGCACGTCCTCGTAGACGGTGAGCGCCTCGGCCTGGCGCTCGCAGCCGTACAGGGCCCGCATCCGCAGCGCCAGCGCCGACTCGTCGTACGGGTCGGCGGCCGTGAGGGCGGCCAGTTCGTCCAGGGCCTCGGTGAACCGGCCGAGCAGCAGCAGGCAGTCGAGTCGTTCGAGGCGGGCCGTGCGCCGCCGCTGGAGGAGCCGCTGCCGCTCGGTGAGCGCGTACGGGCCCGGCAGTCCGGCCAGTGGCTCGCCGGTGAACAGGCCCACGGCGTCCGTCAGTTGGCAGACCGCGCCGGCCGGGTCGCCGCTCGCCCTCGCGCGCCGGGCCGCCTCGACCTGCGCGGCGAAGTCCGCCACGTCGAGCCGCGTCCCGTCCCCGGCGAACCGGTACCCGCCGCGCTCGCCCCTGATCACGGACTGCGCCGGCCCGGTCCCCGCCTCGTCGAGCGACCTGCGCAGCCCGTACACATAGGTGGGCAGCACTTTGTGCCCGGTTGACGGTGGCTCGTCGCCCCAGACCGCGTCGAGCAGCTGCTCGCGGCTCACCAACAGGCCCTGGCGCAGGGCGAGTACGGCCAGCACCGCCTGCTGCCTGACCGGTCCGAGGGGCAGCTGCGCGCCGTCGCGCCAGGCCCGTACCGGCCCGAGGACCGCGAGCCGCAGCCGAGCTCCCACCTCCACCCGAAACCCCCGCCTCACCTTGCGCATCATCAGAATTTCATGGGTATTGCAGCGTCTTCCCTGAGGCTGTGCAAGTGCGGCGGCCGCCCCGGGGGAGCGGCCGCCGCCTCGACCAGCGGAAGGAACCGACGTGACCGTTGTCGACCGGCCCCTTACGGCGCTGCTGAAGCAGCGCGGCCTCTACCTCAACCAGGAGCGCAGCGACGCCGCCGAGATCATGTACGTGTGCCTGCGCGACGGGCTGCCCGGCGGCTATCCGGTCGGCTACGTGCTGCCCTCCCGCACGGGGACCTGGTTCGCCTACGCACGGTCCCGCCCCGGCCGGGTCTTCGCCTGCGACCAGGTCGAATCCGGCCTGTCCAGCGTCGAGTCGGCGGTGCGCGCGGTCCTCGAACACGCCCGGTACGGAGACGTCCTGCGGGCGATGGAACTGGCGGCCGGATCCACCGCCACGTACACGGCGGACCTGCCCCGCAGGCACGCCGCCCGGCTCGCGGCGCTCGCCGAGCCCGACGGCGTCACCCGGCTCGGCGCGGGCCGGGTCCGGCTCACCGCCGCCGCCGTGGCCTATCTGCGCGGCCTGCCGGAACGGCACGGCCCGCACGTCGACCACGAGAACCGGATCTGGCTGACGGGGGACTCGTATCCCCTGCTGCGCGAGCCGCGGGCGCGCTGACACGTCGGCGGGTTCCGCTACGGGACGCGGGCTACGCCGACGTAGAACCCGCTCAGTTCGGCGTCGGGCGCGGGGCCCGACCGGTACCACTTGGTCGCCGAGACCAGGCCGGGCTCCACCAGCTCCAGCCCGTCGAAGAACGGCTCGACCTCGGCGAAGGTGCGCATCCGCAGCGGGATCTCGCCCTTCTTGTACGTCGTCGTCACCGACTTCACCAGGTGCGGGTGTTCGTCGGTGGTGCCGTGCGAGAGCATCAGGAAGCTGCCCGGGGGCAGGGCGCCGACGAGGGTCCGCGTCAGCCCGTAGGGGTCCTCGTCGTCGGTGACGAAGTGCAGCAGCGCGTTCATCGACAGGGCGATCGGACGGCTGAAGTCCAGGAACGTACGGGCGTGTTCGAGGATGGCCCGCGGGTGGCGGACGTCCGCCTCGATGTAGTCGGTGGCACCTTCGGGGGTGCTGACGAGCAGCGCCTGGGCGTGCCGCAGCACGATCGGGTCGTTGTCGACGTAGGCGATCCGGGCCGACGGCACGATGCCCTGCACGATCTGGTGGAGGTTGGGACGGGTCGGGATGCCGGTGCCGATGTCGAGGTACTGGTCGATGCCCTGATCCGCCAGCCAGGCGGCGGCGCGGTGCATGAACGCCCGGTTGCGCCGGGCGTTGTCGCGCGCCTCCGGCGGGAGCTTCCCCGCCACCTCCTGGTCGACGGGGTAGTTGTCCTTGCCGCCCAGCAGCCAGTCGTACACCCGCGCCGGGTGGGGCCTGCTCGTGTCGATGCGGCTCTCGGGGAACTGTGCCTGTGCCGTCATGCCGGGCTCCAGCGAGGGGGAGGCTGTAGAGGACCGGACGATTATGGCCCGAGGGGGGCCGCCCCGCGACGGGCGGCCCCCCTCTTCAGCGCCTCAACGGATGCCGTAGTAGAGCGAGTTGTGCGCGGTGTCCGGCAGGTACAGCACGTCGTTGCCGTCCGAGTCGCGCCGCACCGCGAGCCGGTCGGCGCTGATGCCCGGGGCGGCGGACTGCGCGGTCCAGGCCCCGTCCGCGGACTGGGTCGCCGCGAAGACCCGGTCGGTGCCGGTGGAGGTCACGTAGTAGACCCGCTTGGTGTCCGTCTCGTCCCAGGTGATGCCGAGGGCGGCGGCGGTCTGGCCACCGGCGTACACGGTCTTGCTGACCCAGTCGCTGCCGCTCGGGTAGGCGTAGTACACGCGGAAGTTGCCGCCGCTGTCGGCCGAGCGGTAGCGGTAGGCGACCTTCGGGGTGGCGCCGTCGAGGGTGAGCTTGGCGCTCTGCACGGCCGGGCCCGTGTAGGCGTTGTCGATGCTCCACTCCTCGCCCGTGGTCAGCTCCTGGATGACGTCGGAGGTGGCGGGCGTCACCGGGACGGTGGCCGCGGCGCCCGTGCTGTCGGCGAAGGTTCCGGTGGCCGGATCGTAGCTGAGGTAGGAGAGCTGGTGGCGGAACGCGGTGGCCGGTGCCTTCGCCCACTCGTACAGCAGGTGCACGCGCCCGGCGCCGTCCACCGTCAGGTCGTCGGGGTACACGGAGCGGTTCAGCGCGCCGGCGAACGTGGCGACGACGCTCCACTTCGAGGCGGCGTTGTCCCAGCGGTACAGCTTGCCGGGCCGCTGGTCGGAGCCGGTTCCGACGCGGGCGGCCAGGTACAGGTCGCCGTTGGGCGCCGTGGTCACGACGGGGTAGGTGATGCCCTCGCCCTGGTCGGGGAGTTCGGCGGCGTGATCGGTGACGTCGCCGCCGGGGGCCTCGGTGCGGAAGTAGCGCCACGTGTTGGCGTGCATCGAGGCGAACACGTGCAGCCGGCCGCTGCCGTCGCGGGCGACGGACGGCTGGTTGTGGCCGTTGTCGTCGGGGAACTCGGCCTGCTGGCCGTCGCTGTTGAGCAGCGGGAGCCGGCTCCAGACGCCGTCCGGGTCCCGGCGCGCGATGGCGGGGCGGTGCGTGGCGGCGGTCGAGCCGGGCTCGTTGAAGGCGAAGTACGTGTACTGGCCGCGGCCCTTGTACGTGGCGACCGGCGTCCACCAGGCCGCCTGGTTCGACGAGTCCATCGTGTACGGGACCTTCTCGATCACCGTCGCCGCGGCGGCCGCGCCGTCGGCCTGAGCAGCCGAGACGGGCGTGAGCAGGGCGGCCAGAGCTGCGGCCGAGGTGGCGTACGCGCGTGCCGTGGGACGTCGCAAGGTGAGCTCCTTCGAATGCGTGCGGGTGCGTGCGAGGGCTGGGTGACGAGACGTACGGGACGGCGAAGGGCCCGGTGAGAATCGTTCGACTTCCACCGGGCCCGGACCGTGGCGCGCAGGCTCAGCGCTTGATGAGCGCGGCGACCTCCTCGCCGGCCTGCTTCATGGCGTCCTTCGGCTTGGACTTGCCGACCAGGACGGCTTGGACCTGCTTGGCGACGGCCTCCTCGATCTGGGCGTTCTGCGCGAACTGCCAGAAGGGGCTGCCGGTCGCCGTCTTCGTGATCTTCTCGGTCCACTGGGTGGAGAAGGTGTCGTTGACGACCTTCGGGTCGATCAGGCCCGCCTTGGTCGACGGCGGCAGGGCGCGCTCGGCGAAGTACTGGGCGACCGTGGCCTGGTCGGTCGTGGTGTGCAGGGCGAACTCCGTCGCGGCGTCCTGCCCCTTGCCCTTGACGACGGCGATCACGCCGCCCCACAGCAGCGCCTGCGGCGTGTCGCCCGCCGCCAGCACCGGGCGCTTCATCGGCTGCATCGCGTCGGCCAGCGTCTTGTCCTTGGACTGGGCCGCGGTCACGCCCTTGCCGATGATGGCGTCGTCGTAGAAGGCGGCCTTGCCCTGCCCGAACAGGGCGCGCGCGTCGAAGCGGTCCACGTCGGCGGCGATCAGCTTCTCGTCGTGCAGCTTCTTGTACCAGGTGACCGCGTCGATCGAGGCGTCGTCGCCGATCGTGACCTTCGCGCCGTCGAGGAGCTCACAGCCGAAGGTCTGCATCCACGGGAAGATGTCCTTGAGCTGCGCGACCTTGGTGGCTGCCGCGTAGGGCACCACGCCGCCGCCGAGCCCCTTCAGCTCCCGCAGCGCGGCCTCGAACTCCTCGACGGTGGTGGGGTGCTTCTTGATGCCGGCCTTCTCCAGCAGCTTGGCGTTGGCGATCACGCCGATCGAGCCGGTGTTCCACGGCAGGCCGTACTGCTTGCCGTCGTACTTGCCGCTCTCCAGCGCCACGTCCGTGTAGCCGGCGTCGACGGCCACGGAACCGAGGTCGGCGAGCTTGCCCATCTGCGCCACCGCGGCGAGCCAGGCGATGTCGAGGTGCACGGCGCCGGTCGTCTCGCCGCCGCCGAGCTTGAGGGTGAGCTGGCTCAGGTACTCGTTGTACGGGTACGAGACCGCGCGGATCTTGGACTTCTCGGCCTTCTCCCACGCCGCGATGATCTTCTCGATCGACGGCTTGGCGGCCTCCTCGTTCAGCGACCAGGACGTGAAGTCGAAGTTCTTGGACTTCGTGTCGCCGCCGTTGGAGGAGGTGCTGGCGCCGGACGGTGCGCAGGCGCCGAGCGCCCCGGCGCCGGCCACACCGAGCGCGCCGATGCCGAACATGCGCAGCGCGCCGCGCCGGCTGATGCCAGAGGTGGTCATGGTGTCTCCATGGGGGAGTGAAGGGAGGGAAGGGGAAGCGCGTGGGGGTGGGCTGCGGTCCGGCCCGTTCGGCCGGACCGCGGGGATCAGCTCTTGACCGAGCCGGCGGTCATGCCGCCGACGAGGTAGCGCTGCAGGAACATGAAGGCGATGACCACCGGGACGGACACCACGAGGGACGCGGCCATCAGCTCGGGCCAGGCGGTCTGGAACTCGCCGATGTAGGTGGAGACGAGACCGGGCGGCAGGGTCTGCTTCTCCTTGTCGGCCAGCGTCACCGCGAAGATGAAGTCGTTCCAGCCGCGGACGAAGGCGAACAGGCCGGCGGCGATCATGCCGGGCGCGGCGAGCGGCGCCACGATGGAGTGCAGGGTGCGCCAGCGGGACGCGCCGTCGATGGACGCGGCCTCCAGGAGGGCGTCCGGGATGGTGTCGAAGATGCCCTTCAGCATCCACACGCACAGCGGCATCGTGAACGTGGTGAAGGACAGCACCAGGGCGGTGTACGTGTTCAGCAGGCCGAAGCTGGAGAACACGGCGTACAGCGTCACCAGCAGGAGTGCCTGCGGGAACATCTGGGAGGCCAGCACCAGATGCATCAGCGAGCGGCGCCCGCGGTAGCGGAACTTGGAGAACGAGTAGCCCATGTACGTGGCGACGACCACGCTCAGCACGGCGGTGATCGAGGCGACGACGAGCGAGTTGACCAGGTACTTGATGAGCTGGTCGTTCTCGGCGAGGGCCGTGAAGTTGCTGAAGGTGAGGTCGGTGGGTATCAGCTTCGGCGGGAACTGGAACGTCGACTCGGGGCTGCTCAGGGCGGTCGCGAGCAGCCAGTAGACCGGCAGCAGGCCGAAGGCGCCGATGACGACGACGGCGATCCAGGCGGCGATCCGCGAGCGCACCAGGTCCTTGCGCATCCGGCGCCGCGAGGTGCGCCCCGCGGACGTGGTGGCGGGCCGCAGCACATCGGTGCGGGACAGCGGGGTGGAGGTCGTGGAGGTCATCGGGCGTCGCCCTTCCGCTCGGTGATCCTGAGGTAGACGACGACGAGCACGAGCAGGAGCAGCATCCACAGCCCGCCCAGCGCGGTCGCCCGGCCGATGTCGAAGCCCTTGAAGGCGGTCTGGTAGACGGCGGTCGCGAAGGTCTCGGTGGAGCCGGCCGGACCGCCGCCGGTGAGCACGTAGATGGTGTCGAAGTGCTGGAAGTTCCAGATGAACTCGAGCAGCAGCACGATCGAGGCGACCCCGCGGACCTGCGGCCAGGTGACGGCGAAGAAGCGGCGGATCGACCCCGCCCCGTCCATCGAGGCGGCCTCGTGCAGTTCCTTGGGCACGGTCTGCAGACCGGCCAGGAGCATCACCATCATCCAGGGGAAGCTCGCCCAGGTCTTGGTGATGATCACGGCGAGCATGGCGGTGGTGGGCTGGCCGAGCCAGGAGATCGACTCCTCGATGATCCCGGCCTTCATGAGGATGCCGTTCAGCACGCCGTAGTTCGCGTTGAAGATCCACATCCACAGGAAGGAGACCACCACGCCCGGGATCACCCACGGGAACAGGAAGAGGCCGCGCAGGAAGCCGCTGCCCTTCAGGCCCGAGTTCAGCGCGAGGGCGAGGGCGAAGCCGAGGACGAAGGGGACGATCGTCGCACCGACGGTGAAGACGAGCGTCTGCTTCAGGATGGTGAGGAAGTCGCCGTCCAGCCAGTACGTGAAGTTCTCCAGGCCGACGAACTCGCGGCCCGGCAGCCGCAGGTCCTGCTTGAAGAAGCCGGTGAACAGCGCCGACAGCAGCGGGTAGATGATGATCGCTGCGAACAGGGCGAGCCCGGGCGCGGTCAGCAGCAGGGCGAACGCGCCGTTGGAGAGCCGTCCGCCGGTGCGCTCGCGCGGTGGCGCGGCCTTCTGCGGAGGTGCGGCCGTACTCATGGGTGTGTCCTCTCGAACGGGGCGGGAGCGCCGGGGCCCTGTGTGAACGCCATCCATGCTCCATTGAACGCAAGTTGCAGCATGCGGGATCGTTCTCCATATCGTGCGACGGCGTCAACCCTTTTGGTCGGTGAATCGCCGGTTCTGTGCAGGGCCGGCGAACTCGCCCCACCTGCCGTGAACTTGAACTTCGGCTCGTCACGGCCAGGTCGGCGGCCGCGACGGAAACTTACAACGAATCCCACTGACTGAACAGTGGTTGCACAATATGCATGTGATGTACGTTCGAGACCGCTCCGCAGTGCGGGGCGTGTCCGAGCGTCACACCGAGGAGGCCGCACCGTGCGGGAAGAAGAGGTCCATTACGACATCGCCGTCATCGGCGGTGGCCTGGCGGGGACCTGTGCGGCCATTGCCGCGGCCCGGCTCGGCCGACGTGTCGCCCTGGTCAACAACCGCCCCGTCCTGGGCGGCAACGCGAGCAGCGAGGTCCGCGTCTGGGTCTGCGGCGCCACCGCCCACGGCGTCCACCGCTGGGCCCGCGAGACCGGCATCATGGGCGAGCTGTACACCGAGAACCAGTTCCGCAACCCCGAGGGCAACCCCTACTACTGGGATCAGGTCGTCCTCGACGCCGTCCGCGCCGAGCCGAACATCGACCTGTACCTCAACACCGACGTGCGCGAGGCCGACGCGAGCGGTCCCGAGGACGCCCGCGAGGTGCACTCCTGCACCGGCTGGATGATGGGCTCCGAGCGCCGCATCACCTTCCACGCGCACCAGTTCCTCGACTGCACCGGCGACGGCCTGCTCGGCCACCTCGCCGGCGCCCGCTACCGGATCGGCCGCGAGGCGCACGACGAGTTCGGCGAGCCCTGGGCCCCCGCCGCGGCGGACGAGGCGCTGCTCGGCTCGACGATCCTGTTCCACACCAAGGACACCGGCAGGCCGGTGAAGTTCGTCCCGCCCGCCTACGCCAAGGACCTGTCGACCACGCCCATCCTGCGCAACCGCGTCCTGCGCACCGGCGACAACGGCTGCGACTACTGGTGGATCGAGTGGGGCGGCGAGCTCGACACCGTCCACGACAACGAGCGCATCCGCGACGAACTCCAGGCCGTGATCATGGGCATCTGGGACCACATCAAGAACTCGGGCGAGTTCCCCGACGCCGCGAACCTGACCCTGGAGTGGGTCGGCAGCCTCCCCGGCAAGCGCGAGTACCGCCGCTTCCTCGGCGACCACGTCCTCACCCAGCAGGACATCCTCGAACAGCGGCAGTTCCCCGACCGCGTCGCCTTCGGCGGCTGGTCCGTCGACCTCCACCCCGTCCAGGGCATGTACGCCGACGAGCCCGGCGCCCGCCAGCGCTACGCCGACGGCATCTTCCACATCCCGCTGCGCTCCCTGTACTCGGCGAACGTGACGAACCTGCACTTCGCCGGACGCAACATCTCCGCCACCCACATCGCCTTCGGCGCCACCCGCGTCATGGCCACCTGCGCCACGCTCGGGGAGGCCGCGGGCACCGCCGCTGCCCTGTGCGTCGCCGAGGGCCTCACCCCGCGCGAACTGGCCACCAAGAGACCGGAGCTGGTCCGCCGCACCCTGCTGCGCCAGGACGCCTCCGTGATCGGCCTCGCCGACGACGACCCCGACAACGCGGCCCGCACGGCGCGCGTCACGGCCTCCTCGCACCTGGCGCGCCTGGCCGCCGAACCGACGCCGGCCACGCCCGGCGAGCCGTACCCCCTCACCCGGGACCTCGCCCTCCTCCTGCCGGTCGACCCGGCCCTCGACACGGTCGACCTGCTCGTTCACGGCGCACCCGGCGGGCCCAGCGACCTCACCGTCGAACTGTGGTCCACCGGCACCCCCGAGAACGCCGTCCCCGTCGACCGGCTGCTCACCACCACGGTCACCGTCCCGGCCGACGGACCCCACTGGGTCACGGCCCGACTCGACCACCGCCCCGGCACCCCGCAGAACGCGGTCCTGATCGTCCGCGCCTGTCCGGACACGGCCCTCGTGCTGCTGCCCGAACGCGTCGACGGCGTGCTCGCGCTGCGCAGCCGGGTCGAGGGGGACGCGGCCGTCGACCACGACATCCCGGAGGAGGAGGGCCAGCTGGTCCTGGAGTGGCAGGCCCGCGGCCTGCGCCGCCATTCCTTCGCCTTCCGCGCGACCCCGGACACGGCCGCGTTCCTGCCCGAGCGGTCCGTCGGCGGCTACCAGCGCGCCTACGGAGGACCGCAGATGTGGTCGTCCGAGCCGCTGTCCGCCCCGGACCGCGCCGCGCAGTGGCTGGCGCTCGACTGGGACAAGGAGCAGGAACTCGGCGAGGCCCGCGTCGTGTTCGACGACGACGTCGACGAGTACCTCAACAACCTGCACCGCCACCGCACCCCGTACGAGGTCATGCCGGAACTCGTCCGCGACTACCGGATCCAGAGCCGCGACGCCGACGGAACCTGGCACACGCTCCTGACGGTGACGGACAACCGCCGCCGCCACCGCGTGCACACGCTGCGGGCCGCGGACGGCGGACCCGTGCGCACGGCCGCGCTGCGGCTCGTGGTGGACGCGACGCACGGGGCACGGCACGCCCACGTCATCGCCTTCAAGGCGTACGGCGCGTAGCCCGCACGGCGAAGGGGCCCGGTGAGAGCGGAAGCGCTCCCACCGGGCCCCTTCGTCATGCGGCCGCGGGTCTTACAGGGCGCCGAGTGCCTGGCTGATGGCGTCGGCGGCCTCGATCACCTCGCGGACGAGCTCGGGTCGCTGCCCCTCGCCGTCGGCGTGATGCCCGAGCAGGGAGGCCGGACCCCACAGCGAGATGGCGGCGACGACGTCACCCGAGGCGTCGCGGACGGGCGCCGCGAGCGAGGCGCGGCCCAGGGCGCGCTCCTCCGCCTCGATGGCGTAGCCGGTGCGGCGCACGGTGTCGATCTCGGCGTCGAGCAGATCGTGGCTGGTCGTCGTGAAGTCGGTGTGCGCCGCGAGCGGTTCGGGCAGCAGCTTGCGCCGCTCCTTGGGGCTCAGGCCGGCCAGCAGGCACTTGCCGATGCTGGTGGCGTGCAGCGGGGCGGTGTGCCCTGCCTGCGTGTACGACTTGGGGGCGCGGGACCCCTCGAAGTTGCACAGGAACATCAGCTCGGTGCCGCGCCGCACGGCGACGTTGGCCCCGAGCCCGGTGCGGGTGGCCAGGTCCTGGAGCACCATGCGGGCGGCGCGGTGCACGGGGTGCCGGTTGGCGGCGGTGGCCGCGAGCGGCAGGATGCCGAGGCTCAGCCGGTACAGGTTGCTGACCGGATCGCGCTCGACCATGTCGAGGCGCTCCAGGGTCGACAGCAGCCGGGAGGTGGTGGAGGAACCGAGTCCGGTCAGTTCGGCGACGTCGGAGACGCGTAGTTCGGCGCGGCCTGCATCGAGTGCACGCAACACCGAAACTGCTCGTTCGACGCTCTGGTTCGTCCCGGCGTCGGACGCCCGAGTAACCATGACCCTCCTCATCCTGCAAACGGCTTGCACAATCTGCATCAGCATATCGTGCCGACCTCGGACCTGTACCGGAAAAGTGGCCGTCATGTGCCCCGGGACCGGTGATCGGAAGGACCCGTTCTCGTGCCGTCCGCGCAGCTCACCCCAGAGGACCGCCCGCGCCCGCGCCCCGTCAAGTGACGCTCGGTGCCGCGGTGTTGCGCCGCGTGGTGAAGGCCAGCAGAAGTGCGGCGGTCTGTCGCGGTTCCTCCAGGATGGGCGTGTGTCCCGCCCCGGGCAGCATCTCGACCTTCGCGCCCGGTACGACGCCGTAGTCCGCGGCGGACGAAGGGCGCCACCTGCGGTCCTCGGCACCGAAGATCACCAGGAGCGACTTGCCGAGCGGGGCCAGCCGGTCGGGGAGCGTCCGCTCCTTCAGGTAGCCGGTGGACGACTGCATCGAGGAGACGAACGCTTCGTAGGTCATGCCGCGCAGATCGTCGATCATCACCTGCGGGATCTCGAAGCCCTCGTGGAACGCTCCGCTCGCGAACGCGCGGATCTGCTCATCCGTCGGAGGCCACTGGGACGGGTCGATCGGTACGGTCCCGGGCCCGGTGAAGGCGTCCAGGCCGGGGCCGGTGTTGATGAGGACGAGTTCGGTCACCAGGCCGGGCCGCTCAGCGGCGAGTGCCGTGGCGGAGTAGCCGCCGCTGGAATGCCCGACGAGCGTGGCGCGCGCGACGCCGAGCCGGTCCAGCGCCGCGCCGACGGCCCGGGCCTGCCGCGGGGTCGCGTAGTCGTGATCGAGCGGATCGGGCGAGCGGCCGTGCCCCGGCAGATCGACCCGGATGACGCGGTGGTGCGCGGTCAGCAGCGGGACCAGGGCGTCCCAGGAGCGGAGCGAGGCCCCTGATCCGTGGATGAGGACGAGGGGCGGAGCGTGGCGGGGGCCGTCCTGGCGGACGTAGAGGCCGCCGTTCTCCAGGTGGAGCAGCGTGCCCTCCGAATGTCCGCTCGGCGACGGGGTGTTGTCGCCGTTCGGCTGCGGGTGCCTGTCGGCGGGAGTCCGAGGAGTCATGGGTCCACTGTCACCGGGGATACCGGGACCCGTCTTGGACAAATGTTCCTTCCCCGGCCCGCGTACCATCCAGGGATGGGGGTCACCACGAGTGAGCGTGACGGTGCTGCCGCGTGGGACGTCGCACGTCCGCGGCGGCCCGGCCGATTGAGCGGCGTCGACATGGCCGGCTTCCGGGTGTCGGGGCCGCTGCACGGCGGCCTGCGCGTGGTGCCGCACCCCTCGGTGATGCTGATCCTGGAGTTCGGTGCGGGCATCCCGGCCGTCCACGACGGTGCCGGGCGGCGGTACCGGGGGAGCCTCGTCGCCGGACCCGGCTTCGGTTCCGGCGGCGGAGTGCGGGCCTGGGGCGAGGACGTCGCATGCGTACAGGTGCGGCTGTCCCCGGTGGCGGCGGGCCGGCTCCTCGGCGTCCCGCCCGGCGAACTGTCCGGTGCCGTGGTGTCCCTCGACGACCTGTGGGGCCGCGAGGTGTCCCTGATCCGCGAGCGGCTCGGTGAGACGCCGTCGTGGGAGGACCGGTTCGCACTCGTGGAGGCGCTGCTCGCGCGGCGGGGCGCGGCGCGGGTGCCGGAGGATCCGGCGGTGGCCTGGGCCTGGAACCGGATCGTCGCCGGCAAGGGCCTCGTCCGGATCGACCGCCTGGCGGACGAGCTCGGCTGGAGCCGCAAGCTCCTGTGGTCCCGGTTCCGGTCGCACACCGGCATGCCGCCCAAGCGCGCCGCGAAACTGGTCCGGTTCGACCACGCCGTGCACCGCATGGTCGCGGGTGAGGCCGTGACCCGGGTCGCGGCGGACGGCGGCTACTGCGACCAGTCCCATCTGCACCGGGACGTCGTGGCGTTCACCGGCGCGACGCCGGGGGCCGTGGTCGACGAGCCGTTCCTCACGGTGGACGACCGCGCCTGGCCGACCGCGGTACCGCGCGTCGACGCCGCCCCTGGCCACGCCGCCCCTGGCCACGCCGCTCATGACCACGCCGCTCTGGACGGCGCCGCACTCCGCAGACCGAGGAACCCGATGGTGAAGACCCAATGGTGACGAAGCATCAGCTCGACGGGCTGCCCGAGGACGCCGACCTGCGACGCGCGGACTCCCTGGCGCGGGAGATCTTCTCGGACGTGGCCAACAAGTGGGCGCTCCTCATCATCGAGGCACTCGGTGAACAGACCTTGCGCTTCAGCGAGTTGCGCGACGAGGTCGACGGCATCAGCCACAAGATGCTCACCCAGAACCTGCGGATGCTGGAACGCAACGGCCTGGTCGACCGGCAGGTGCACCCCACCGTCCCGCCCCGGGTCGAGTACACCCTGACCGAGCCCGGCCGCGGCCTGCGCGCCACGGTCGACGCCATGTGCGGCTGGACCCACCAGTACCTCGGTCACATCGAGGACGCCCGCCGCACCTTCGACTCCTGACGCTCAGCGGGCGCGCAGGAGTTCGACGCCGTCGCCCTCCAGGTCGTCGCAGAACGCGGTGCGCCCGGTCATGGCCATCACCAGGGCCAGGGTGGTGCCGGACACGAGCGCGCCGGAACCCGTCGTGAAGGGGCCGTCCGTCGCGACGAGGCGCAGGCCGCCGATGCGCCCCTTGGCCAGGACCACGAGATCCGACCTCTGGTAGTACTCGGCGACCCGCGTGACCGTCTCGACCGGATGGTCGCGGTGGATGCCCAGCGGGCGCCGGATGTCCGTGGCGTGCACGAGCGTCTCGCCCAGCATGGCGACCGTCGGCAGCGGTGGCTTCGTCGTGCTCGGCACGATGCGCCGGAACCGCTCCAGGGTGTCGGCCGGAGTGGTCCCCAACTGCTCGGCCAGCCGGACGGCCACCTGCCGGTCGAAGTCGAACCGGCAGCGGATCACCCCCGCCATCCAGCGCACGGCGTTGAGACTGGCCCCTGCCGTGAGATGGGCGAGGACCTCGCGCACGGACAGCCCGTCGCACAGCGACGGAGTCGCCCACCGTGCCTCGGAGAGGTCGGCGAGATCGGCTGCCAGTGCCGCGCGCTCGGCACGGATCAACTGCCGGACCGTGGCCTTCGGACTGCGGTCGACCGTCGTTTCGGGCTGGGTCATGGGCGGGCGTCTCCTGTTCACGGCCGGTGCATGCACGAGGTGCTGAACGTGTCCAATGCTGTTCAGCGTGTTCGACAGGGAGACTCCCGCCGCGCGGCAAAGTCATCGCCCGCCCGGCCCCGTCCCGGTCAGACGGCGGCCGACCTCTCGGCCAGCCGGCGATGCAGTTCCTTCACGACGGGCACGAGCTCGTCCACGGGGCCCTCGACCCGCACCGAAGGGGCGACCTCCTGGACGGGCAGCGCACGCACCGGAGCCTGAGGCCGGCCCCACTCGGTCAGCCACTGCGTCAACTGCGCCGAGGACGCGACGTACACGATCCGGCCGAGGCCGACCCAGGCGTGCGCGGCCGAGCACATCGGGCAGTGCTCGCCCGAGGTGTAGACGGTGGCGTCCCGGCGCTCCTCCGGTGTGAGGTGCTCCGCGGCCCACCGGGCCAGTTCGAACTCGGGGTGGCGGGTGGAGTCCCCGTCGGCGATCCGGTTGCGGTCCTCGGCCCGCACCGCACCGGCGCCGTCCACCAGGACCGACCCGAACGGTTCGTCGCCCGCGTCCAGCGCCTCGGCGGCCAGTTCCACGGACCGGCGCAGATGCGCCAGTTCACGCTCCTCCATCAGGACCTCTTCTCCACGGCGTGATCGGCACGGCGTGATCGGCTGGGCGTCCGACATGCTGGCACACGGACCGGTGCCCACCGCGCCGACGTGGCTAGTCCCACCAGAACGACCAGGACGTCCGTCCCGCGAGCCGCGTGGCGTACTCGGGGAACGGGGTGGGCGGATCGTCGACGATGTTGTCCGCCGTCGACAGCACGTGCTCCAGCGCGAGCAGGTCCACGTGCCCCGCTTCGACCGGCGGCCGTGTGACCGCGACGTGCAGTTCGCCGCCGAACAGCGCGACGGCCTGGGCGCCGAAGCGGTCCTCCCAGCTCCTCAGGAGCGCGCACAGCAGCGGCAGCGGCGCCTCCGCCGCCCAACCGAGCAACGCCAGGGCGTCGCTGCCGCGTCGGGCGGGGACGAGGACGAGACGGCAGTCCTCCAGTCCGAAAGGGGCGTCGTCGAGGAGCCCGGCCAACAGGCTCGACGCGGCCTCCCCGGGCGTCGGGTCCGCAGCCGTGGCGGGCATCCGCGGCGCCTGACCCGGCCACCGGTCGAAGGGCGGCCCGGGGTCGTGCGGCCACGGCTCGGTTCCGTCAGGTGACAGGCCGGATGTCGGGTCGGCCATCGGGCCGGATGTCGGGTCGGGCGCCGGGTCCGGCGTCGGATCCGTCCAGAAGGGCAGCCTTCCGCGACGGTACTCGGCGAAGTCCGCGGCCAGCACCTCGTCGAGCCGCACGGCGTCGACGTGGTCGAGGCCGAGCGGCCTTCCCAGGCTGCCGGGCCCGCACAGGAGCGGCACCAGGCCGCGCCCGCGCAGATCCTGCAGCAGCCGGGGCCACAGCACTTCGACGTCGTCGGGGAACTCGTCGGAGCTCCACAAGGGGATGGGACCGGACGACAGGTACTGGCCGGGAGGCAGACCATCGGGCAGGGCGAACGGCATGGGACGCACCGTAGACCGGGGCACTGACAACAGGGTCGCCGGCAACGCGCCCCTGGCAATACGCCACTGCCGAAGGGGCGGCGGCGACGTGATTACTGTGCGCGGACCGGATGCTTGCTCAGGATCGACACACGGTTGAACGCGTTGATCGTGATCGCGACCCAGATCACCGCCGACGTCTCGTCGTCCGTGAGATGGCGGCGGGCGTCGTCGTACGCGCTGGTCTGCAGAGCGGCGTCCGCGGGCGCGGTAGTGGCCTCGGCGAGAGCCAGGGCAGCGCGCTCGCGGTCCGTGAACAGTTCCGTGTCGCGCCACGCGGCGAGCACGCCGAGCCGCTGGGACGTCTCGCCCGCGCGCAGCGCCGCCCGCGTGTGCACGTGCAGGCAGAAGGCGCAGCCGTTGAGCTGCGACACCCGCAGGTTGATCAGTTCCACGAGGATGCGGTCGAGCCCCGCGTCCGCGGCGGTCGCGCGGACCGCGTCCGAGGTGTCGACCAGCGCCTGATAGGCCTTCGGGCTCTGCTTGTCGACGAAGACCCGCCGGTCCGTGGAGCCTGCGGCGATGCTCAACTCTGTCTCCTTCGTCAGTGGTTGCGGATCGCGGTCGCCGTACCGGGTACGGCGACGTATGATCAACCATGTAGTTGAATCTTAACCTATTATGTGGGGGTGGCGGAGATGAGCAGTGCCGTCGACGTCTTGACCGCGCGGGACGTACCGCTGGGCGGACCGCGTTCCATGACCGTGCACCGGACGCTGCCGCAGCGGGCCCGGACGCTGATCGGTGCCTGGTGCTTCATCGACCACTACGGTCCCGACGACGTCAGCGTCACCGGGGGCATGGACGTCGCACCGCATCCGCACACCGGACTGCAGACGGTGAGCTGGCTGTTCAGCGGGGAGATCGAGCACCGCGACAGCCTCGGCAGTCACGCCATGGTCAGGCCCGGCGAGCTGAACCTGATGACCGGCGGCCACGGCATCAGCCACACGGAGGTCTCCACCCCCGCCACCACCGTGCTGCACGGCGTCCAGCTCTGGGTCGCCCTGCCCGACGAACACCGGCACGCCGACCGCGACTTCCAGCACTACGTGCCCGACCCGGTCCACGTCGACGGCGCGGAGATCAGCGTCTTCCTGGGGCAGTTGGCCGGATCCGTCTCGCCGGTCCGCACCTTCACGCCCCTGCTCGGCGCCGAACTCGTCCTCGCGCCCCGCACCGAGACCACCCTCGCCGTCGACCCGGCCTTCGAGCACGGCCTCCTCGTCGACCAGGGCGCCGTCCGCCTGTCCGGAACCCTGCTGAACCGGGCCGAGTTGGGCTACGCCGCCCCGGGCAGCCGCACCCTCACCCTCGCCAACGAGACGGACGCGCCCGCCCGCGCCGTCCTGCTGGGCGGTCCGCCGTTCGGCGAGGAGATCGTGATGTGGTGGAACTTCATCGGCCGCACCCACCAGGACATCGCCGAGGCCCGGCAGGCCTGGGAGGCGGCCTCCGACCGCTTCGGCGAGGTCGAGGGCTACCCCGGGGACCGCCTCCCCGCACCCGCCCTGCCCCACGCCACGCTGACCCCCCGCAAGAACCCGCCGCTCTCGGAAGGACCCGCCATGACCGAGCCCGCACCCACCCCGACCGTCCGCCGCGTCGACGAGCGCCACCGCTACGCGATCGAGGTCGACGGTGCCACCGCCGGCTTCACCGCCTACCGCGACCGCGACGACCGGCGGGTCTTCTTCCACACCGAGATCGACGACGCGTACGCGGGCCAGGGCCTCGCCTCGATCCTCGTCAGGGAAGCCCTGGACGACGTGCGGAGCTCCGGCAAGCGGATCGTCCCCGTCTGCCCGTACGTCGCGAAGTTCCTCAAGAAGCACGAGGAGTACGCGGACATCACCGACCCGGTCACCCCCGAGGTCCTGGAGTGGCTGGACGGCGTCCTCAAGCGCTGACCCGACCGGCCGCCGGTCCCTCCGATGGAGGCGTGAGCGAGTCCTCGCGGCGGGTCCGTCGTTGAACACGTGACCATGATCAACGCGTTCGAGGAGACGGCGGATGAGCAACAGGACCAAGAAGAAGGGCCGCAGGCACCGCACGGTCAACCGCACCCCGCGGCCGGTGACCACCACGACGGCGACCGCGGAGCGGACGACGGCACCGGTGCCGCAGCAGCAGAGCGGGCCCGACGTGGACCGGGTCCTGCGCAGACTCGGCTACGGGCGGCTGAGGGTGCCGGCTCCGGCCGCGCCCGCCCCGTACCGGGGAGAGCGCACGGCGCCGCCGGCCCAGGCGGCTCCGGCCCCGGCGGCCCCGGCGGCCCCGGCCGCCCTGGGGGACCTGGGGAAGAACACGCGCCTGACCTGGCAGCGGCTCGAGCAGGCGCCGGACGGCATGACGCTGGAGCAGATGTGTGAGGCGGTCGGCTGGACGCCGCGCACGGTCACCCGCCACCTGAAGGCGCTGACCGACGGCGGCCTGGCCGAACAGACCGAGGACGGACGCTGGTCGGCGACCGCCCCCGAGGCCGCTCCGGCGGCGGCACGCTGACGCCCTCGGTCGGCGCCGCGGGGCGGGCATCCCGGTGCCCGGCCCGCGGCCGCCAGGTTTGAACCGGTCCGGCGCCGGTAACGTCGGTGGGCGTCGGCACATCCGACGTACCACCGGCCACCGCCAGACCGAGGATGAGGAAGCCCCGCATGCACACGCGCTCCATCGGCAACGACACCGTAGGACGGCACGAGGTCGGGGCCGTCGGCCTGGGCCTGATGACGTTCGACCAGACCGGGCCCCAGCCGCGACAGCAGCTGCTCGACACGGTGAGTGCCGCACTGGCCGCCGGCGTCACCCTCTTCGACACCGCCGACGCCTACGGCCCCGGCAAGGAGAAGGGCGCGGGAGCGCAGGGCGAGAACGAGCAGCTGATCGCCGGTCTGCTCGACGAGCTCGGCGTGCGCGACCAGGTGCTGCTCGCCACCAAGGCCGGGCACGTCCGCACCGAGGGCGGCGGCTGGGACACCGACAGTTCGGCACCGCATCTGCGCAAGTCCGTGGACGACTCGCTGCGCCGCCTCGGCGTCGAGCAGATCGCCCTGTGGCAGCACCACCGTCCCGACCCCGCGGTCCCCTACGAGGAGGTCCTCGGCACCCTCAAGGAGGTCCACGACAGCGGCAAGGTCGCCATGCTCGGCCTGTCCAACGCGAACCCCGAGCAGATCAGGCAGGCCCACGCGGTGCTCGGCAGCGCGCTGGTCAGCGTCCAGAACCAGTTCTCGCCCGCCTTCCGCAGCAGCCGCCCCGAGATCGACGTCTGCGCCGAACTCGGCCTGGCCTTCCTGCCGTGGAGCCCGCTCGGCGGCCTCGACCGCGCCAAGGGCCTCGCCGACCGTCACCCCGCCTTCCGGGACGTCGCCGACGAACTCGACGTCAGCCCCCAACAGGTCACCCTGGCCTGGGAACTCGCCCAGTCGCCCGTCGTCGTCCCGATCCCCGGGGCCAAGCGCCCGGCCTCCGTCACCGACTCGGCCGCGGCCGCCGACCTCACCCTCACGCCGGAGCAACTGGCCCGCCTCGACGCGTCATGAGGCCCTGACGGCCGGGAAAACGCGGTGCCGGGCCGGGGCGCGGCTCACTAGCGTGTCCTCATGAGCGAGGACACGTGGGCGGGTGTGCGGGAGCGGGTGCGCGGGTTCGCCCGGCATTCCGGGGCGGACCGGGTCTTCGGGGCCCGCGGGCACGGCTTCCGGCTCGGACCGGTCCTCGGTGAGGAGCAACTGCTGTCCCTGGAGGCCGAGTTGGGTGTGGCCTTGCCCGCGGCGTACCGGAGCTTCCTGCTCGGCGTCGGCTGCGGCGGAGCCGGCCCCCACTACGGCCTGATGACCCCGGTGCGGCAGGACGACGGCTGGCAGTGGCGCGGCGTCGGCCTCGCCTACCAGGGGCAGCCGACCACCGCCGAGTTCGCCGGCCGGCCCTTCGTCGCCGAGGCGCTGCAGACCGAGCTCGACGCACTCGACGCGGACGAGCCGCGGGCGGCCGACTTCGCCGACGACGACGCGTACCGGCAGGCGTCCGCCGCCTGGGACGCGCGCTACGAGGAGCTGTACGACGCCCAGGAGGCGGGCGCCGTGTTCCTCAGCGAGCAGGGGTGCGGCTACACGTCGCTGCTCGTGACGACCGGTCCGCACCGCGGCGAGATCTGGGAGGACCTGCGGCCCATGGACCGGGGCATCGTGCCGACCGGGCTCGACTTCGGGCGGTGGTACCGGCGTTGGCTCGCCCGCACCGCGCAGGAGCTCGACACCGCGGACGCCCGGCCCTAGCCGGGGCCGAGTCCTGGCCGGGGCCGGGTCCGGGGTTCACAGCCACCCGTTGCGCTGCGCCTGCAGGGCAAGCTGGAAGCGGTTGGCGGCGCCGAGCCTGGCCATCAGGATCTGCAGGCGGCGGAAGAGGGTGCGCCGGCTGATGCCCAGCTCGTGGGCGACGACGTCGTCGCCCACGCCGCCCGCCAGCAGCCACAGCAGTCGGCGGTCGGCGGGCGCGAGTCCGCCCGGACGAGCCGTACTGCCGTGGAACGGCAGGGCGTTGTGCCAGGACTGCTCGAACAGCGCCATGAGCGCGGAGAGCAGTCCGCACGGCTGCACGACCAGCATGGTGTTGTGCACGTCGGCTTCCTTGATGGACAGCGACACCAGGGCGTACGCCTCGTCGATGATCACGAGCTTGACCGGGACCGTGGGCAGGACACGGGCCTGCTCACCGGCGTTGACGCACGGTTCGACGACGTTCTTCAGGTGCCCCGGGTGCTCCAGCGAGGCACGGGAGTAGACGACCCGCTGCGTGACCCCGCGGGCCAGGGTGGCCAGCGCGTCCTCGGTGGCCGTGGCCAGCGGGAAGTAGGGCGGGGACTCGAACTGCCGGATCTGTTCGCGGGCGCTCGTCCAGGCCTGCCGTATGCGCGGGCCGACGGCCTCGCCGGTGACGATCTCGACGAGGCCGTCGTTGTAGGCCGCGAGCCGCTGGCGCCGGAACGACTCGAAGGCGCCGCCGACCGCGATCCGCGACTCCTCGACCTCCGCCGCGCGGCGCCGCGCCAGCGCCTCGAGACCGGCCGCGGGCGGCACCGGCGCGACCACGCCGCCGGCGCCGTCGGCGGCGCTCGCCAGACCGGCGTCCACCAGCGCGTCGTACGCCGTGACCAGCGCGGGACCGTCCAGACCGGCCGTGGCCGCGATCTCGGTGAGCGGGGCGGGCGCCTTCTCCAGCAGCGCGAGATAGACCCGGACCGTCGCCCGGTCGAGGCCCAGGAGCCGCAGGGCGTCACCGAGTTTCGCGTTCGTCATGACGGCATTATCGGCCGCCCGCCGCGACGTGTCGTGTCCGATCCGTGCCACTGGCACTCATGGGCGCCGACGGCGGGCGGGGCGGGATAGCGTCCCGACGTCGCCGACGCGCGGCGACAACCGACCCGGGAAGGCGGACGCAGTGGCGGAAGGCCGGAAGAACGGACTGTACTCAGGGATCTCCGAGGAGCTCTCCGCGTTGATGCGGACGGGCTGGGCGGACACCGAGCGGCACGAGCTGCGGCCCGACGAGCAGGCCCCGTACGCGGCCGCCCGCCGCGCCGCGCTCTCCGCGCGCTTCCCCGGCGAGCGGCTCGTGGTCCCCTCGGGCAACCTCAAGGTCCGCTCCAACGACGACACGTACCCGTTCCGCCCGTACTCCGGCTACGTGCACATGACCGGGGACCAGGCCCGCGACGGCGCGCTCGTCCTCGAACCCCGGGCGGACGGCGGCCACGACGCCTACTGCTTCCAGCTGCCGCGCGACAGCAGGAACGACGACGAGTTCTGGACCGGCGCCCACGCCGAGCTGTGGATGGGCCGGCGCCACTCGCTCGCCGAGGCGGAGCGCGTCCTCGGCCTGCCCTGCCGCGACGTCCGCACGGCCGCCGCCGACCTCGCCGGCGGCGCGGCCGTCCCGACCCGGATCGTGCGCGGCGTCGACCCGGCCCTGGAGGCCGCCGTCAGCACCGACCCGGAGCGGGACGCCGAGCTGGAGGAGGCGCTCAGCGACCTGCGCGCCGTGAAGGACGCCTGGGAGATCGGCGAGCTGCGCAAGGCCGTCGACGCCACGGTGCGCGGCTTCACCGACGTCGTCGGAGAGCTGTCCAGGGCCGTCGCCACGTCCGAGCGCTGGATCGAGGGCACCTTCTTCCGCCGCGCCCGGCTTGAGGGCAACGCCGTCGGCTACGGCACGATCTGCGCCGCGGGCGAGCACGCCACGATCATGCACTGGACCGACAACGACGGCCCGGTGCGCCCCGGCGAGCTGCTGCTGCTCGACGCCGGCGTCGAGTCACGCACCCTCTACACCGCGGACGTCACCCGCACCCTCCCCATCGACGGCACGTTCACGCCGGTCCAGCGCACGGTCTACGACGCGGTGCACGAGGCCCAGGAGGCGGGCTTCGCGGCCGTCAAGCCGGGCGCCGCGTACCGGGACTTCCACGAGGCGGCGCAGCGGCACCTGGCGGCGCGGCTGGTCGAGTGGGGTTTCATCGAGGGCCCCGCGGAGCGCGCGTACGAGCTCGGTCTGCAGCGGCGCTTCACGATGGCCGGCACCGGCCACATGCTGGGCCTCGACGTCCACGACTGCGCGCAGGCCAGGACCGAGGAGTACGTCGACGGCACCCTGGAGCCGGGCATGGTGCTCACCGTCGAGCCCGGTCTGTACTTCCAGCCGGACGACCTGACCGTGCCGGAGGAGTGGCGCGGCATCGGCGTCCGCATCGAGGACGACCTGCTCGTCACCGCGGACGGCCACGAGAACCTGTCGGGCGGCCTGCCGCGCTCGGCCGACGAGGTCGAGGCCTGGCTGGCCCGGCACGCGGGCTGACCGAAGTCACTGGCGGCGCCCGCGCGGGCAACGGCATGATGCCCCCATGGATCATGGACAAGCGCGGGCGTTCGTCGACTCCTGGGTGACGGCGTGGAACGCGCACGACCTGGAAGCCCTGCTGGCCCACTTCGCGGACGACGTCACGTTCCGGTCGCCGGTGGCCGCGCAACTCCTCGGCGGCGACGGGGTCATCCGGGGCAAGGACGGGCTGCGCGCCTACTGGACCGAGGGTCTGCGGCGGATCCCGGACCTGCGGTTCGAGGTGGTCGGGCACTACGTCGGCGTGGACTGCGTGGTCATCAACTACCGCAACCAGAAGGGCGGTCTCGTGAACGAGGTGCTGAACTTCGACGGCCCGCTGGTCGTCGACGGGTGCGGCACCTATCTCGGCGAGGACGCCAACCCGGCCGGGGCGCGGGCCTGATCCGGCCCCCGAACGGTCCGGCGTAGCGGCCGCTCAGGGTTCGACGGGCGGGGCTGCCGCCGGGAGTTCCACGGTGACGCGGATGCCGCCGGCCGGGCGCGGGGCGAGGGTGAGTGTCCCGTGGTGGGCCTGGGCGATGGTCTGCACGATGGCCAGGCCGAGGCCGACGCCCGCATGGTCGGTGCGCACGCGCTCGGTGCCGCGTCGGAACGGCTCGGTGAGCGTCGAGACGAAGTCAGGGCCGAGCTTCTCCCCGGTGTTCTCGACCGTGAGCGTCACGGTGCCGGGGCCTGCCGCGGTGTCGACCCACACGGCGCCGTGCCCGGGCAGGTTGTGGACGATCGCGTTGTGCACGAGGTTCGTGGTCAGCTGCAGCAGCAGCGCCTGCGAGCCGTTCGCGCGGGCGATCTCGCCGCGGGTCTCGATGGTGACGCCCTGTTCCTCCGCGAGGGGGAGGAGGGCCTCGGCGGCCTCCTCCGCCAGGAGGGACAGGTCGACGGGTTCCGGGGTGAAGGACCGCTGCTCGGCGCGGCTGAGCAGCAGCAGGGCCTCGGTGAGGTCGATCGCCCGGGTGTTGACCACCCGGAGCCGGTCCAGGAGCCGGCCCATGTCCTGGTCAGGGGTGGCGTGGGCGACGTCGAGGAGCGACTTCGAGATCGCGAGCGGGGTGCGCAGCTCGTGGGAGGCGTTCGCCGCGAACCGCCGCTGCTCGGCGACGTGCGCCTCCAGGCGTGCCAGCATGCCGTCGAAGGCGTCGGCGAGTTCGCGGAACTCGTCCTGGCGGCCCGGCAGTTCGATGCGATGGGCCAGCGACCCGCGGGTGGCGAGCCGGGTGGCGTACGTGATGCGGGTGAGCGGGGCGAGCATGTGTCCCGCGAGGATCCAGCCTCCCAGGAGGCCGACGACCAGCAGCACCGCCATGACGGCGACCGCCGCGGGCAGGAAGCCCCGCAGCAGGTCGGAGCGGATGAGGAGGTGTCCGCCGGCGACGCTGGTCACGTCGGGCAGGGAGCTCACCAGGTACCAGTACATCGCCCCGAGCAGCAGCACCCCGGCGACCATGAGGAATCCGGCGTAGCTGAGGGTGAGTCTGATCCGGACGCTCGGCCCCGGCTCCCTATCCACGGTCCTGGCTCCCGCCGGCCGCGGGCTGTGTGTCGATCCGGTAGCCGACGCCGGGCACGGTGGCGATGATCCAGGGCTCGCCGAGCCGCTTGCGCAGGGCCGAGACGGTGATGCGCACGGCGTTGGTGAACGGATCGGCGTTCTCGTCCCACGCGCGTTCCAGCAGTTCCTCGGCGCTGATGACACCGCCTTCGGCGGCGACGAGCACTTCGAGGACGGCGAACTGCTTCCTGGTCAGGGCGACGTACCGGTCGTCGCGGTAGACCTCCCTGCGGAACGGATCGAGCCGCAGACCCGCGATCTCCCGCACGGGCGGCCGGCTGTGGGCCCGTCTGCGGTCGAGCGCCCTGAGCCTGACCACGAGTTCCTGGAGCGCGAAGGGCTTCGTGAGGTAGTCGTCCGCGCCCAGTTCGAACCCGGACACCTTGTCGTCGAGCCGGTCGGCCGCGGTGAGCATGAGGATCGGCAGGCCGCTGCCGGAGGCGACGATGCGCCGGGCGATCTCGTCCCCGGACGGTCCGGGGACGTCGCGGTCGAGGACGGCGATGTCGTAGCTGTTGACGCTCAGCAGTTCCAGAGCGGTGTCGCCGTCACCGGCGATGTCGGCGGCGACCGCTTCCAGGCGCAGGCCGTCGCGAATGGCTTCTGCCAGATAGGGCTCGTCCTCGACGATCAGCACACGCATGCCGTCGAGGCTACGAGCAGCCGCGTATCGTCGGCATATCGAAAACCGCATACGCGTCGGCAACAGTGCGCTGTCTTGACTGCCGGTATGACTCGAAACCCACCGTCGGCGCGACCGACGCCCCGCCGGATCCGCCCGCTCCTGGTCATCGGCCTGGTGGCCGTGGTCGCGGCGATCACCGCGGTCCTCGTGCACGCGACATCGACGTCGACGTCCTCCACGGCCGCACCACCCCGGGGGACCGCCGCGGCCGAGTCGCCCCCCGGGACAGGCTCGGCGCCCTCGCCGCACACCGGACGCCGGCAGCTGGGCGGCGGGCTGGGCGAGGCGGGCGGCGCGGTGCCCGACGGCGTCACCGTCTTCGACGACACGCTCCCGGCCGTCGCCAACCTCGATCCGGATCTGCTCGAGGTCCTGCGACGGGCGGCGACGGACGCCGGTGACGACGGAGTCTCCTTCTACGTGAACAGCGGCTGGCGCTCCCCGGAGTACCAGACGGAGCTGCTCCGGAAGGCGGTCGCCACGTACGGTTCCGAGGCCGAGGCCGCCCGCTGGGTGGCCACCGCGGACACCTCGCCGCACGTGTCGGGCGACGCGGTCGACCTCGGCCGCTCCGCCGCCACGTCATGGCTGTCCGCCCACGGCGCCGCGTACGGGCTCTGTCAGATCTACGCCAACGAACCCTGGCACTACGAACTGCGCGCCGACGCGACCGACGGCGGTTGCCCGCGCCAGTACGCCGACCCCACCCATGACCCGAGGATGCAGCAGTGACCGGCACCGAGCGAGGAACGACGATGACACCAGGGGACACGGCGGAGCGGCTGGGCGGGGCGGACGTCGGGCGCGGTACCGCCGGGGCCGGCTCCGCGGCGGCCGGGGCCCGGCGGGCGGGCGTCCGCCGGGTGATCCGCAGGGGCACCCGCCCGGACGTCTGGAAGCGCGGCCCGGTGCTCACCGTGCTCGCGCTGCTGCTGGGCCTGCTCCTGCTGCTGCACGCGAGGATCCCGAACGGGTTCGGGAACCTCGGCAGCCTGGTGGAGACCTTCCTGCCGTGGTTCGGCCTGTTCGTGCCCGTGCTGCTGGCCGCGGCGCTGTGGCGGCGCTCCGCCTCCGCACTGGTCGCACTGCTGCTGCCGGTCGTGGCGTGGCTGAGCCTGTTCGGCGGGCTGCTCGGGGACACGTCCGGGCAGGGCGGCGACCTCACCGTGGTGAGCCAGAACGTCGGCGCCGAGAACACCGACCCGGCGGGCACGGCGCGCTCCCTGGCCGCCTCCGGCGCGGACCTGGTGGCGCTGGAGGAACTGGCCGACCGGGCCCGGGGCACGTACGAGAAGGAACTGGCCGAGGCGTACCCGCACCACACGGTGCAGGGCACGGTCGGACTGTGGAGCAGGCTCCCGCTGTCCGACACCGAGCCGGTCGACATCAAGACGGACGTCGGGCCGCTGGGCGACACCAAGTCGGACGCCGTGAAACTGGTCGACAACCGGGCGCTGCGCGCCACGGTGACCACGGACCACGGGCCGCTGGCGGTGTACGTCGCCCACCTCGGCTCGGTCCGGGTGACTCCGCGGACGGGCTTCTGGACGGAGACCAGGGACCGCAACGCGGCGGCGCTGGCGGAGGCCGTCGCCGCCGAGAGGAACGAGCGGGTGGTGCTGCTCGGCGATCTGAACGGCACCACGGACGACCGTGCCTTCGACGGCCTCACCTCGCGGCTGCGCTCGGTCCAGGACGTGGCCGGGGACGGTTTCGGCTTCAGCTGGCCGGCGACGTTCCCGGTGGCGCGGATCGACCAGATCCTGGTCCGCGGGGTCGAGCCGGTGAGTTCGTCGGTGCTGCCGTCGAACGGCAGCGACCACCGCCCGGTGGCGGCGGCGTTGGACTGGTGAGCGGGCTCTGAGCTGACGGCAGATCCTGTGCGCCGCTCGCGGCGCGGCCGCGGCCGCCACGGGCGTGCTCGCCCTGGTGCCCGCCGCCGGCGCCGTCGCACCCCGGAGCGCCACCCTCTTTCCTTCGACTGCGGCACCTGGGGCTCCGGCAGCGCCGCGCTGACGGCCACCCAGAACGCGCCCCGGCCACCGGCCCGGCACGGAACGGACAATTCGCGCCTACGCTCCCTCAGGGGGGCGATATGCGGGTCCGTGTGAGGGCTGCGGGGCGGTGGCGGCCGTTCCTGGCGGCAGGCGGAGGGGCGCTGGCCGTGGCCGGCGCTTTTCCTTGGTGGGTCGGGCAGGACGAGGGCGGCGCCGGTGGATTCGGCACCGCGCCCTGGTGGCTGCGGGTGCCGCTCGCGGTGGCCGGGATGGTGCTCCTCGTCGGAGTGGTGGAGCACCGGCGGCGCTGCGTCACGGCGGCGGCCGGTGTCGCGGCGGCCGTCGCCGTCGGCGGGGCGCTCAGGTTCGTGCTGTGGAGCCGGGCCGACGAGATCGCCGACGCGCGGGCCGCCGACCGGGCCGCCGCGTCGTCGGGCGCGTGGTGGTTCGGGCCGGTCGACCGGGAACTGCACGCCCTGCTGACCGCCTGGCCGACCGCGGCGAGCCTCGCGGTGGCCCTGGCGGCAGCCGGGGTGGCGGTGCTCGCGCTGGCGTCGGCGTCCGGGGCGTGGCCCGCACTCGACGGCGAGCAACCAGCCGCGCCCGAACCGCGGTTGAGGGCGCCGCACCCGCGCGGCGTCGTGTACGGCGCGGTGGCCGGGATCGTGGTGGGTGTGCTGCTGGCCGAGGCGAGCGTCCTCGGGGCCCAGCAGATCCGCGCGACCCGTACGGACGCCCTGGGTCCCTGGTGGAGCGAGTACACCGCGTCGCAGCCCGTACCCGCCGCCGAACTCCATCGAGGCGCACGGCGGCTGACCGAGGCGGACGAGGTGAACAGCGCGAACAAGAGCGGCGACCGGGATGCCAGGGGAGCTGCCGAGCCCGGACTCCCCACCCGGCCCGAACGCGTCGCCTGGCGGCGGACGTTCCACGGCCCCACCGCCCTGAGCACCTGTGCCCACGACGGGCACGCACGCGCGACGCTCGTCGCCCTGGAGCGCACCCGGGCCAGGGCCACGATCACCGGCCACGACACCCGCGACGGCGGCCGCCGCTGGACCTTCACCGTGCGCCTGGGGAAGCGGACGGAACTGGCGCAGGTCGCGGTCAGCGCGGGCTGTTCGGTGTTCGTGCTGATCGGGTCGGTGCTCGTCGGCATCGACGCGTACACGGGGCGGGCCCACGGCGCCACCGTGCTGCCGAAGCCCGGCCGGGGCGGCTGGCGATTCGTCACCTCTTACCGGCAGGCCGACCGGCCGCCCGCCCTGGTGACGCTGCCCGCCGCCGACCTCGTGCACGTGGCCGCCGCCGAGGCCGGTGTCGTCGCCGTCCGGCGCGCGGACGTCCACCCACTGGCCTGGGGTGTCGGCCGGACCTACTGCTCCTACCTCGTCGACTACGGGGGGCCCGGCTCGCCCGGCACCCTGTTCGCCACCGGGTGCGGAGCGGGCGACGTCCTCGTGCGCCTCCCGGACGTCTCCCGCCTCGACCGGCCGGAGCGTGCCGTCGACCACCGCTCCCCGGTCCTGCCCCCGTTGTTCACGGCCGCCGACCTGACGGTGTCCGGCCCCGCCGGGTGCCGGGACGGGGGCGTCGAACGCATCCGCGCCTACGGCTACCACGTGTTCCTGACCGGCAGTTGGGCCTGCGGCAGGACCGGGCGCAGGACCACCGCGAACCGGCGCCTCGACCTGACCCGGCCCGACCCCGACGCCGACCGCTTCACGCCCTGGCGGCGCCGGGCGTCCGACGAGGTGCCCGTACTGCCGATCGCCGAGGCCACGTACGACGACGTGGCGGCGGTCGGCGACGAGGTCGGGCTCGGGTCCGGGGAGGCCGAGATCCACTGGAGGGGACGGGTGACCGTCCGCGCGGGCGAGCGGATCGTGGCGCTCGCCGGCCCCCGCGACAAGGCGGGCGACGGGGACGCACTGCTCGCCCTGGGCGCCTCGGGCCGCCTGACCTCCGTGACGTACCACGTCGACGCGGAGACGACCGACGACGGCCCCTCGATGACGACCCGCCTCGAAGCAGGCCCCACGAGCGACGTCGCCCGCGAGGAATGCGACGGCACGCGGAGCCTGCTCGCCGACACGACCACCGCGACGGCGCTGGTGCTGTGCCGGAACGGCGAGGACGGCACGCGGGTCGTCGCCGTGGTGGACGCACGACAGGGCGGGCGCCGGGAGTGACCGCGGCCACGGAGCACCCCTGACGGGGCGTCATATGACGTACGGCCAGGCGCTCACAGCTCGCGGAAGTAGACCGCGACCGGGAGCGGAGTGCAGCCGAGCCGTTCGTAGAGGGCCCGGGCCGGTGCGTGGAAGGCGTCGCCGCCGGTACCGATCTCGACCGCCTCCGCACCCCGTTCCCGCATGTGCGCGAAGGCGTGCTCGCAGAGGCCGGTGCCCACGTGCTGTCGTCGGTGGCCGTCCGCGACCGCGAGCAGCACCACCGTGCCCTTCCGCCCGGCCGGGTCGACGGTCCACGCCAAGTAGCCCGCGATGGCGTCGTCGACCAGGGCGACGGCGACGTGGGCGTGCCGTTCGGGTGCGTGGAGCCCGGCGACCTGGGTGCGGTAGTCGTCCCGCCAGTTGCCGTGCTGGACCGCGAAGACGGTCTCGCCCACGAGAGGGCGGAAGGAGTCCTCGTAGAACGGCCGGAACGTCTCGACGGTCAGATCGGTGAGGGGTGTCAGGTCGTGCGGTGTGTACGCGCGAATGAGCATGGGAGTGCGCCTTTCGGGCTGAGGCCTGGGATCCGGCAGGCCCTGGTCGACCAGGGCGTCGGGTCGGCCCGCTCACGGCCGGGGACCGGCGGTGAGCCGGGCCCTCAGCGGCGGGTGCGTCCGGCGGCGAAACACTCCATGGCGCGCATCGTAGCCCCGCAGGCGGGCGGACGGGGCCGGCCGGGCCGGCGCGGACTCAGTACCGCAGGCCGTGCCCCACGGGATACAGCACCCGCGACGGGTCGTCAGCCGCCGGGACGGCCACGGGGAGGCGTCCGCGCGGGCCGTGCTCGCCGAGGATCACCTGCACCGCGTGGTCGAGGTTGCCGGTGCCCGTGCCGTACGTCGCGAGGTACAGCGGCGCGGAAGCGAAGCGGTTGATGTCGTACGGGTTGCGCACCCCGATCACGACGACCGGTCGGCCCGTCGCCAACAGGGCCTCGATCAGGGCCACTTGGGCGACGCCGTTCTCCTCCTTCCCGGCCAGGGCCAGACAACTGGCGACGACCACGAGGTCCGCGGACGACGCGGCGCGCACCGCCGCGTCCGTCGTCGCCCGGTCCGGTACGGCGCCGGTCGCCAGCGCGGTCGTGGTGTGGCCGCGCGCGCCGAACGAGGCGTCCAGGTGGGTCACCGCGGTGGCGTCCCAGCCGGTGACCAGCACGCTCCGGGCGCCGGGGGCGAGGGGGAGCGCGGAGCCCTCGTTCCTGATCAGGGTGGTGCTGCGGCCGGTGATCGCGTCGGCGGCGGCCAGGAACGCCGGTGAGCCGACGACGCGTCCGGCTCGCGCCTCGCTGCTCGGGGCGGGGCGCAGGCCGTGGCGGATCTTGTGGCTGAGGATGCGGACGACCGAGGCGTCGAGCCGGGACTCGGGGATCTCTCCTGACCGTACGGCGGCGAGGACGGCCGCGTGGGCGCGCGGCAGGTCGGGGGAGAGGACGAGCATGTCGACGCCCGCGCCGATCGCGGTGACGGCGGCCTTGTCCGGCGGGTAGGCGGCGCTGGCGCCCTGCATGTCGAGCGCGTCGGTGACGATCAGTCCGTCGAAGCCCAGCTCCTCGCGGAGCAGGCCCGTGACGACGGCGCGGGACATGGTGGCCGGCGCGAGGGAGGGATCGAGCGCGGGGACGCTGATGTGCGCGGTCATGACGATGTCGACGCCCGCGGCGACGGCCGCGCGGAACGGCGGCAGGTCGATGGCGTCGAGCTCGGCCCGGCTGTGGGTGATCCGGGGCAGCCCGACGTGGCTGTCGGTGTCCGTGTCCCCGTGGCCGGGGAAGTGCTTGACGGTGGCGGCGACCCCGCCGCGGTGCAGCCCGCGGACGGCGGCCCGGACGAAGGCGGACACGGCCCGTGGCTCCGAGCCGAAGGAGCGGATCCCGATCACCGGATTGGCCGGGTCGGCGTTCACGTCGGCCACCGGCGCGTGGTCGGCGGTGATGCCGCAGGCGTGCAGTTCGGCGCCGGTGATCCGGTACGAGCGGTGGGCGTCCGCCGGTGACCAGGTGGCGCCCAGGGCCATGTTGCCGGGCTGGGGCGTGGCGGGCGGGGTGGGCATCCGGGAGACGGCGCCGCCCTCCTGGTCCACCGAGATGATCAACGGGATGCCCGCGACTCCGGTGGAGGCTTCCTGCAACCCGTTG
Source organism: Streptomyces sp. KL116D (assembly GCF_030766975.1). Taxonomy (NCBI): domain Bacteria; kingdom Bacillati; phylum Actinomycetota; class Actinomycetes; order Kitasatosporales; family Streptomycetaceae; genus Streptomyces; species Streptomyces sp. KL116D. Next base: position 184,046 of record NZ_JASERH010000046.1, on the reverse strand, counting down.
GAGAGACGGGCGAGTTGACCCGGCGAGCGGAGGTTGTCGTCGCCCCGGGCGGCGAAGTAGATCACTCCGCCCGGGGCGAAGGCGCGGACCGCCTCGGCGGGAGTGGCGACCCCGTAACGCTGCCGGTTGAGCGCCGCGGCCGCCTCGTCCACGTGAAAGGCGTCCTGGCCCGCCACCTCGATGACGAAGAGCTGGCCCACCTTCTGCTCCAGCGTCATCCGGCCGGCGAGCGCACGGGCGGTGTCGCGGACGGCAGCGGCGGCGGAGGGCGACCCGACGCCGCTCAACGCCCAGATGGCACCGGCCAGTCCGGCCAGAGCGTGCCTGCGGGACGTCATCCGGGAACCTGAGGGCTGCGTGGCGATGGGACCGCTCCTTGCCGACGAGAACAAATACGGACGAATCCCCGCACTCTACTGAGCGATGCGACACCTGCCGCGAAGGACGCCTCACCCGGCGAGGCATCCTCCGGTGCGGCTCGGTCAACCCTTCGCTGCCGATGTGCCGGATGCGGCGGGCGCGGGAAGGACGCGGAAGGTGCGCGGGGTGGCCGTGGGAGAGGAAGTCGGCCCCGGCGCACGTGAGTTGGCATGATGGGTGCGTGGAGCTGACCCTCTCCCGGCTCCCGGCCGGTCTCCGGGACGTGCGGTACGACGGCGCGCGCTTCCCCGGGGCGGCCGTCGTGGCCGGGCTGCCCGGGGTCGCGGCGGGGGCCAACTGCCAGCTGTACGCGTACGAGGTGCTGCGGCACTTCGGCCGCCGGCCCGCGGACCTGCGCTCCAGCGAACTGTGGGAGGACGTGGAACACAGCGTGCGCGTGCCGTCCCCTGAGCCCCTGGACCTGCTGCTCTTCAGCGCGGACGGCGACGCCTACGGCGCCCATGTCGGTCTGTGGGCCGGCGAGGACGCGGTGCTCCACCTGTGCGCCGAGGTGGGGCGACCCGCCGTGTGGGGGCCGGCCGAGTTCGCGGCGCGGCGGCGGTATCGCGTCCTGGTGGGGATCAAACGGGTGACCAGAGGGCTGGAGCCGGGCTGATCACCTCGGTGCCGTGGGGGAGAAGGGGCCGTGCAGGGCGGCCCACTGCAGGAGCAGGACGGTCTTGCCGTCCGCGATCCGGCCGTCGCCGACCATGGCCAGGGCCTCCGTGAAGGGGAGTTCGAGCACCTCGATGTCCTCGCCCTCCTCCGCCAGGCCGCCGCCGCTGCCCGTGCGGTCGGCCGGGGTGTACGGAGCGGCGTAGAAGTGCAGGCGTTCGGTGACCGAGCCCGGACTCATGTACGCGTCGAGGACGTGGGTGAGCGGGCCGAGCTCGACGCCGAGCTCCTCGGCCGCCTCGCGCCGGACGGCGGCCTGCGGCGCGTCGTCGTCGAGCAGCCCGGCCGCCGCCTCGACGAGCATGCCGTCGGGATGGTCGTTGACGTAGGCCGGGTACCGGAACTGACGGGTGAGCAGCACGCAGCCGCGCTCCGCGTCGTAGGGGAGCACGACCGCGCCGTTGCCCCGGTCGTACGTCTCGCGCTGCTGCGTCTCCCAGCGGCCGTCGCGGCGCCGGTAGTCGTAGGTGGTGCGGCGCAGCACGTGCCAGCCCTGCGAGGTGAGCTCCACGTCGCGCACGACGACGTCGGGGTTGCGGTCCAGATCGCGTCCGGCACGGTCGAGTCCGGTGCGGCCGCGGTGATCGGGGACGTCGAGGCCGGGGCCCGCCGACAGGCTGGTCACGCGGCCTCCTGCGGTGCGCGGTGGGGGATCTCGTCCACGTGGTGGTAGACGGGCAGGCCGCGACGGCGCGCGACGGCGACGTCCTGATCGGCTCCGGTGGAGTCGCCGGGCAGCCGCAGCACGGCGTCGCAGTGGGTCAGCAGACGCCGGGCGGTCGGATAGAGCACCTGATCGGCGAGGTCGTCGGTGGGGCCCGCGCCGGCCGAACGCAGGACGGGCAGGGCGATCCACTCGCCGATCACGGGAACGTGCCCGGCGGCGAACACCGGCCATGCGGCGGCTTCGAGGCGGGCGAGGTTCGCCGCCATGGCCTCCGGAGAGCCGTCGGTGCCGGAGCGGTAGGGCCCGGCGATGAGGATGAGCATCGGCTTGTCGGTCATGACGCGCTACGATACACAGAGAACGTGCAGAAACGTGCAAGACCTTGAAGGAGTGCGGATGCTGGCCGCTGAGCGACGCGACCACCTGCTGGAACTGCTCGCCCGCGAGGGCAAGATCGTGGCCAAGTCCGTCGCCACGGACCTGGGCATCTCCGAGGACAGCGTGCGGCGCGATCTGCGCGACCTCGCCGCCGAGGGCCTGTGCCAGCGGGTCTACGGCGGGGCCCTCCCGGTGTCCCCGGCCGTCGTCGACTACGCGGCCCGGCAGTCCGTCACGCCCGACGGCAAGCGCAAGGTCGCCGCGGTCGCCGCAGCCCTGGTCCGGCCGGGCGGCACCCTGATCCTGGACGGCGGCACGACCGCCCTCGCCGTGGCCCACGCCCTGCCGCAGGACCTGGACTGCACCGTGATCACGCACAGCCCCACCGTCGCCGCCGCGCTCCTCGACCATCCCCGGGCCGAGCTCTTCCTGCTCGGCGGCCGCGTCTTCAAGCACTCCGCGGTCACCTGCGGCGCCGCCGCGATCGAGGCCGCCCAGAACGTCTCGGCGGACCTCTGCCTGCTCGGTGTCACCGGCGTCCACCCCGATGCGGGACTGACCACGGGCGACGCCGAGGAGGCCGCGATGAAGCGCGCCCTGGCCGCCCGCGCCGCGGACACCTACGTCCTCGCGTCGTCCGAGAAGATCGGAACCGCCTCCCGGTTCCGGGTCCTGCCCTGGGACGGCATCAGCGGACTGATCACCGACGCCGATCCCCGCCACCCGGTCCTCGGGGAACTCGCGGCGCGGGGCGTGGAGGTCCTGGCGGCGGGCTGACCGGCGGGCGACCGCCCTACCGGGTTCCGGCGCCGCCGGTGAGGCAGTCGACGAAGTCCGCGGCGATGGTCCGCAGCTCCTCGGGTGTGTGGTGCGCCCGTTCCATGACGGCGAGACCCCGGGTCGTGGTGACCACGAGGCGGGCCGCCGGGCGCGGTTCGAGGACGGTGCCGGCGTCGCCGACGGCCACCAACCCGTCGTGCACGACCGTTTCGAGGTCGTCGAGGAACGCGCGGACCGCCGTCGCCACCTGCGGGACGTCGGCGCTCGCGTCGATCACCGTTCGGGTGGACAGGCAGCCGCGCGACGGAGTGCCCGAGGTGATCGAGCGGACGCAGTGGTCGAAGAAGGCCAGCAGCGCGGAGCGCGTGTCGGCGGCGCGCAGCGCCCGGGCCGCGTCGGCCAGGAACTCCCGCGTGTAGGTGTCGAAGACGCGCAGGAAGATCTGCTCCTTGCCGCCGTAGGCGTGGTACAGCGAGCCGCGCTGCACCCCGGTCCCGGTGGCGAGGTCCGGCATCGACGTCGCCCGGTACCCGTGCAGGCCGAAGACTTCCAGGGCGCGCCCGAGCGTCTCGCGCTCGTCGAACTGGCGCACTCCGGCCATGGGACCACCTCCGCCGACCCGCCGGCGGAGCCGGCCCGTCCGTTGACATCGGTGTCCAACATAACGCCGGGCCGGCTCGCCCCGAGGGCGCGCCGAAGCCGTCAGGCCGGGGCGGCCGACCCCGCGGTCAGGCGTTGCAGGAGTTCGAACGAGGCCCGCTCCACCCAGTTGTGCTCGAGCTTTCCGTCGGCGCGCACCGCCCAGACGGCCGTGCCGCTGACGGAGATCGCCCGGCCGTCGGGCTCGGTGCCCAGGACACCGTTGTTCCTGCCGTGGATCACCCAGCGCGAGGCGACCCGGCTGCCGTCCTCGTTCTGGAACGTCTCGACGATCTCCAGCTCCAGGTCGTGCACGGTCTCCAGGAACGCCGTGACCCACGCCTTGAAGTTCTCCCGGCCCTCGATCCGGACGCCCGCGTTGGTGATCACGAAGTCCTCGGTGACGAAGTCGTCGATCCGCTCCGGCGCGTGGGCGTTCCACACCTCCTCCCAGAACGCTTCGACGATCTCTACGGAACTGGCATACGCCATGGGGTCCACCGCCTGCTCGGTTCGATGTTTGACAGTGCTGTCAAACATAAAGGGCGGTCGATGTGTGCGGCAATCCGGGGGCTTCCGGCGCGCCGCTCGCGGTTATGTGGACGGCGCGTTCATTTCATGGTTATATGGACGCAGCGTTCATTTGAAGTGATCGAAGGAGAACCCTCATGAGCACCCCTCTCACCGACCGCGTCGCCCTCGTCACCGGCGGCTCCGGCGGCATCGGCCGGGCCGTGGCCGAGCGGCTCGCCCAGGACGGCCTCGCGGTCGCCGTGCACTACGCGGGGAACCGGGCCAAGGCCGAGGACACGGTGGCCGCGATCACCGCGGCGGGCGGCAGGGCCATGGCCGTGGGCGGCGACGTCGCCGACGAGACCGACATGGGCGCCGCGTTCGACGCGGTCGAGTCGGCCTTCGGCGGCATCGACGTGGTCGTCAACACCGCGGGCATCATGGTCCTGGCGCCGATCGCGACGTTCGACCTCGCCGACCTCGACCGCATGCACCGCACGAACATCCGCGGCACCTTCGTCGTCGCCCAGCAGGCCGCGCGGCGCATCCGCCCCGGCGGCGCGATCGTCAACTTCTCCACGTCCGTGGTCCGCACCCAACTGCCCACCTACGGCGCCTACGTGGCCAGCAAGGCCGCCGTCGAGGGCATGACCCTCACGCTGGCCCGCGAACTGCGCGGCCGCGACATCACCGTCAACGTCGTCGCGCCCGGCCCCACCGCCACCCCGCTGTTCCTGGACGGCAAGGACGACGCCACCATCGCGAAGTTCGGCCAGGCGACCCCGCTCGAACGACTGGGCCGCCCCGAGGACATCGCCGAGGCCGTCTCGTTCCTCGCCGGACCCGCGCGCTGGGTCAACGGACAGGTCCTCTACGCCAACGGCGGCCTCGCCTGACCGGCGCCGCCCACCGAGCCCCCGCCCCACCGGCCTCCCCGGAAGGAACCACGATCATGACCACCACCACCGGCGACATCGTCGTCATCACCGGCGCCTCCAGCGGCTTCGGGGCGCTCACCGCCCGCGCACTGGCCGACGCAGGCCACACCGTGTACGCCGGCATGCGCCTGACCACCGGCCGCAACGCGCCGCAGGTGCAGGCCGCCGCGGACTACGCGCAGGAGCACCAGGTCGACCTGCGCGCCGTCGAACTCGACGTGAACTCGCAGGAGTCGGTCGACGCGGCGATCGCCCGGATCGAGGCCGAGCACGGCCGCATCGACGTACTGATCCACAACGCCGGGCACATGGCGACCGGCCCCGCCGAGGCGTTCACCCCCGACCAGCTCGCCGAGCTCTACGACGTGAACGTGCTGTCCACCCAGCGCGTCAACCGCGCGGCGCTGCCCGGCATGCGGCGGCGCGGCCGGGGACTGGTGCTCTGGGTGTCCAGTTCGAGCGTCAAGGGCGGCACCCCGCCCTACCTCGCCCCGTACTTCGCCGCCAAGGCGGCCATGGACTCGCTCGCCGTGTCCTACGCGGGTGAACTCGCGCGCTGGGGCGTGGAGACCACCATCGTCGTCCCCGGCTCCTTCACCAGCGGCACCAACCACTTCGCCCACTCCGGCCACCGCGACGCGCCGTCGAGGCGCGTACGAGACCAGTACGCCGGGCTGATGGACCAGGTGGCGGCAAGCTCATGACGACCTCGCCCCGAGGCGCGACCGCTCGCTCGTCTCCGACGAGATCGCCCGCGTCTCGCCCTGCCCGCCGGGAAGCGCGCTTCCGCGTGCACGTCGACCCCGCCGGCGACGGGTCCCAGGAGGTCTCCGAGACCGCCGACCGGATCCGCCGCGAGTTCCTCACCACGCATCGACCTCGCCGAGCTACTCCTCACGGTCCGGTCACAGAGGCGACCCGAGGCGCCCCGAGGCGACCTGAGACGATCGGCACGGCCAGCTGGTGACGCCGGTCCGCCACCACCCGCAACCCAGCAGGAGCACACGTGACGAACAAGACCGGCGGACCGGCCGCCAAGGAAGGCGGCGGCCGCGAGGCGAGGCGCCGTCCCGCGGACGAGGTCCGGGCGGACGTCCTGCGCACCGTCGGTGACCTGCTCCTCGCCGAGGCACCGGCGACCTCACGCTTCGAACGCGTCGCCAAGGCCGCGGCGTCAGCAAGACCACCTCGACAAGTGGTGGCCTCAAGGGCGCGCTCGCCCTCGACGGCTACTTCCACGCCGTCGAGAGACGCAGCCTTCCCCGACACCGGGGACGTCCGCGCCGATCTGCTCACCCAGCTCCGCTCCTTCGCCCACGTCGCTGACCCGGACCCCGGGGGAGCGGGTGCTGTGCCGACTGATCGGCGCGGCGCAGACGGACAAGGACCTGGCCGCCGCGTACCGAAGCTGTACTCCTCGCACCGGCGCCGGCTGGCGGAGAGCGTCACTCAGCGGGCGCAGGAAGCCGGCCAGATCGCGCCGACGTCGATGATGCAGGTCCTCGTCGACCAGCTCTGGGCGCCGCGTACCACCGGCTCCTCATCGGACGAACCGTCACCGACGCCTTCGTGGTCGCGCTCGTCTGGCAACCTCCTGGACGGCGTCGGCCCAAGTAGGCGGGAGCCGGCCGGGCGGTCGCGGTGCGCGCGGTGACGCGCTGAACCTTGACGGAGGTGGCGAGGCGGCCAACAACTGATCGCGATCTGACAACGTTGTCGTAAGGGTGGGGCGCCATGAAGTTCTCAGGGTCCGGTCGAGCCGTCGCCGGTTCGTCCAACTGGCGGAGGCTCGGCCGACCCGCGTTGACTCACGGTGCGACACTCGCGTTCCCGGAACGGCGGTGGCCCGCGCCGGGACGCACCCGGCACCGACGAGGTGGCGGACGCGTACTACCGCGTGCTCCTGGACCACACGCGGTGGTCGGAGGCCCAGTGGGACGCCGCCCGCGGCTTCTACACGGACAGGACTTCGGAGTTCGCCGTCGTCCTCGGCCACGCTAGGCCTGCTGACCCGTGGCACGTACGACGCCGAGACGCGCCGGAGTCGACCGGAGACCCTGCGGAAGCGGACGCTGGCCACCATCAAGCAGTTCGCGGCGACCAACCGGCTGACCGGCGGCAGCGTGTGGGGCAAGCAAGCTGTTCTTCGACACGACGTTCCAGTCGTACTTCGTCACGCCGCCCGCCTGCTCTGGGCCGACCTGGACGACGAGGTCCGGGCGGACATCGACGCCATCACCCGCGAGCAGGCGCAGTTCACCACGGGGTTGGGTACGGCCGACGACCCGGCGTCCGGCGACTGGACGCCGCACGGGCGCGAACCGGCGGATTCGTCGGCGACGCACCAAGCGCTGGAGGAGATGGGCGTCTACGCGCGGTCCACGCTCCCGCCCTCGCGTGAGCGCCGGACGATCCGCGCCACGGCGACTGGAGCGACGCGTTCGGCCGGTGGAGCCGCAACGAGGCCGGGCTGCCGGCCGCGGACCTCGCGCAATCCGGCGCGCGTGGACGGCGTGCCGGTGGCCGCCCAGCCACGGCGCAGAACCTCTACGACACGTTCATCGTCGAGAACCACGGCTCGTTCGGCCCGCACTACCAGGAAGAACTGTGGCGCACCGCGGGCGCAGCGCCGTCCACTTCCTGCTCGCCGGGCGGGAGCTGCCCGGTCCTCACCGACCAGCCGAACGCGGGGCCGCTCTGGCGCACCCTGCTCGCGGTGATGAGCGACGCGGGCGAGCCGCTGATGCCGATGGTCGCCGACCGGGAGCACCTGTACGGCAGGGACGTGATTCCGCTCGCCTTCCTCGCCCAGGTCACAGGCGACCGGTCGGCGACCGCGGCCTGCGAACGCTCGCCCTGGCCCGGCGTCTGGAGGCGGCACCAGCAGTATCCGCCGACCCACCGCGTCGCCAAGTTCTCCGGCGAGCCAAGTACGAGCGGAGGCGCGCCGAGTCGCCATCGCTACCTCTTCCACAGAGTGGCGGTCCCGCTCCGGCCGCCCGGCCGTACGCCTGACGCAGAAGGAGTTGTTCGAGCAGGCCGGTGGGGCCGTGGACTACGGGACGGGCCCCGGTCTGGTGGCGCATCAGACGCGCCGGGCCTGGGCCGGCGCCGTGAGCAAGGCCGGGTTCGTGAAGTTCGCCTGGCAGCCCGGCCACGGCGACTGGCTGTTCGCGCTCAGCGGCAGCACCCGGTGTTCCTGCCGTCGACCGCCGCCAAGGTCACCGGCCGCAAATCCGTCGTCGCCTACGCGAAGGGCGGGACGGCTTCGAGGCGAGTGCCTCCCTGTTCGCCCTCGACGGCGCCGGGTACGCCGGGTTCGCCACGCTGCCGTCCGGCGCGGTGGTCTACGCGACGACCGGCACGGGCCGAAGGCGTCGTCAAGGTCCACAACCTCGACATGCCGGGCATGCCGGGCTGACCGGCCGCGCACCTTCCGGACGGCCGAGGCACGGCGGACGTCACGCCGGCCCAGGACGGGGCGGCCCGCGCGTGGACGAGCTCACCTTCCCGCGCAGCCGGGTGCGGCGCGCGTGCGGATGCTCGGCGTGCGGCCGCCCGCCTACGGGTACTCGCTGCACGCGTTCGAGGTCCGCCGGCGCCGACGGAACGGACCTGGCCCGGGGCGCCGCCTGCGCCGCGTCCTCCTCCGACACGGGCAGAGGAGCCGGCCCGCGCGGTCGACGGCGACGCCGCGGCGGTGGGCCGTGTCCCGCGCCGACCGGCGCGTGCGGACAGCGCTGGATCGCCGCCGACCTGGGCGCGCGGAACGGAGGTCTGACCGGGTGACGCTGCGCTGGGAGAGCGCCGCCGGACACGCAGCGCTTCCGGGCACAGGGCTCGACGGACGCGGCCGCACCTGGACGAGACCTCGTCGTGTGGCCCGGGCCCGTGACTCACCGGTACCGACTGGCTCGACGTCGACGGGCGGGCCGGATTCGTCCTGCGCCGCGGTGCGGGGCCACCCGGGCCGCCAACCCGCTGTCGGTGTGCGGCAACACCGCTGATCCTGTCGGACGGCGGGCCCGATGCCGCTGCTCGCCGAAGGACACCCCGGCGCGAGACGCAGCAGGAGCTCGGCGACCTGGCCGCAGCGCTCGACGCCCACGACCGACGCGCCCCAGGTACGAGCGGCGCAGCTAAACGTGGACGCACCTGACCCTGTTCAGCCTGTCGGACGCGCGCCGTCACCACCCGGGTCCGCGTGCCGAAGACCGCGACGATCCTGTTCGAGGGGGCGCAGACCGTGCGGGACGACGGCACCGAGCTGGCGAGATCCGTCTGGAAGCCGCCCGAGGCGGTGGTCCTGCCACCTGCGGATGACCTCTCACGGCTGCCCGGATCCCGCAGGCCTGCGCGCCGAGGTCGTCGACGCGGCGACGGTGCGGCTGGCGGTGCCGCGGGCCGGAGTGACATCGTGACGGCGCAGGGCCGCAGCAGGCGAGGCCGTGGTGCACGCCGGGCGGACGACGGCGGCCCGCAGCGGTGCCGCGGGCCGTGCGCTTCCCCGTGGCCGATCTCGCGCTGGGACGGACCACGCTCCCGGCCGCGCCACGGCCGGCCGGGATGGCGGACCCGGCGGTCCTGGTCGGCGGCGACCCGGCCACCGCCTGGACGCCGGGCTGCGACGGCCGCATGGTCGTCGACCTCGGAGCGGTCCGCCCGATCGCGGACGTGCGGGTCGCCTGGCTCACGCACGTCGACTGGTACGCGGAGTTCAGCGAGGACGGCCGTACCTACCGGCGCGCCACGGCCGACGTGCGTGGCAGAGCAGCGTCCGGCTCGACGGCACCGCGCGGTACGTCGCCGTCGGCGTGATCGGCTGGTCCCGACCGACGCCCGGCCTCGGCGGTCACCGTCACGCCCGGATCCTGAACGTCGACGGCGCCCCGGTCCGCCGCGCCACCGGCTCTGGGATCCTCGGCACGGACGAGGAGGCCGGATGACGTTCGCGGAACGGGTGCAGCAAGCCAGCCGACGAGGTGGTCGGCGGATTTCCGGCGGATCGCGGGATCTACGCGGTGACGTTCCGACCGACAGCGTGGACCAGGATCCGCGCCGTCCCTACGTGGCCGTCGGCTACACCACCGAGGCCGACGCGGCGGAGGCCGCCGGGCAGACGTCGGACGCGTGGGAGGCGCGCTGGAGTTACGCGTTCTTCCCGCCGACGGCCTCGAAGGCGTACGCGTCGTCGGCCGGGACGACGGCGCGGGCGTCGGCCCACCGGCGAGGCCGAGGCCCGGGGACTGTGGTTCGAGGACGACGAGGAGCCGGACGAGCGCGACGAGCGGCTGGCCGAGTGGTTCGCCGAGGTGTGCAGTGGGCGCGGCCCGGCACCTGCACGAGAGCGGCCGGATCGTGGCGTGGCGCTGGCCGCCGACGCCCGTGGTCCCGTACGACATGTTCGATCCCGACGCAGATGCCTCGCACTGACCGCGGCCGCCAACCCGGCCGACCTGGTGGGAGAGTTCATGGCCGAAGCGGACCCGGCGCGGACTAGGGCGTCGTCGTCAAATCTCCCGCCTGCCCCGCGGCGCCTGGCACGCACGCTCGCCGCGTTGCCGAAAGCCCGCGTAGCTCCGCTACTAGGAGCCCTCCCGGCGCCTTGCGATCGCACGCACCAGACACGCGCGCGGGCCGCCCTTCGGGCGACGACGGGAGCTTTGCCGACAGGCCCTAGGGCCGTGGTCCCGGCGCGAGAAAGAAGCTTCCCGCATCCCGTCACACCTTCGCGAGCCGGTCCGTCAGTGACAGTGAAGACGCCGACCGGGCCGGCAGGCCGGAGCGAAGGAGACCAGCCATGACGCAGCACCTCGATCTCGCGGAGTGCCCAGCACCGAGTTCGTACCGGAGTTGGGCGGCGACATCGGTGCCGCCCTGTTCCGCGCCACGGGCAACCGCTCGGTGCTGCGCACCACGATGAGCCTCGTGCACCTGCGCGCCGGACAGATCTGCGTCCACAACACCTATCTGACCATCCTCAACACCGGTTTCCTGCGCAAGGCCGGGGAGTCCGGGACCGCATCACCGCGTCTCCTCCTGGCAGGACGCCCCGCACTTCACCGCCGCCGAGCGCGCCGCGCTCGCCCTGGTGAGAGGCGACCCTCCAGCCCGCCACGCAGACCGGCACGGAGCGCGTCTCCGACATGAGCTGTACGCCGAGGTGGCCCGGCACTACGACCAGAAGGCGCTGGCCGCCCTGATGATCGCGATCGGCCAGATCAGCTGCTGCATCGCCCTGGCCGTCATCTGGCAAGCCGCAGCCCGTCGACTCCCTCGCCCAGGAGCAGTGGGACCGAGACCGCCATCGGACGCCGCCCGGGACCTTCGGCGCGGCGATGAGTCTGCGGGCGCCCGCCGAACGATTTCTCTGCTCTTGACGGGAACGACCGACTCACCGGGAGCAGACCATGGGCCTCATCCACCTCGAGCTCTTCGCCACCCTCGACCTGGTCGCGCAGGCGCCCGGCGGCCCGGAGGAGGATCCGGCCGGCTTCCGGTTCGGCGGCTGGCAGGCGCCCCTGATCGACGAGACCGTCGGAGCGTCAGATCCAGGCCGCCTACGAGGGCACCGACGCGCTGCTGCTGGGCCGGCGCACGTACGACATCTTCGCGCCGCCTACTGGCCGCACCAGAAGGGCGGCCCCGACAACGAGATCGCCACGCTCTTCAACAGCATCCCGAAGTACGTGGCCTCGCGCGGCAAGCCCGACCTGCCGTGGGACGGGTCCACCCAGCTCGGCCCTGACCTGGCCGACGCGGTGCGCGAGCTCCGCGAGCGGCACGAGAACATCAAGGTGGTCGGAAGCCTGGACCTCGTGCAGAGCCTGCTGCGCGAGCGGCTCTTCGACCGCATCGACCTCTGGCTGCACCCCATCGTGCTCGGCGCCGGCAAGAAGGTGTTCGAGGACGGCGCGGTGCCCACCAACGTCACGCTGCTCGGCCCCCCGGTCGCCAGCTCCAGGGCGCCGTGTACCTGCGCTACGGGCTCGCCGACGGCGTCCCCGCCACCGGCGACATGAGCGCGCCCGACCGGGGCCTCGGGAGTGCCGAGCTGACCGGGCGTACCGCGACGGACACGCGGGCGGTTCCGCGTCGGGGAGAACACGGCCGGCCGCCGCTCGCGCTGCGGACGCGGCTTGACCCTCACGGTGCGGGAGGGCTGAAGGTGGCGTCCATGAGCGACTACTACAACGCGTTCGAGATGAGCCCCGTGCCCGACCCCGGCCCGGACGCCGTGCCGCCGGAGCTGTTCCGCGGCATCTACGGCATGCCCGCGTTCGTGACGATCCCGACGGACGACCTGGCGGCGTCGGTGGACTTCTGGACCCGTGGACTCGGATTCTTCGAACTGTTCGGCATCCCGGGCAGACTCGTCCATCTGCGCCGGTGGGCGTTCCAGGACGTACTCTCGTCACCGGGGCGAGCACGCCGGACACCGCGCCGGCGATCTCCGTCAGCTTCGCGTGCGTGCTCGGCCAGGTCGACTCCCTGGTCGAGGCCTGCCGTGCGGTGCGCCCGGACTCGGTCGACGGGCCGCGGGACACTGCGTGGAACACGCGCGACGTGGAAGTGATCACCCCCGAGCACGCGCGATCGTCTTCACCGCGGCGAAGCCGTACGACCCGGCAAGCGAGGAGGCTCGGAACCTTGCGGCCATCGGGATCACCGGACCCGACAGCGGCGGCCGGGGCGACAATGTGGACCATGCATGACGCACGTGACACCGAGGGCCTGACCGTCGGTCAGGCCGGGGCGCGGAGTGGGCGTGACGGTCCGCGCGCTGCACCACTGGGACGAGATCGGCCTGGCGCGACCCTCGCTGCGCACGGCCGCCGGAGTACCGGCTCTACACCGCCGCGGACCTGGAGCGGCTGCACCGCATCGTGGTGTACCGCGAGCTGGGTCTCGGCCTGGACCGGATCCGCCGTCCTGGACGACCCGGCCACGGACGTCCCCTGACGCCCTGCGGGCCCAGCGCACCCAGGTAGCCGAGCGGATCGAACGGCTCCAGCGGCTCGGCGCCGGACTCGACCGGATGATCGACGCCCACGAGCGCGGCCTGCTGCTCACCATCGAGGAGCAGGCCGCGGTCTTCGGCCCCGGCTGGGATCCCGAAGGGCCTGTCAAGGCACGCCAGTCCGACGGGGACACGACGCAGTGGCAGCAGTTCGCCGAGCGCTCCGCCGCGCGCGGCCCGGAGGACTGGCAGGCTGTCACCGACGCGATGACCGACCTCGACCGGGCGCTGGCCGAGGCGATGGACGCCGGTGTGACGCCGGGCAGTCCGGCGGCGAACGAACTCGTCGAGCGGCACCGCGACGTGTTCGCCGCGCACTTTCCGCTGACCCGGCAGATGCAGGTGTGCCTCGGCCGCAAGTACGAGGCCGATCCCGGGTTCGCCGCCCACTACGACGGCATCCGCCCCGGCCTCGCCGCCTGGTTCCGGCGCATCGTCGATGCCGGCGCACGCGCCCACGGCATCGACCCGGACACCGCGACCTGGGAGTAGTGGTGGGCGGGGCCGGGCGTCACGTCCGGGGAGCGAGTGTGCCGGTCAGGTGGTCGTAGGCGACGTTGCAGTGCAGGCGCACGCCCTGCAGCAGGGCGTCGTCGTTCACGCAGAAGCGCGGGTTGTGGTTGGGGATCATCCCGCGTCCGCCCGGGACCGGTTCGAGGCCGCCGTTCTCGCCGAGCCTGCAGTCCTGCGCGCCCAGCATCACGTACACGCCGCCGTAGGTGTTCACGAACTCCGAGACGTCGTCGTAGCCGAGGGTCGGTGAGGTCTCGAAGACCGCGTCGCTCGCCGACGACGCGCCGGACGGTCGGCAGGACGGCGTCGATCCACTCTTGCGGTTGTGCACCGCCGGAACGTCCTGAGGTACTCGACCGAGGCGGTGCAGTGGTAGGCGGCGGCGGTCTGTTCTGCGAGGGTGGCGAGCCGTTTCTGGACCTCACTCATGTCCTGCTCCACCGCGCACCGGATGGTGCCCCACAGCGTGACCTCGCCGGGCACGATGTTGAACCGGCCGACGTCCTCGACGTGCCCGATGGTGACGGTGATCGCGTCGAAGGCGGAGACCTGCCGGTACAGCTGCCCGATGCCGACGATGACGGCGCGCCGGCCGCGGGCATCGGGTCGACGCCCATCCACGGGGTGGAGCCGTGCACCTGCTGCCCGGTGAGCACGATCCTGATCATGCAGGAGGCGCCGAACTGATTGCCGACCCGGTAGCCGACGTACTTGTTCGGCAGCGGGCCCACGTGCATGCCGAACGCCATCGAGGGCACCGGGTCGTCGCACGCGCCCTGGGCGAGCATCTCCTTCGCCCCCGCCGTCTCACCGGGCGGAGCGCCCTCTCGGCCGGCTGGAAGACGAACAGCACGGTGCCGGGCAGCCGTTCGCGGACGCCGGCCAGACGGTGGCGGCGCCCAGCAGCATCGCGGTGTGCGCGTCGTGGCCGCAGGCGTGCGCCACGGGGAACGGCCCGCCGGGATAGTCCTCGTCCACGACCGTGGAGGCGAAGCTCTCGCCGCTGTCCTCCTTGACCGGCAGTGCGTCGGTGTCGGCCCGCAGCGCGATCACCCGGTCACCGGACCCGGCGCCCCTGAGCACGCCGACCACGCCGTGACCGGAGATGCCGGTGCGGACCTCGTCGAGCCCCAGGGAGGTCAGATGGTCCGCGATCAGCCCGGCCGTGGCGGCTTCCCGGTTGGACAGCTCCGGGTTCCGGTGGAGGTGGTGCCGCCACGCGACGACCTGCTGCTCGACCGCCGCGGCCCGCCGGTCCAACTCGGCGTGGATCGGATCGTCGCTCATGCCCCGGCTCCTTCGAAGGCCGTTCCCACTGTCATCCGAACGCTAGGGATCCGGGCGATGACCGCCGCTGGTGGTGCAACCGGGTGACGGCGGCGGAGGCGGCGTCACCCTCTGATCCGGCTCCTGACCGGCCGGATCAGAGGGTGGAAGGCCGCCTCGGTGGCACGGGGAATCCACCGAGACGGCCGCTCACAGCGTAGGCACCAAGGGCGTGCGGGCGTGGCGCGTGAGCGGACGTCTTGGCCGGATGCGCACCGGCGTCCCGGCGGGGAGGGCCGCCCGGGCGGGCGGTGGATCCGGCCCGTACGTGCGGAGTTCCGGTACGCGCGGCCGCCCCGGTGTGCGGCGGGCCGGGGAGGCCTGGGACGGAGGGCGGGCCGATTGTGCCGTGACGGCCGCGGAGGCGGACTTTCCGGGTCCGTCTGCCGTGGTGGACATCGCGTGCGCACGGTGCGCAGGCACGGTGCGGCCGGTCAACGGCGGTTCTTCCGGGCGCGGACATCTCACCTGTGCGGGTGATTCCCGATCTGGCGCACAACCGGGGTACGAAGGGCGCGTTGGGAGTGCGTGACTCCCGAGCAGTGACGGTTCTGCAGTGGTCGGTCCGGCATCGCTGTCCGGGCCTGCGGCAGTGTCCGGGCAGGCAGGGAGGCCTGAACGATCCGCACCAGAACCACCGGGGACACAGCGTGCTGCACCAGCCCAGAATCACTCTGCCGACAGCGGATCGGCCCGCCGGGCGAGCCGGGCGAACTCATCGGCAGGGAAGGGGAGTTGGCGCAACTGGGTGACCTGCTGGCCCGCCACCAGGTGGTCACCGTCACCGGGCGGACCGGGGTCGGCAAGAGCCATCTCGCCCGGGCCGCGGTCAGGGCCTTCCAGGCGTCCTGGCAGAGCGCCGCCTGCCTGCGCTGCCCCGGCGGCCCCACGGCCCAGGAACGGCTCGCCCGCGCCGCCGACGACGCGTTGGCCGGACTGCGCCCGCACCGCAGGGCGGCGCCGCGCACGACGGGTCCGCGCGGCAGCCGGGGCCGGGCCCTGCTGCTGCTCGACGACGTCGACGCGGCCCACCCCGAGTGCGCGGGCTGGGTGCAGCGGGCCGTCATGCAGCGGCCGTGGCTGCACGTGCTGGTCACCTCGTGCCAACCCCTGGGACTCGGCGCAGAGGCCCTGCTCGAACTCGCCCCGCTGGCCACGGAGACCCCCGTGGACGGCGCCCCGTCGCCCGCGGCCGCGCTGTTCCTCGGCCGAGCCGCCCGGCTGACCGGTCTGCGCCAGGACCGCACCGCGCTGCGGGCCGCCGAGGACATCGGCCGCGCCGTGGAAGGGCTGCCCCTGGCGCTCGAACTGGCCGCGGCGAAGACCCGTACGCACTCGGCGCAGCAGCTGGCCGAACTCGTGCGGCACGGCCAGTGCTGGCTCAGCAGCCCGCATCCGGCACTGCGCCGCCACCGCAGCCTGGCCCGGGCCATCGGCGCCGGCTACGCCCGCTGCGAGCGGCAGTTGCGGATCGTGTGGAGCCGCGCGAGCGTCTTCGCCGGGCCGTTCGGCCAGGCCGCCGCGGAACTGGTGTGCGCCGGAGGCGGAGTGGCGGCGCACGAGGTGCCGGGACTGCTGGCCCAGTTGGCCGCGCAGGGCGTCCTGGAGAGCGACCACGATCCGCACGGCCCGGCGCAGCCCCGCTACCGGATGCCGCACGCGGTACGGGAGTTCGGCGGCCGGCGGCTGGCCGAGGCGGGCGAGACCGAGGTCGCGCTGGAGCGGCGGGCCAGCCACGTACGGCAGGTCGCGCAGATCGCCGAGCACCTGTGGCAGCACGGCTGCCAGGGCCACGCCATGCAGCTCCTGGAAGAGGAACAGCACGACCTGAAGGCCATGATGCGGCACGCGGCGCACCGGCCCGACCTCGCCCAGGACGCCCTCGACGCCGCGGGCCGGCTGTGGTTCTGGTGGACCAAGCGCCAGCACACGTCGGAGGGCCTGCGCCATCTGCTGCAGCTGCTCAGCCTCCACCCCTGGACCGGCCGGAGACCGGCACCGCCCGGTGGCTCGCCGCCTGGCTGGCCGCACGCAGCGACCCGACACCGCCGAGACCCTGCTGGGCCACCTGTGGCCGCAGGCGCTGCTGGCCGGCGACGACCTGCTGATCGCCCGGATCTCCCACGTGCAGGGGCTCGTCGCGCTGTTCCGCGGGGACACGGTCAAGGCCGCCGAGTGCTTCGAGCACGCGAGCGAGTGCACGCCCGACCGGGCGCCCGGGGACCGGGAGGGCCGTCTACCTCGCCGCGCTCGCGGTCGCCCGCACCGTCCAGGACCCGGCCGCGGCGCAGCGGGCCGCCCGCGCCGCACTGGCCCAGCCCGAACTGCGCGACGACCAGTGGTCGGCGCTGCGCGCCCACTACGCGCGGGCCTTCGTCGACCGGCAGCAGGGACGCACCGCCCGGGCCTGGAACCCGGGCGAGGCGGGCGCTGGCCCAGCCGGGCGCCGCCTCCTGCGCGCCGAACACGTACGCCGCGCTCAGGACCTGCTGAACGCCGTCGAGTCGGGCGAGACGGTGCCGTGCGCCACCCGGGTGGAGCGGGCCGCCGCCGTCCTCGACCGCCGGCCCGTCCCGGGAATCTCCCGGTGACCCCCGGCAGGAGGGCTTTGGTCCCGGGTCCTCGGGCTGCGTCCGGGACGTTCTCACCGCGACACGGCAGCGGTTCCGGCATTGACTGGAACGATGACGGGTGCACCAGAGACACAGCCGCCCCGGCTCCGTGAGGAGCCGGCGGCACCGTGGTCGCTGTCCGGTCGGGCGGTCCTCGACCGCCTGGACTCGGCGCAGGACGGCCTGACCGGAACCGAGGCCGCCCGCCGCCTCGCCGAGACGGGCCCCAACCGGCTCGCGCCACCCGCGCCCACGCCACTGTGGCGACGGATCCTGTCGCACTTCCAGGACGTCCTGATCTACATCCTGCTCGTCTCCGCCGTGCTGAAGGCACTGCTCGGCGACTGGGTGGACTCTCGGTGATCCTCGCCGTCGCGGTGATCAACGCCGCCATCGGCTTCGTCCAGGAGGGGCGGGCGGAGAAGGCGCTCGACGGCATCCGGGCGATGCTCTCCGTCTCGCGCACGTTCACCGACGGCGCATGGGCGGAGGTCGACGCCGAGGACCTGGTGCCGGGCGACGTGGTGCGGCTGCGGTCGGGCGACCGGATCCCGGCGGACCTGCGCCTGCTGGAGGCCACCGCGCTGCAGGTCGACGAAGCGGCGCTGACCGGCGAGTCCGTGACCGCGGCCAAGCGCACCGACCCGGTCGACGCCGACGCCGGGATCGGCGACAGGACCTCGATGCTGTACTCCGGCACCCTGGTCGCGGCGGGCACCGGCACCGGCGTGGTCGTCGCCACCGGTGCGGCCACCGAGATCGGCCGGATCCAGACGATGATCGACGAGGTCGAGTCGCTGGAGACACCGCTGTCCCGGACCCTCGCCGCGTTCGGCAAGCGGCTCGCGGTGGTGATCCTGGTGGCGGCCGCCGTGATGCTCCTCGTCGGCGGGGTCCTGCACGACTTCACCGGGTCGGAGCTCGTCTCGGCGGCCATCGGCTTCGCCGTCGCGGCGGTCCCTGAGGGCCTGCCCGCGCTGGTGACCATCACCCTGGCGCTCGGCGTGCAGCAGATGGCCCGCCGTCGGGCCATCACGCGCAAGCTGCCCGCCGTGGAGGCGCTCGGCTCCGTCACCACGATCTGCTCCGACAAGACGGGCACGCTCACCACCAACGAGATGACCGCCCGGCTCGTCCGCACCCGCGCGCACGCCTACGACGTCAGCGGCTCGGCTACGCGCCCGAGGGCGAGGTGACCCTGGACGGCGCACCGGCCCCGCTCGCCGCCCACCCGGACCTGCGCGCGCTGATCGAGGTGATGGCCGAGTGCAACGACGCCCGCGTCGTGCGCGGCGAGAGCGGCCGCTGGGAACTGGTCGGCGAGCCCACCGAGGCGCGCTGCGCACGCTCGGCATGACCGCGGGCCACGACGGGGCGGAGCACCGGCGGCACGCGGTGATCCCCTTCGAGTCCGACACCAAGTACATGGCCGTGCTCGACGAGGCCGCCGACGGCTCCCGGCACGTCCTCGTCAAGGCGCCCCGGACCGGATCCTCGCCCGCAGCACCACCCAGACCGCCGCCGACGGCACCGCCGAGCCGCTGGACACCGGCTTCTGGGAGGCGCGGATCGACGAGATCGGGGCGCGCGGGCTGCGCGTGCTGGCCGCCGCACGGCTCCCGGCCGCCCCCGACCGTGCCCGGCTCGACCCCGCCGACGTCGGGACCGGCCTGGAGTTCGTCGGTGTCGTCGGCATCGTGGACCCGCCGCGCCCCGAGGCCGTCACGGCCATCGCCGAGTGCCTGCGGGCCGGCATCCGCGTCAAGATGATCACCGGTGACCACGCGGGCACGGCCGTCGCCATCGCCCGGGAGATGGGCATCGTCGACGCCCCCGAACCGCGCCGCCTCACCGGTGCCGAACTGGAGGCCATGGACGACGCGGAACTGCGGCAGGTGGTGCGCGACGTCGACGTGTACGCACGGACATCGCCCGAGCACAAGATCCGCATCGTGTCCGCGCTGCAGCACCACGGCGAAGTGGTCGCCATGACCGGCGACGGCGTCAACGACGCCCCGGCGCTGACCCAGGCCGACATCGGCGTCGCCATGGGCATCAAGGGCACCGAGGCGACCAAGGACGCGGCGGAGATCGTGCTCGCCGACGACAACTTCGCCACCATCGAGCGCGCGGTCGAGGAAGGCCGCAGGATCTACGACAACCTGCGCAAGTCGGTGCTGTTCCTGCTGCCCACCAACGGCGCCCAGTCACTGGTCATCCTCATCGCCGTGCTGTTCGGCTGGACCCTGCCGCTGCAGCCCGTGCAGGTGCTGTGGATCAACATGGTCACCGCGGTCACCCTCTCCCTCGCGCTGGCCGGCGAGAAGGCCGAGACCGGCATCATGACCAGGCCGCCGCGCGCCCCCGACGCCCCGCTGCTGAACGCGGAGTTCGCCCGGCGCATCGCCGTCGGCTCGGTTCTGATCGGCGCGGCGACGATGGGCGTCTTCTACCTGGAGACCGCGCGGGCGTGCCGCTGGCCGAGGCGCAGACGACGGCCGTCCTCATGCTGGCGCTCGGCCAGTTGGCGTACCTGTTCAACTGCCGCTTCCTGAACCGTTCCAGCCTCACCCCCGACGTGCTGCGCGGAAATCCCGTCATCTGGTGGTCGAGCGCCCTGCTGGTGGCCTTCCAGGTCTTCTTCACGTACACCCCGTTCATGCACGACTGGTTCGCGACCGCCTCGGTGGGGCTGCGGGAGTGGGGGCTCACCATCGCGTTCGCCGTGCTGATCTTCCTGCTGGTCGAGGCGGGCAAGGCGTGGGAGCGCCGCCGCGCACGGGCGTCCCTCGCGGTCCCGACAACGGCGCGGCTGCGTAGGGTCTGTCGAGTGACGATCACCGTGCGCAGGTCCCGGCCCGACGACCACGAAGCGATCCTGGCCCTGATGGACCGCGCCCGCGGCGTCGGGCTCAGCGACGAGGAGCGGGCCCGGCGCGGCTTCGTGCAGGGGCGCATGACCGCGGAGCTCCTGGACCGGTTCCAGGACGGGCCAGGCGTCTTCGTCGCCGACGCCGCCGGGGAGCTCGCGGGCTTCGCGATCACCAGCGAGGCGGGCGGACTTCCGCCCGAGCACCCTGCGTCGGCGGCCGTCACCGCCGTCGTCGAAGCGGCCCGAGGACGCGACCTGGGCAGGATGTTCCTCTACGGGCCGGTCGCCGTCGACGACCGGTTCCAGGGCCGCGGCGTACTGACGCGGCTGATCACGGCGCTGAGCCGGGCCCTGCGGGACGACTTCGATCTCGGGTCGCGTTCGTCGAGACGGCCAACGAACGCTCCCTCGCGGTCCACCGCCACTACGGGATGACCGAGGCGGCCCGGTTCGAACAGGGCGGACGCACCTACGTGGCGTTCACCTTCTCACCGGCGGCCTTCGCGGCGCGCGCGTCCTGAACCGGTCGGTCGGGCGACGCGGGCCCGACCCGCTCACCAGGGCCGACGGCTGCTGCCCAGTCGTGACAGCGGGATCCTGGCCGGGGTGAACCCGCCCGTGTTCGACTGACCGGCATGCCCGCACACCCCACCGAGCGTGACCGGCGTCGCGTGATCCGTCTGTTCGCGGTGACCGCTCGCCGTGCTGGCCGCCGGAGCCCTCGCCGTGCTCGCCCTCACCGAGTTCCGGGCGGGCCCCGCACCGGGTGAACGGCCCGTGCTCACGGCGCCCGGCACCTATCACGTGAAGCCGCCCGGCGGCCGGAAGCGGCCGAGCGCGACAAGCGCCTCCACATCCGGTACGCGCCGGACGACCCGGACGCCGTGGGCGAAGTGGGCCGAAGTCGGGGCACTTGACCATGGACGTCCGTGCCTCCAAGGACGTGCTGCGGCTGAAGAAGTTCGGCAGCGGCTGCACGAACACCGCGGATCTCGTCGTGGTGTGCGACGTCGGTACGCGGTACGACAGTTGGGCGGGCTGGTCCGGTGCGCTGCCCTACGCGGCGCCCGGCAGCAAGGCCGGCGACACCGGCCGGCTGCGCATGACGTACGAGGCTCCCGACGGGCACGTCGCGACCGCGACGACGCGCGTGGTGGTCGGCGGACCGATCCTCGAGGTCCGCGCCCCGAAGGTCGTCGGCGGGATCCGCCCCGGCGCCGAGACGAGCATGGACTCTGGCGGTGCGCAACACGGGCGAGACCACCGCCCACGGCGTCGCCCTGCTGCTGACCGTCGACAACGAGCTGCCGCTGTCACAGCACTTCGCGAACTGCCGCTACAGCGGGGCCGATCGCGGCGCGCAGACCGCGTACTGCACGTTCCCCGACCTGCGCTCGCCACCGGGCCGGACCGTGGTGTTCGGCCCCGGCCTGCGGATGCGCACCCCAAGGTCATCGACCACGCCGATCTGCGCCAGTCGGCCTGGCCGCTCGACCTCGGCCCGTACGAAGCCGTGCGCATGACGAGCCCGGGACCGGCCGGCGACGGTCCCCGGCTCGAACCGGTGAGTGCGCACGGGCGGCCGGGGCGCGTGGAGCGATGACGCCGAGGTGTGGACCATGGTCCACACGGACAATCCGGCGGACTACGCCGCGATCGGCGACCGCGGCGGGCGCGCCGGGCGACGTGCGCGACGTGCGGATCGGCGCGCGCAACGACGGCCCGGGCGACCCCGGCCAGGGCGGCGCCTTCGACCTCGTCTTCACCCGCCGCGGGGCAGCACGGTGGTGAAGGAGCCGATGCAGTGAGATCGACGAGGACGTCTTCGAGCCGCTGTGCCGGCACAAGGGGACACCTACACCTGCCCGGGCACCGCCCACGAGCCCGGCGAGGAGCGGACCCTCACCTTCACGCTGCGCCTGGGGGCGGACGACGCCGACGGACTCGTACGGCTGAAGCCGCGCGGCGCGGACGAGCGGACCGCCGATCCCGATCCGTCCGACAACACGGCCCGGGTCGTGGTGGTTCCGGCCGAGGCCGCCCCGCCCGCGGCGCGGAGCAACACCCTCGCCTGGACGGTCGGCGCCGTCGCGCTGGCCGCGGTGACGGCCGGCGGAACGCTGCTGCTGCGCCGACGTGCGCGGAGGGCGTCAGGGGACCGTCGGGACTCGCCGTCGAAGGGGTGATGATCGACGGGCGCCCGGGGCGACCCGGATATCAATGGAGCCCCCAACAAGGAGGTTCTCCCATGTCATCCCGCATCCGTCCGGTTCTCGGAGCCGCCGCCGGCGCCGTGACCCTGCTGCTCGCGGCACCGGTGGCGACCGCCGCGGCCCCGGACGAGTCCTGTGACCATCGACAAGGTCGGTACCGTCGCCCCGGACGGCACGGTGACGCTGTCCGGCACGTACCGGTGCCACGACACCTCGGGCCTCGCCTTCGTCTCTGTCGTCGGTGCGGCAGGGCTCCGACCCCGCGCGGCACGGCATCGGCGGCACCCGGCCGTGTGCGACGGCCTGAGCACCCGTGGGTGAACACCGGCACGCCGCCGGCGGACACGGTCGCGCCGGGCGCCGTGCAGATCGAGGCGACCGTCATGGAACTCCGCTCCCGCGACGGTCTGCCCCTGCCGTACTTCCACGCGGTGGACAAGGAGGACGCGACGCTGATGGCGCAGGACTGAGCCCGCGCGGCACGACGGCCGTCCGACGCCCGCTCGAACTGGCCCCGTACCTCCCCGGTCCCGCCGTGGTGCTCACCGGCCCCTGGACGGCAGGGAGGCGGCGGCCAGTGTCGCGGCGGTGAGCGTGCCCCAGAGGGCGGCCGGGCCGTGCGGTGCGAGCGCGGTGATCGCCGCGGGGGAGACGGCCAGGCCCAGGCCGGTGGAGAGTTCGAAGCGGGCGAGGGTGCGGCCCAGGACGCGGGCCGGGGCGAGTGCGGTGACGAGCGCGGTGGCGCTGCCCGCGTAGAGGATCTCGCCGAGCGTGCAGAGCGACGGAGACGGCGGCGACGGCCGGGGCGCCCCAGCCGGGTCCCAGCGACGCCGCCGCGAGGAAGCCCAGGTAGGACAGGGCGAGCACCACCCCGGCGAGCGCGAGGACGGTGCGGCGCGGGAAGCGGGACATGAACGCGGTGACCGGCACCTGGAGGGTGACCACCAGCACCGTGTTGGCCACGAAGACGGCCGCCGACCACACCGGGGACGCGTGCAGCTGCGTGACCAGGATCAACGGGAGGGCGATCTCGGGGACGTTGAGGCAGAAGACGTAGATCACGTTGGCGGCGAGGAGGGCGCGCATGCGGGGCACGGGGCCGTTGCCCGTGTCAGGGTCCGCGTCCGGGTCCGTGGACGGGGTGGCGGGCCGGGCGTGCAGGTGGACCGACCAGGCCAGGGCCGCCGCGCCGAGATAGGCGACCCCGGTGACGGCGGTCGAGCACCTGAGCGCGGTGGTGCCACCGGCCAGACAGGCGGTGGCGATGAGCGCGCCCACGCCCAGTGCGCCGTTGCGCAGCGCGCGGCCCGCCGCGAGGGCGGTGTCGCGCTCCCGGCCGTGGGCGACGGTCGCCACGAGCGCCGCGTGGGCGGCCGGCCAGGCCTGGCTGCCGACTCCGAGGAAGAGTGCCGCCGCCGCGAACAGCCCGCTGTTCCCTCGGGGGTGGCCAGGAGCAGCGCGACGCCCACCACGCGGACCAGCATCGACGCCGCCACGACCGTGCTGCGGGCGCCCCGGTCCAGCCACCGGCCCACCGCGGGCATGCACACGAGACCGGCCACGACGCCGACGGTCATGGCGACGCCGGTCACCGGCGCGGACAGTCGCAGGACCGTCACCCCGTAGAGCAGCAGGAAGGGCCGGAGCAGGCCGGTGCCGAGCGCGTCCACCGCCAGGGCGACGGCGTAGCGGGGGCCTCCGGAGGCACGGACGAGGGCGCGGGGCCGCAGGCCGGTCGTGGTCGTCATGGCACCGAACGATGCGGTCGACACCCGACCGGGCACGTCGGTTGACGTTATCCGTCAACCGACGCCGGCGCCGCCCGGCGGAGCGGTGATCAAGTGAGGGGATGACGTTGAGATCGACATCGGCGGTGTGCCGGCGGAGCGGCTGCGGTTCGCGGCCTCCCGCTGGCCGAACTGACCGCGATGCTGCACGTGCTGGCCGAGCCGGGGCACCATCCGCAGCACGCGGTGTGGGCCGCGGACGTCTGGGCCGGACTGCGGCCCGAGCTGGCCGAGCGGCTCAGGAGGCGGAGTTCCTCTGGCGGTCCTCGCAGGCCGACTTCCTGTTCCCCGCACGACCCGGCGGGCGCTCGCCGACGAGCTGGACGACGTGGACCGGATCGACGACGAGACGTACGTGACCGCCGCGCTCGTCACCACGTGTGCGGCGGCACCCGGGCGCCCGTCGCCGCGCGGTCGCCGCTCACCGACGCGAGGGCGCGGAGCGGGCGCTGGACCCGGCCCAGGCCCGTGGCCCGCGTCAGGAGGCCTTCGCGGAACGGCTGCTCGCGGACCCGGCGGCGGTGCGGGAACGGGTGCGGGACACCCTCACCCAGTGCGCCGAAGCCTTCTTCGACACGGCTCTGGACGGCTGCCGCGGTCCGGCTCGCCACCGATCTGCGCCCGAAGAACGACCTGCTCGAGCGGAGCCAGGGCGCGGCGGCCGCGCTCGCCTCGGTCTCCGGTGCGGTCACCCTGTCGCCGGACGGCGACCGCATCCTGGTGGACAAGTTGCAGGACAAGGCGACACAGGCCGACGACACCGGAGTCACCTTCATCCCCAGCGTGTTCAACAGCCCGCACCTGGTGGTGGTCCACGCACCCGGCTGGCACCCGGTGGTGCAGTACCCGGTGGCCGAGCCGAACCCGGCGGAACCGGTGTCCCTGGAGACGGTCACCCTGCGCCTGGAGGCGCTCGCCCATCCGGTGCGCTGCGGCTGCTGCGCACGCTGGCCCGCGCGGCCCGCACACCACCGGAGAGCTGGCCCACGTCTGGGAACTGTCCCGCCCGGAGGTGTCCCGCCATCTCGCCGTGCCGCGCCGCGCGGGCCTGCTCACCGCGCGGCGGCACGGCCGGCAACGTCCGGCACGCCCTCGAACCGTCCAGCAGCCTGACGGCGCTGGGCACCGATCTGCTGGCGGCCGTGCTGCGCTGAGGCGCGGACGGGCGGGGGCGGCTAGTAGTAGCCCTTGGACCCGTCGAGCAGCTCCCGCACGATGTCCGCGTGGCTCCGCGTGCCGGCCGGTCTCCTCGACGAGGTGGAGGAGGATCCAGCGGAGGCTGGCCTTGGCGGAGCGGCAGTCGGGGTGGCGGCCGACGTCGTCGAGGGAGGCCGCGGCCACGATCTCGTCGCTGCGGGCGCACTGCGCCTCGTAGGCCGCGAGCAGGTCCTTCAGCGCGGCGCCGTCGGTGTGCCAGTCGGCGTCCTCGTCCGTCTCGTCGAAGGACGGGTTCTGCTTCTCGTCGCCGCCGAGGAACAGCACCTCCAGCCAGGTGTGTTCGACCCACCGCATGTGGCTGATCAGCCCGGCCATCGTCATCGCCGGGGAGGTCGGGACGACGGCGCGGTGTGCGTCCGCCTCGGCCAGGCCCTCGCACTTCCACCGCAGGATCTGGCGCTGGAGGTCCAGCCAGCCGACGAGTGCGGTCCGTTCGTCGGCCTGAAGGGAGGACGCTCGAGTGAAGGGCCCATGCCGCGGACGCCAGCCTGCCCGATCACCGGCTGTCGTCACGTTTTCGCGAGGTTCTGCCGGGCGGGGGAGACCGGGCGCTGTTCGGCCCCGACGGAACGATGAGCCTCGACGTGCGGCTGACCTCGCGCACCCACGACTTCCGGACCACCCGCTCTTCGAGACCGGCGCCGGTCCTGACACTCGTACGGCGTCCGGCCCACGAGCGCCCCTGGTGACGAGCTCGTAGCCTTGGTCCATGGCGGAAGCCACATCCGACGGCGGGCCGGACGACCGCCCCGACCTTCCCACGTGGACCACGGCCCTCGGCTGGCTCGGCGTCGCCGGGCTGATCTACCTGCTGATCTGTGCCGTGAGCATCATCAGCCGCGGCTTCGCGGGTCTGGGCAGCGACGCGGCGCGCACCATGTTCGCCTTCGCCGCGAGCCCGCGGGTCGGACTGAGCGTCGGCGTCCTCGGCACATCGTCCTGATCCAGCCGTCGACCGCGACGATTTCGGCCATCGCCGTCACCGCCGTGGGTCGGGCGCGCGCTGCCCATCCAGGGAGCGATCCCCATCATCCTCGGCGCGAACGTCGGCACGCACGGTGACGACGAACCTAGGTCGCCCTGACCTTCATCGGAAACCGCACGGAGTTCCGCGCCGGGCGCTGGGCGCCTCGACCGTCCACGACTTACTACAACTGGCTCGCGCTGCTGATCTCTCTTCCCGATCGAGCTGATGATCTGGCATCCGCCCGGGAGCACATCAGCGGGACGCTGACCGACGCGCTGTGCGGCACGGACTGGCTGCCGAACCCGGCCCACTTCACCTTCATATCCGCGGCCACCAGACCGGTGGAGCACGGCGTGATCCACGCGACCTCGCACGTCAGCGGCGCCTCGGCCGCGCTGTTCACGTCGTGATCGGCGCGGCCCTGATCCTGTCCGCCGATCAGCTACGCGGCAGCTGCTCAAGCTCCTGCAGTCGGCTCGGCAGGCCCGCGACGTCCTGATCAGGGCCGTCGGCCGCAACGCCTACCTCGCCATGGCCTCGGGCATGGTGACCGTCGTCACCCAGTCGTCGACCATCACCACGTCCGTCCTGGTCCCCTTCGTCGGCACGGGCATCCTGATCACCGGCGCAGGTGTGTATCCCGTCGTCGTCGGCTCCAACCTCGGCACGACGTTCACGGTGCAGGTCTTCGCGGCGTTCGCCGGCGTCGGACGGACGCGAGGATCGGCCTCCAGGCGGCCTCGTGTCACGCTGCCACGGCCTCTTCGCGATCGTCGCGATCTACGTGATCCCGCTCCTGCGCCCCGTGCCGCTGTTCTGCGCCGGGAGCCTCGCGCCCGCGTCGCCGCCGAGCGCCGGTGGGTCCTCGCCGTCTACCTCGGCACGGTCTTCGTCGCCCTGCCCGCCCTGGTCATCGTGCTGGTGGGCGTCGTCTGAGTCGGCCGAGCGGGTCGGCGGTGCCGCGGCGGCTCCTCATGCGCGTCCGCGGAGCATCAGGTTCCAGTAGAGGAACGGCAGTCCGTAGCGCTTCAGGTACCACATGTCCCGGCGCTCGCGCGTGGTGTCGATCAGGGGAGGGTGGGGCGGTGCTGCAGCGTGTAGTCGAACTCGGCGAGCAGCATGCTGTGCCGTGAGGTGGTGATGGGGCAGGAGGCGTACCCGTCGTACGACGCGGGCGGCGCCTCGGCGCCCGCCAGGTCGGCGACGACGTTCCGGGCGACCACCGGCGCCTGCTGCGGATCGCCGCGCCCGTCTTGGAGTTGGGCGAGGAACCGGCGTCGCCGAGGGCGTAGACGTCGGGGTGGCGCACATGGCGCAGAGGTGTACTTGTCGATCTCCACGTAACCGGCCGGGTTCGCCGGATCGGCCAGGTCGGTCGCCTTCAGCCAGTCGGGGGCCGACTGCGGCGGCACCACGTGCAGCAGGTCGAACCCGATGCGGTCCTTCGCGCCGGTCCCGTGGTCGACCACCGTCGCGGCGCGGCCGTCCGGGTCCACCTCGACCAGCTCGCTGCCGGTGCGCACCTCGATGCCGTACCGGGCCGCGACCCGCTCCAGTTCCCGGGCGAACACGGGGACGCCGAACATTTTGGGCGTCGGCAGCACGAGCACCACCCGGATGTCCTTGAGGACGCCTTGCTCACGCCAGTGGTCGGCGGCCAGGTAGGCGATCTTCTGCGGCGCACCCGCGCACTTGATCGGCCCCGACGGCATCGTGAACACGGCCGTGCCCGAGCGCATCGGACGGATCAGGTCCCAGGTCTGGGTGCCAGTTCGTAGGCGTAGCTGCTGGAGGTGTGCGGCGCGGTGACGGCCTGCGCCATGCCGGGCACCGCGTCCCAGTCGAGCTGGATGCCCGGGCAGACGACGAGCCGGTCGTAGCCGACGGTCCGGCCGCCGGCCAGGGCGACCGTCCGCTCCCGGGAGTCACGCCCGCCACGCGGTCGCGGATCCAGGAGACCCTCCTTCGGCATGACGGAACGCTGCGGCCGGGCACTCTCCCCGGCGCGCGCCCGGCCGCCGCCGACCAGGGTCACAGCGGCTGGTAGTAGTGCGTCGCCGACGGTTCGGCCAGTCCGACGTCCGCGACGCCCTGGCGCCGCAGCCGCGCGCGGCGACGCTGACGCCGGCGCTGCCGCCGCCGACGATGAGGACCTTGTGGTGCGCGTGCGTGGTCAGTCCCGTGCTCCATCCGGTTCGAGGGGTCGCTGCCGACTGGCCGGTGCGGGGTCGAGCCTCCCTGTTCTGGCGGTGCGCGTTAATGTACGTACATTAGCTATCCAAATGTACGTACACAAGGATGGGATCATGAGCGAGGAACCCACTCCCGAGGGCGGCGGGACCGGACCCCGCTGTGGCGTCATGTGCGGGACGACCTCAGGGACCGACTGGAGCAGGGAGAGTTCGGCGACTCCTTCCCGGTGAGATGGAGCTGACCAAGCGGTACGAGGTGAGCCGGCACACCGTTCGGCCGCGCTGCGCGACCTGCGGCAGGAAGGTCTGAGACCGCGGCCCGCGGCCGACGGCCACGGGCCGCGGGCGAGGCGTCATAGAGCAGCCCGTCGGCGCCGTCTACAGCCTGTTCGCCTCCGTCGAGGCGGCCGGTCTGGAGCAGCGCAGCATCGTCCGCGCCCTCGACGTCCGTGCGGACGCGCACGTCGCGGTGCGCCTCGGCATGGAGGAGTCCACGCCCCTGCTGTACCTGGAGCGCATCCGCCTGGCCGACGGCGAACCCCTCGCGCACGACAAGGTGTGGATGCTGGCCTCGGACGCCCGCGCCCTGCTCGACGTCGACTTCAGTCACACCGCTCTCTACGACGAACTCGCCGTGCGCTGCGGCATCCGTCTGGTCGGCGGCGAGGAGCACATCAAGGCCGTCACCCCCACGGCCGCCGAGCAGAAGACTCCTCGGCCTGCCCGACGGTGTGGCCGCGTTCTCCATCGAGCGGCTCGGCCGTACGCACGGCCGCACCGTCGAATGGCGCACGACCCTCATCCGCGGCGACCGCTTCAGCGTCGTCGCCCGCTTCGACGCCCGCACCGGATACCGCCTGGACCCCGCTCCGGCCCCTTCACCCGCCCGCGCCGGAGCGTCTCCACGCGGACTCGACCCGGTCCTCTGAACCCCACGGGGCCGGACCCGTCCGCAAGAGAAGCAGTCACCACCCACACCCGCACCCGGCGGCCCACAGGCCGGCCGGGTACCGGAAGGAGCGCACGCCATGTTCTTCGTCGACACCATCGAGACGGCCGGACTCGGCAACCGCAGCTACCTCGCGGGCGGGGAGCGCACCGCCGTCGCGTCGACCCGCCGCGCGACATCGACCGGGTGCTCGCGGCGGCGGCCCGCCGCGGGGTGCGGATCTCGCACGTCGCCGAGACGCACGTCCACAACGACTACGTCACCGGCGGCCTGGAACTGGCTCGCCTCACGGGCGCCGCCTATCTCGTGCCCGCCAAGGCCGGCGTCTCCTTCGAGCGGACACCCGTCCACGACGGCGACCGCATCACCGTCGACACCGGCCTCGTCCTCGAAGCGCTGGCCACCCCCGGACACACCCCGCACCACACCGCGTACGCGCTCAGAACAGCACGGCACGGTGGCCGCGGTGTTCACCGGGGGATCGCTGCTGATCGGCACCGTGGGCCGCCCCGACCTGGTCGAACCACGACTGACCGAGGAGCTGGCCCGGGCCCAGCACGCCTCCGCCCACCGGCTCGCCGGCGAACTGCCCGACGCCACCGCCGTGCTGCCCACCCACGGCTTCGGCGGCTTCTGCTCCGCGGGGCAGGGCACGGGGACCGAGACCACCATCGGCAAGGAGAAGGCGTCCAACGACGCCCTCACCCAGGACGTCGACACCTTCGTCACCGCATCCTGGCCGGCCTCGACGAACACCCCGCCTACTACGCCCACATGGCCCCCACCAACTCCGCCGGACCCGCCCCGTCGACCTCACCGCCCCCGCGGTCGCCGACGCCGAGGAGATAGCCGCCCGGCTCGCCGCCGGCGAATGGGTCGTCGACCTGCGCAACCGGATCGCGTTCGCCGAAGGCCATGTCACCGGCACCTACAACTTCGAGGCCGACGGTCAACTGGCCACCTATCTGGCCTGGTTGATCCCCTGGGGCAAACCGGTGACCCTGCTCGCCGAGTCCGCCGGGCAACTCGCCGACGCGCAGCGCGAACTGGTGCGCGTCGGCATCGACCGCCCGGCCGCCGCCGCCACCGGAGAGCCGGCCGCCTGGCTCGTCGAGGGAGCCGGCCCTGCCACCTTCCCCCGCGCCACCTTCGCCGACCTGGCCGAGCGCCGTCGGACGCGCGACCGGACGCGCGACCGGACGGACGACGTCGTCGTGCTGGACGTCCGACGCGCCTCCGAGACGGGCCGCGGGCTTCGTCGAGGGCTCGGTCCACATCCCGCTGCACGCCCTGCACCAGCGCCTCGACGACGTGCCGCCCGGCGTGGTCTGGGTGCACTGCGCGAGCGGCATGCGCGCGGCGATCGCCGCCTCCCTGCTCGACGCGGCGGGCCGCGACGTCGTCGCCGTCGACGACTCCTTCACCGCCGCCGAACCGGCCGGACTCCCGCTCCGCGCCGCCTGAGCCGCACCAGACCGACCCACCCTTACGCACGAGGCGAGGACCGCCCATGACCACATCCCCGTTCGGCCCCGGCCGGATCACCGTAGAAGAAGCGGCCCGGCGCACCGGACACACCGAGGACGGCACTGGCCCGCGACGGCGGGCACGTTCTGCTGGACGTCCGTGAACTCGACGAGTGGAGAGCGGGACACATACCCGGTGCCCTGCTCCTCCCGCTGTCGCGGCTCGCCGCGGCGTGCCGCTGCCGGGCGAGGCGGAAGCGACGCCCCCTGGTCGTCATCTGCCGCTCGGGCAGGCGCTCCCAGCAGGCGGTCGACCTGCTGACGCGGGGCGGCGCGGACGCGGTCGACGTCGTCGGCGGCATACAGGAGTGGGCGCTGTCCGCACTGCCCGTGGTGAACGCGCAGGGCCTGCCCGGTACGGTCGCGTGACTCACTGATCCTGGCTCTCGTGGCGGGCGCGGTCGTCGGACTGTCGCTCGGCGCGCTCGGCGGCGGTGGCAGCGTCCTGGCCGTCCCCGCACCGATCTACCTGCTCGGTTTCACCCCGTGGCGGCCACCACCGCGGGGCTCGTGAGTCGTCACAGCTCACCTCGGTCACGGCGTGGCTGACCGAGTCACGCGCGCGACGGGCACGTCAGATGGCGTGCCGGACTGCTCTCGCCGCGGCCGGGATCGGCCCGGCGATGCAGCTCCGCGCTCGCCGCGGCATTCCCGGCGCCGTGCTGCAGGCGGCCTTCTCGGTCGTCGCCGCGGGCGCGGCCGTGCGCATGCTGCGGGCGGGGAGGAACGGAGGGCGAACACGGCGCCGGGCCCGTCCGTGCGGCAGGGGCCGGCGCGGGCCTCGGCGCGGTCACCGGTGTCCTCGGCGTCGGAGGCGGATTCCTCGCCGTGCCCGCGCTCGTCGGCCTGCTCGGACTGCGGATGCGCGCGGCCGTCGGCACGAGCCTGCTGGTCATCACCGTCAACTCGCTCGGCGCGCTCGCCCTGCGCGGCGGCACCTGCACGAACTGGACTGGGCGGCGGTCGCGCCCTTCGTCGGCGCCGCGGTCCTGGGCGCGTGGGACGGCAGAGCGCCTCTCGTCGAAGTGAGCGAAGGGAACTCACCACTGCGCAAATCGCGCTCTTCGCGGTGGCGCTGCTGCTGCAGTGGCCGCCTGCATCGCATCGTCGACGCCGTGCATCTGGCGCTGTGTGCTGGCACCTGTGCTCTGACGCCCGCGGTGCGTCAGAGCGGGGTGTCCCGGCGAGTCAGTCGCTCTCGGTCGGCTCCTCGGCATTGCGCCACGCCAAAGTCACGTCGAGCGTGACGTGGTCGGCGCGAGTCGTTCGGCACCCGACTTGCCGCGGTAGGTCACCACCACCGCGACGTGGCCGGAGTCGCTGAGGACGCAGATCTGCGACCGTCGTCAGCTGGTCGAGGTCGATCTTCTCGGTGAAGCGGGTCTCCGTGCGGCATGACCTGCAAGGACCTGCTGCGCGTTGTTGAGGAGGACCAGCTTGCGCGATGTCGGAGCCGATCTTCTTCTCTCCGGTGACCGGCTGTCCGAGTAGTAGTAGACGTCACCGCCCATGTACGAGGCGGTGCCGCCGCCGTCGAGCGGCTTGGGCGCGTTGTCGCCCATCTTGAGGTAGTGGATTCTCGGTCGGTCGAGTGCCCTGGTAGCTCGCCGGCTTGGGTCGGGCTGCTTCGCGCCGCCAGCACTTGGCCGCGTTGCCCGAACCGCCGGAGCTCGACGAGCTGGAGGACCCGGACCCGCCGTCGCTCTTCTCCCCGTCGGGGATCAGCGCGCCGATGATCCCCAGCACGACGAACGCGCCCACCACGACCGCGGCGATGATCGGGCCCGTCGTTTCTTCTTCGGCAGGGAGCGGCGCCGCCGCCATGGCCTGCCGACCATGCCAGGACCCTGCGGCGGCGCGTAGCCGCTGGTTCCACTGCGGCGCGGGCGTCGGGTGGCCCCGCTGCCCCGGCATGGTGTCTGGTGCGGGGCGTGGCCGGGGACGGCCTGGTGGGGTGCGGTGTGCGCGTACGGGGACGGGGCGGCGTGTGCGGGCTGAACGCGGTCGGTGCGTGCGGGGCGCCCGGCGGAGGCGCGGGCGTCGCCGTCGCGGTCGGCGGGGGAGGCGTCGGCGCGGTCGCGGCGGGCGGCGGCGTCGGTGCGGGCTCCGGCGGCCGCAGCCGCTCGGTGATGGAGCTGGCGAAGGTCTGCGGGAGCCAGTCCTCGCCCTGCCGCAGCGGGGTCGGGGACAGCTCGTGGCACCGCTCGATGATCTCGGTCGAGGCTGGGCCGGTCGGCGGGGTCGCGGCTGAGGCAGTGCGTCACCAACGGCCGCAGTTCGTCGGGCAGTTGGCTCAGGTCAGGGGTCCTCGTGGACGATGCGGTAGAGGACCGCGTGCGAGAACCCTCACCGAACGCCGGTCGGCCGATGGCGGCGAAGGCGGTGATCTGGCCGAGTGCGAAGACGTCGGTGGCGGGGAGTGACGGTGCCGGCCGCCGCCTGCACGGGGCCATGAAGTGCTGGCGTGCCGACGGACACGCCGGTGCCCGTGAGCGAGGTGGCGTCGGCCGCGCGGGCGATGCACCGGAGTCGATGACCCGGGGGCCGTCGGCGGCGGCGAGCAGGACGTTGGCGGGCTGAGGTCGCGGTGCACGATGCCCGCGCCGTGGATCACGTGCAGCGCCTCGGCGACGCCGACCGTGAGCAGCAGGGAGCTGCGCAGCGGCAGCGCGCCGTGCTGGGCGACGGCGTGCGCGAGCGAGGGGCTCGGACGTACGCGGTGGCCAGCCAGGGCTGCTGCCCCTCTGGTGTCGCCGTCGATGACGGGCGCCGTGTAGAGGCCCTGCACCCGCTGCGCGGAGTTGACCTCTCCTGCTCGAACCGGCGCTCTGAATTCCGGATCTTGACAGCCGAACTCCGGCCGGATCACCTTGAGCGCGTGATGGGCCGGCCGCCCGGCGTGTACGGAGGTACACGCTGCCCATGCCGCCGGTGCCGAGCACCGCGGCCAGTCGGCAACCGCCCACCACCGGCGGGTCGTCGGCCCCGAGCGAGCTGGAACAGCTCCGCCGAAGGTGAAACCATGTCGCATTCCCTTGCTCAAGGTGGCAGCCCGCCACCCGAACCCGAAGTCCCCGGAAGATACCGAAGGAGCGAACCGTTTTTGTCGGCCCGTCCGCAACAGGCGCGCTACAGAACCCGGTTCCGGTTGCGTGCGATCCCGAACTCTTGGGCCAACCGCCGTTCCTCCGCAGCGAGTTCAGGGGCGGGAGTCGCGCCGTGAGGGGGATGGTGCGCCGCCGTACCGGACTGCTCACCGCGGGGATCCCCATCGGCCGTTTCACCGCGGGTGGTTGGGGCCCGACGGCGCGCGGACCGACGCCCACCTGACCGCCTGTAGATACCACCGAGTTACCCTGCGGACCTGTCACCGCCCCATGACCGTTCAGCCAGGAGCCCGTGTGAGACCCGTCGCCACCACCGCCGTCGCCCTCGTGGCACTTGTCCTGCTCGCCGGCTGCGGGCGGAGCGGTCGGAGCTGAAACCGCCGCGGAACGCCGGGGAAGGGACGCCTGGTACGCGAGCAGCAAGGACGAGCGGCGGGAGTTCTGCGAGGCCTATCGGGCGAACGATCCGCAGAAGCGATCCACATGCCCACGGCCGCTCGTCGGAGGACCCCATGGACTTCGACGAGGAGTTCGACGACGTGCTCAAGGAGAAGTGCTGACCGGCACGGGAGTGCTGCCGTCGCGCCCGGCCCCAGAGGAAGGCCGGGGGCGCTGAGAGTGCCGGCCGGCGGCGGGTCCGTCCGGCAGATGCTTTCCACCAGCCGCTGCCAGCCGCGTCGCCGAGCCGGTCCGCGACCGGGCGCCGGCGAGCTCCTCGGGCCGGGGTGCCGAGAGGTAGAGCATGAACGGCCCCTCCAGCGCCGCCGTGAGCTGCAGGGCGAGGTGTCGACGTCGGTGGCGTCGGGCGGGCGAGGCGCAGGAGCAGGCGGAGGTGCATGCGCGTCAGGGTGGCGCCCGCCCCGGCGGGCACTTTTTCGGTTTGTGCGGTCGAGTGAGAGGCGCGGACGATCGCCAGGTGGTCCGCGAGTGCTTAGCGGTGCGGCGCGGCCGTGGCGATGAGCCGGCGATCGGCTCGGCGCCCGGCCCGAGCGGCGGCGGCCCGCTGAGACCTGCTCCTGGAAGACGTGCTCGTCGTCGTCGGCAGCGCGTGGAAGATCCCGGCCCGCGTGCCGAAGCGGCGGTAGACCGTGCCCGCTTGCCGAGTCCCGCCCGCTCCGCGAGCCGTCCATCGTGACCTTCTCCACGCCCAGCTCGGCCATCATCTCGCGCGCCGTGGTCAGCAGCTGCGCGCGGTTGCGGGCCGCGTCCGCACGCTCGGCGCGCGGCCGGCCGAGCGGCACCAATGGGCTGTTCATGGGCTCCAACCTACTGCCGGAATAGAAACGGTGAAGTCCGTTTATGCTTCCGTTCGACGCGAGGAGCAAGCCCGGCGCCTCCGCCCCGTAGCGACAGGACGTACCGTGACCCTCTTTCTCTGGATCCTGCAGATCCTGCTGGCCCTCGTGATGCTGGCCGCGGGCGGCGGCAAGCTCGCGCAGCCGTACGCCAGGGACCGCCGAGGCCATGCCCTGGGCCAGGCGCTTCGGCGGCGCAGGTCAAGGGCATCGCGCCGCGGCCGAGGTCCTCGGGCCCTCGGCCTCGACCTGCCGGCGGCCACCGGAATCGCCCGGTCCTCACACCGCTCGCCGCGACCGGCCTGGCGCTGGTCATGCGCGGCGCCGTGGCCACGCACGCCCGGACGAGGAGTGGTCGCGCACATCGCCGTCAACGTCGTGCTGCTAGCCGTCGCCGTGGTCGTCGCCTGGGGCCGCTTCGGCCCGTACGCCTGGTGAGCCCGGCCGAACCCGGACCCCACCCACACACACGCACCCCTCCCGGCACACGAAGGAGCACCCGTCGTGTCGAACTCCTCTTCGGCCTGGACACGTTCGGCGACGTCCCGCACGACGACACCGGCCGGCCGGTCTCGTACGCGCAGGCCATCCGCCAGGTC
This sequence comes from Streptomyces sp. KL116D, assembly GCF_030766975.1. Taxonomy (NCBI): domain Bacteria; kingdom Bacillati; phylum Actinomycetota; class Actinomycetes; order Kitasatosporales; family Streptomycetaceae; genus Streptomyces; species Streptomyces sp. KL116D. The sequence goes on along the minus strand of NZ_JASERH010000046.1, from coordinate 147,840 downwards.
GTCGGCGAGGCCGTCCTCGCCGACCAGATCGGCGTCGACGCCCTCGCGCTCGGTGAGCACCACCGCCCGAGTACAGCCATCTCGACGCCCGAGACCGTGCTGGCCGGCATCGCCACCCGCACCGACCGCATCAAGCTCGGCTCCGGCGTGACAGTGCTCAGCTCCGACACGACCCGGTCCGCGTCTTCCAGCGTTTCGCGACGCTCGGCCTTGCTGGCTACGCGGACGGCGGGCCGAAGTCATCCTGGGGCGCGGCTCGTTCACCGAGTCGTTCCCGCTGTTCGGCTACGACCTCGCCGACTACGACGTCCTCTTCGAGGAGAAGATCGAGCTCTGCGCGAAGCTGGTGGAGGAGAAGCCCGTCACCTGGAGCGGCACCGTGCGGTCGCCGCTGACGGACGCGGACGTCTTCCCCAAGACCGAGGCGGGGCTGACCACCTGGGTCGGCGTCGGCGGCTCGCCGCAGTCCGTCGTGCGCACCGCGAAGTACGGCTTCCCGCTGATGCTCGCCGTGATCGGCGGCGGCCCAGAACGCTTCGCGCCGTACATCGCGCTGTACCAGCGGGCCACCGAGCAGTTCGGCACCACGGCGCACCCGTCGGGATGCACTCGCCCGGCCTGGTCGCCGACACACCGACGACGAGGCACGCGCGCAGCACTGGCCGCACTACCAGGAGATGCGGGACCGGATCGGCGCGCTGCGCGGCTGGCGCCGATCACCCGTGCCGAGTACGAGCGCGAGATCGAGCAGGGCTCGTTGTACATCGGGTCGCCCGAGACGGTCGCGCGCAAGATCACGCGGGCCGTGCGGGCGCTCGGCATCGGCCGCTTCGACATGATCTACGGCTCCGGCACGGTGCCCGTCAGCACGCGGCTGCGCGCTCCGTCGAGCGCTGTACGGCACCAAGGTGATCCCGATGGTCCGCGACATGCTGGCCGGCTGACGACAGCGACGATCCACGAGTGAGGAGGAGGACGACATGACGGTCCACGACGTACGCACCCTCGGCATCCTGGGCGCCGGCAAGGTCGGCACCACCGTGCTCGCGCGGCTCGCCTTGCGCGCCGGATACCGGTGCTGATCGCGGTTCGGGCGATCCGGCGGCGATCGCCTGACGGTAGAGTGCTCACGCCCGGCGCAGTCGCGGTCACCGCCCGGGAGGTGGCCGCGGCCGGCGCGGACGCCGTCGTCCTCGCGCTGCCGCTCGGCAAGTACCGCACGGTCCCCGCCGACGCCCTGCGCGGCAAGCTGGTGATCGACGCGATGAACTACTGAGGTGGGAGACCGACGGCGTCGCGACGACCTGACCGACCCCGGACCTCGTCCAGCGAGATCGTGCAGGACTTCTCACCGGGGCGCACGTGGTCAAGGCCTTCAACCACATGGGCTACCACGACCTGGAGGAGGGCGCCCTGCGCCCGGCGCCGCGGACCGCAGGGCCATCGCGCTCGCCGGTGACGACACCGACGCCGTCGACTCCGTCGCGCACCTGGTCGACATGCTCGGCTTCGACCCGGTCATGGCCGGCCCGCTCGCCGAAGGAGCCCGCCTGCAGCCCGGGAACGAGACGTTCGGCGCGAACGTGGGCGCCGCCGAGCTCCGTACGCTGCTCGACCGGTCCGCGCCCCGCACCCCGGCCCCGAACCGGACGCGCCACCAGGAAGGTGACGCGGGAACCCGGCACCGAAACTCCCCGTACCGTTTCCGGCAGAGAGCGAGGATCGGAGGAACACGTGCTGGGCCTTGTGCTGAGTGGTGCTGCTGGGGGTCGCCGTACTGCTGGGATCCGCCTGGGGGGAGCGGCTGCGGGTCGCCCTCCCGTCGTCCTGCTCACCACTCGGCGTGCTGATCGGCTTCGTGCCGTCGCGCTGCGCGCCGTGGAACTGCCGTCCGAGGTGGTGCTGCTGCTCTTCCTGCCCGCGCTGCTGTTCTGGGAGAGCCTCAACGCCTCGCTGCGGGAGATCCGCCGCCATCTCACCGACGTGACGCGCTCGCCGCGACGGTGCTGGTGCTCGCCTCGGCGGGCGCCGTCGCCTGCGAAATCGCCCACGAGATGGGCCTCGACAGGGCCCCGCCTGGGCGCTGGGCGCCGCTCGTCGCACCGACGGACGCGACCGCCGTCGGCGTCGTCGCCCGGCTCCTGCCGCCGCGACATCACGCTGCTGCGCGCGGAGAGCCTGCTCAACGACGGTACGGCGCTGGTCGTCTACGGCATCGCGATCGGCGTCACCGTCGGCACCGAGCACGTCACCGTGCCCCACGTCAGCTGGCTGTTCGTCCTCGGCGGCTGCGGCGGCGGTGCCTGATCGACTCGTGTCCGCCGTCCTGATGCAGCGGCTGCGGGCGAAGACGGCCGACGGGGACGCGCTGCGCGGGCAGGTGCTGCTGTTGCTGACCCCGTTCAGCGCGCGTACCTCGTCGCCGAGTACGCCGAGGCGTCCGGGTGGTCGCGGTCGTCGTGTGCGGCCTGATGCTCAGTCAGAGCGGACCGCGCACCGAGCGCGCCGAGGTCGGGTGCAGGCACAGAGCACTACCGGACCGTCGCCACGTACCTCCTCAACGGCTCGCTGTTCGTCTGATCGGCGCGTCGAACTCGTCCACTCCGTCATGGAGCACGAGGGCGGCCAGCAGCTGCCCGGGCGTTCGGGGCGGCTTCGCCGTCGCCGGGACGCTGATCGCGGTGCGGTTCGCGTACTACTTCAGTGGTGCCGCCGGTTCTTCCGCGTCGCCCGGCGCGGCACGCGCGCGCGTCCGGGACGACGTACTCCGCGCGGCGGCTCGCCGTCAGCGCCCTGTCCGGGATTCCGGGGCGCGATCTCGCTGGCTGCCGCGCTCGGTGTCCCCTCGACGCTGGAGGACGGATCGCCCTTCCCCGACCGCGGGATTGATCGTGCTCGTCACCGGTGTCGTGATCAGTGGTGACGATGGCGCAGTCGGTGATCCTGCCCTGGGTGGTGCGGTGGGCACGGATCCCGTGGACCGGTCGGTGGTGCGGGAGGAGTGGCGCGCCGAGTCCGACGCCCTGAACGAGGCGCTCGCCGCGCTCCCCGTGCTCGTCGAGCGGCTGGACACGCGCCCGAGGTCGCGGAGGCGGTCAGGGTCGCCTGGCGGAGGCGGAGGCCGACGCGCTCGCGCTGCGCTGCCAGGCGGAACCGTCGACCTGGCCTTCCACCCGCAGCGCCTCACCGACGACGCGCACCGCGCTGCGCCTGGCGATCCTCGCCGAACGCCGGACCGTCGTGGTCGGCGCTGCGTGACCGGGCGAGATCGACGACACGGTGCTGCGCCGCCTCCAGGGCGGCTCGACTCCGAGGAACTCCACCTGCTGCGCCACGTACCGGTCAGACTCGCAGGGACTGACCGAGGGACCGCCTGTCTCACCGACCTGCTGTCTCACCGACCCGCTGACTCACTGACTGGCACAGGTCCGCACCGTGCAGCCAGTAGCCTCGTGCGACATGGGAATACGTCGGACCGATGTCGAAGCGAGTTACGCGACCCACGACGAGATGGAGCGGGTGCTCGAGGCTGGCGGAGGCGGTCGACGAGCCCGTCACCCTCACGATCGCGTGGGAGGGCGGTGTGGCCGCGACTCCACGGCGTGCTGGTGTGCCATGGCGGCCATGCGCGCGCTCTGGGAACACTGGGCGCCGGCGCCTACCCTCGAGCAGCCGCATCAGCCGGATCAGCCGGAATCTCGGCGCATCTCCGGCGGAGTTCGGCCCTTCACGCTCTACCGCCGCCGGGCGGGCGGGCGCACGGCGGTCGCCCGTGACGGCGTGGTCGCCGCCGAGCTCCTCGACCCGGCCGAGGCGCGCTGGCTGGAGGAGAAGCGCCCGCAACGTCCGCCAGGGCTTCATGGATCCGAGGCAGAAGGCGGCGCCTCGAGGAGTTCCTCGCCCGGCAGGCCGCACGCGAGAAACAGTGACGCACGAGTAGCTGGGGCGCAGGGGCGGGCCGCCGGAGACCGGCGCGGCCCGCCCGGGCACCGGTGGGTTCAGTCCTGCAGCGGCGGGGGCGGCGGGGTCGGTGCCCCGGCCGGGAGCGATCTTCGCGTACGTACGGGAGACGGCGGTCTCGCCGCCCGCGTTCTCGTCGTGCTGCTCGGGCCGGTCCTCGGGCGGCGGCAGCGCGGCGCGCTTGGCGCCCGGGTCCCAGCCGGTCTCCACGACCCGCTTCTGCCACACGATCGCCGCGCCGAGGATGACGAGTCCGACCACGAGCATCAGGACGATCCCCGCCACGCTGCCGGCCTTCGCGACGTTGCCGAGGATCAGGCCGAGCCAGCCGAAGTCGGCGTCACCGAACGTCGTGTTGGCCGACCCGAACGAGCCGAGGACGCCGAGAGGCGGAACGCGGGCGGAAGGTGATCAGGACGCCGTTCAGGAACGAGCCGATGGCCGCTCCCGCCGGCCGCCGGTCGCGTTGCCGAAGACGCCCGCCGCACCACCGGTGAAGAAGTGCGGACGAGTCCGGGCAGCACCAGGGCCGTGCCGAAGGCGGGCTTGAACACGCGCGACGAGCAGCCCCAGGCTGACCAGGCCGCCGACGAACGAGCAGGTAGAAGCCGACGAGCACGGCGTTCTGCGCGTACACGGGAAGACGATCGGCGCGTCCAGGGCCGGGATGGCGCCGGGCACGACCTTCTGCGCGGTGATGCCCTGGAAGGCGGTGGGACGAGAGCTCGCCGAGGATGGTGCGCACACCGAGCAGGATCACGGCGACGGCGATGCCGAACTGCAGCCCCTGACCGAGCGCCGCCATCAGGTAGTTGCCGGCGTCGCCGAGCGCGCGCCGCCGTCCGTATGAAGCGCAGAGCCTTGAACGCCTCTGCTGCCACGACCTTGGCGAGGAAGATGATGGCCATGATCGTGTAGATCAGGACCATCGACAGGGCGGTAGGCCACCATCGAGTCGCGCAGGAAGCGCAGCCCGCACGGGCAGGTTCATCTCTCCGATGGAGCGGCTCTTCTTGCCGACCACCTGACCGGTGGCCCGGAGACGATGTACCCGGCGGTCCCGAAGTGCCCGACGGCGACCGTGTTGTTGCCGGTGACGCGCTTGGTCCACGGATGCGCGAAGGCGGGCATGGAGACCAGCATGATGCCCAGGAGCGCGCGCGCCGACGACGACCACGGCCAGGAAGTGACTCCCGCCGTGGCCATCACCTCATGTGTCGCGCAGGGTGGCCATGAACAGCATGTGATGCCCGGTCAGGAACACGTACGACAGCGGGGTGAACCGGGCGAGGAGCAGGCTGATGAGGAAGCCGAGGATCATCAGCCACGCGACGCGCGATCCGTACTCGGCCTGGGCGATGCCGACGATCGCCTCGTTCGTGGGGATCACGCCGTGCGAGCCGGTCGCACCCGTGATCATGGTGCCCAGCGGTGCGAGGGAGTTGGTGACCAGCGTGGCGCCCGCGCCGATCAGCAGGAAGCCGAGCGTCGCCTTGATGGCGCCGCCGATGATCTGCCCCGTCGTCTTCTTCAGGGCGATGAGACCGACGGCCGTGATGATGCCGATGAGGTACGCGGGGACGCTCAGGATCTCGTTGACGATGAACTTGGCGATGTCCACGAGGACATTCATGGGAACTCCGAACGGGGAAAGGGCAGGTGGAGCGGGGGTGGCGGCGTGGGTCAGACGTCGTAGAGGTCACGCAGGGCCGCGTCGACCTCCTTGGTGCTGGTGAAGTCCTCGATCACCCGCACCGGGATGCCGACGTCGCCGAGCGTGCGCCCGATCTCCCGCGACGTCATGATCGCGACGGCCTCGGACGCCTTGCCCTTCGCGGAGATGGTGTCGGTTGCCTCGGTGGTGATGTACCGGCCCCAGTTCCACCGGTCGAGCACCTTGTCCAGCGTGGACTTCAGGAACAGGCTCGTGCCGACGCCGTTGCCGCACACCGTCAGGATCTTGTGCATCCCATGGCCCGACTTCTTGGGCGCGGCCGCCTCGCCGCCCCCGGACGAGGCCGTGGGGGAGGAGGCCGCGTCGGACGGGGCCGTGTCGGTCGAGGCCGTGTCGCCCGCGAGGATCTGCCGCAGTGCCTGGGGTGTCGCCGCGTGGTCGAGGGCCGCCGAGGTGTCGGAGTCCGCGAGCAGCCGGGCCAGCGCGCCCATCGCCTCGGTGTGGGCACCGGCGTCGGTGGCGGCGAGCGCGACGACGAGGTGGACCGGATCGTTGGTCTCGTGGCCGAAGTTCACCGGGGAGGCGAGCCGCACCCAGGACATGCCGGTGCGGCGCACCGCGGGCGAGGGCCGGGCGTGCGCGAAGGCGAAGCCGGGCGCGATGACGATGTACGGCCCGTTCTCCGCGACGTTGCGGATCATCTCCTGTGTGTACGTGTCCGTACTGACACCGGTCTCCACCAACAGGTTTCCGGCCGTTCGCACCGCGGCCTGCCAATCGGGTGCGGCGACGTCGAGATGGATCGCCTCGACGGGGATCAGTTCACTCAGTTCGCTCATGAATGCAGTCGTGTGGACGTGCCGCGCCAGCGCACGGACGCCACACCGCGCGTTACTGATTCGTTATTCCCGCTGGCCCGGTCGGGGGATCTCCTGCCGTCAGGTGGTCCTGGGTCGGTGCCGGCTCGTGTTCGCTCCAGGGCCGGCCCGAGACGTCCGGCAGATGGTCCGGCTGCCGTGCCGTGTCGGGCCAGTGGCCGGGTTGCAGTGCGGGGTCGCGCTCGACGACGGGCTGCTGGAAAGGCATCGACTGCTCCGGGGAGACGGCGACCTGAGTCGCCTCCCCGGTCGAATGGCCGGTGGTTCCCGGCCGTACGTTGATCGTCGGCTGTCCGTCCGGGCCCGGCGGGGGACCCAGGCGCAGCCGGATCGTGTGCACCCGTGCGTCGCCCGACGTGGCCGAGCGCCCGCCGCCGGCCTCGGCTCCCGACAGCCACGGAAGAACCTGGAACTTGAGCTTCGCGTCCCCATGGGTCGTGCGCTCCCGAGTGACGGTCACCGAGAGCTCGATCTCTGCTTCCTGGACCACGAGCCCGTACGGATTGCCCGTGGCGGCGGCTCGCTGACTGGCGCGGCGCAAGTCGTCCCCCAGTGCGGACAGTACTTGCTCCAGGCCGAACCCTGTTCCCTCTGCTTCCCCGTTGTTCCCCATGCCCGCACGGTAGGTGATGCCGTGTCAGATCGGTGTCAGTGTGCGTGCGGGCCGCCTCTGGGACCTGAGGAGTCAGGGTGGGAACGGACGGTCTCAGGCCGATTCCGGCGCGGCGGAGGCGGCGACGGGTGCCGGCTCCGCGGCGGGGGAGGCCGCCGTGTAGAAGACGGAGGTCCCCTGCTTGCTGCGCTCCGCGTGGCCCTTGGCGACCAGGGCCTCCACGGTGCTGCGGACCACGGTCGTCTTGATGGTGCGGTCGGGGTGGGCCTGGGTGAGGGACTGGGTGATCTCGGTGGCGGACCGGGGCTCGCTCTGCTCGGTCAGGCAGGAGCGGACCAGGTCGACGAGCGTGGGGCCGGAGTCCTTGGCGGCGGCCTTGGCGGGCTTCGACGACTTCACGGCCTTGGCCGTCCTGCTCGCCTTGGCCTGCTTGGGCGCCTTGGTCGAGTTGGCCGAACCGGCCGACTTGGCCGCGGAGCGAGTGGACTGGGCGCGGGACTTGGGCGCGGACTTCGCCTTCGACTCGGCCTTCGGCTCGGACTTCGAGTCGGCCTTCGACGCGGTCGCGGGTTCGGCCGGCGCGGTCTCCTCGGGCTTGGTCTGCGCGGGAATGGCGGCCGCCGGGGCGGTGGGGAGTTCGGTGTCACTGCCGGAGAGCGCCTGCTGCATCCCGGCGAGCAACTCCTGGTCCTTGCGCAGGATCTCCAGCCGCTCCTCGAGCGCGGCGATCTCCGTGTTGACGGTCGCGAGGTCGGAGGTGAGCTGGGAGGTGTAACGGCTGGTGAGGTCGGAGGAAGGCTGGGCGGAACTGTTCGACATGGTGGGGCCCTTTCGTCAGTGCGTCTCGCGGAAGCCGGGGTACACACCCGCCACGGGGCGTGACCAGTCCCGGCACAAGTGGACGGTGCAACTCCTGTGGCCTGCTTGAGTGTAGGCGGCTTGTCAGTGAGTGAACCCTTCCGGGCGGATCGAGTGACTCGTCTCCGTCGAGAACCGGGCTCTGCGTACGTGCGGTAACTCGACTGTTCAGTGAACTGGCATACGGGTAACGGCAGGCCTCACCTCGTGTCCCGGTGGCCGGTCGGCCGTTGGGGGAGTCGTGAGCAGCACACCCGACAGCGGCACATCGACTGACCTGGCACCATGCGACTGGGCCGCGTTGCGTGGCCGCCGGGTCGTCCTCGACGACCGGCGGACCGGTGACGACGACCTCGCGGAGCGCGGGACGCGGCACCAGGGCGTGGTCAGTGACATCGGCGGAGGTGACACGGGCGCGGTCGAGTTGACCCTGACCCGCTACGACGGCAGCACGCGACTGCTGCGACCCGTCGGCCGGTTCACGGTGACCGACGGCGACACCGGTGACGTCCTCTACACGCCCACCCGCCCCACCGCACCGAGGATCCCGCAGGAGTTCATCGAGGCGGTGCGCAGTGTCGCCCCCGAGCGCTGGGACGACCTGGAGCGGTTGATGGCGACGATGTCGGTCGACGGGCTCCCGCCGCACGAGGCCGGGGAACTGGTCGACACCGCGACCCACGTCGAGTGGGAGTGCACACGCGAGCGCGACGTCCTGGACGATCCCACGTCACCGGCGACGGCGTACGCCCGGGCGGCACGTCATGTCGTCGAGACGTGGGAGGCCGATGCCCAGCCCCCTCGGGCGTGACCGGTTGCTGAGGACCGAGCGGGCGGCTTAGCGTCGTCGGATGGTGCAGAGTGCCGCGAAGGACGTCGACGCATACCTGGCCGAGGTGCCCGACGAGCGCAGGGAGGCCCTGACCGGACTGCGGGAGCTGTGCCGCCAGGAGCTGACGGGCTTCACTGAGGTCATGGCGTACGGCATGCCCGCGTACGAGCGGGACGGTGTCCCCGAGATCGCCTTCGCCAGCCAGAAGCAGTACGTCTCCTTCTACCTGATGCGCAGCGACGTGCGCGAGGCGTTCACCGAACGGCTGGCGGGTCAGGACATGGGCAAGGGATGCCTGCGGTTCCGCACGGTGCAGTCCATGGACTTCGTCCTCCTGCGGGACCTGCTGCGAGCGACCGCGACACGGCCCGGCACCGTCTGCTGAGCCGGGCCGCCGCCCGGGCGGCGGCCCTTCTCATCCCTCGATCAGCATCCCCACCGGAATCGGCCCCGACGGACTGCCCTGGGCCGTGCAACTCGTGGCCCGCCACCACCGCGAGGACCTCGCACTCGCAGCAGCCGGACTCCGGAGAACACCCTGGGCACCCTGCACCCACAGGCCCTCACCACCACCGGCTGAGCGAAAAATCGGGTGCTCGACCTCCGGTGGAGGAGGCAGGATCCCGGCATGGCCACCGAGATAGACGGGTTGATCGAATGCAGGCCGGGCGCGCGCCTGTGGGGTCCCGATGACGAGGACTCCGTCTGGTACGCGGCCGTCGAACTGTGGCTGCTCAACGTCGGCAACGCCTACGACGCGTTGGCCTGCCTGTTCGGGGTCCGTAACTCGTACGGCTTCCGCCCTCTCGCCGAGAACCGGGGGCTGCCGGCCGACGCGTCCGATGCCCTGGCCGCCCAGCACGCGGTCGGCGGAGCGCCCGAGGACGTGTACGGCCCCACATGGATCACCTGGTCCGAGCTGCTGCGCGTCGACTGGCAGGAGACCGATCTCGGCGGTACCCGAACCCGCGCCCAGGCCGCGGGCGACGCCACGCACTGGGGGCCCGCCTGGAGCGTGATGCGGCTGCTGAGCGAGCTGCACGGGGCGGCCAACGTGCGGCTCGTCGTCTGGTTCTCCTGACTGCAGGGCGACTGCGTGCGGAGGCTTCTTGTTCGTGTTCGTCTGTGCCCGCTGCGACGCGGAACTGACCGTCCCCGTGACCGAGGTCGCCCTTCCGGTTCACGCCCACCAGATCTACGGGAACGGGGCCCAACTCCCGGTCCTCATGGAGGCGGGGACGTTCGCCGTGGACCCGGAGCCCTCGGGGCCTCCCTGGTTGATGTGGGACGAGATCGACGCGGGCGATGCTGAGGCCCGCGGCTTCTACGCGCCGGTCTGGTCCCTGTCCATGGGAGCACCTGGCGCGGTCGTGGTCGCCCCGGGTGATGTCCGGGGTACCCACCTGGTTCCGGAGGCGGGCGGCGGGGCCTGTTGCGGCCTCGACGGGAGGGACGGGCCGAATGCGGTCTGCGAGGCGTGTGGCCGGCCCGTGGCGACGCGGCTCGACGACTGTTCGCTCTGGCAGGCGGTGTGGCTGGAGCCGACTGCCGTGCGTCGCCTGCCTGTTGGCGGTGCGGACGATGCGCAGCTCTCCTGGGACGAACTGGTGGGGACGGTGCACAGCACGCCGCCGGTGGAGCCGATCGGCACGTGGGGAGGCGGGCGCTTCGGAAGGAGTCACTACTGGTCGTGGAGTCCGCGGTGGGAAGCGGCGGCCGGCAAGGCTCTGGCCCACCTGCTGGCGGCGTCCGAACGGCGTCCGGTCACGGTGCCGGGCGGCCTGACCGCCGACGTGTTCCAGCGTGCCCTCGACGCCATGCTTCCCGCGGGTGGCCCGAGTCGGCGTGCGGTGCTGGCCGGGCCTGGGCGGCCCGCACCTGACGCGGGCGCCGACATCCTCCTCGTACCGGTCCATCCGCGGACGGGCCTAACCTGGACACCGCCCGATCCGACGGCAGTGACCCACCTGGTTCCGCTGCCGCTCGGGATATGGCTGTGGCTGACCTCGCCGCGGCCGCACCTGCCGACCCCCGCTTCGGGTGGTCTGCCCGGCGGCGTCGTGCGCGACGACCCGCTCCCACCGCGCCCCAACTCCCTGTTCCAGGTGGACGCGCGAACGTTCCACCACACGATGGCCCGATTGCCGGCCGCCCGTAGCCGATGGCTGCACGAGATCCTCCAGAAGCTTCCGGAATACACGTCGCGCGGTCTCTTCTAGCGGCCTCGTGGACCAGCGGCAGCACCCCGGATCAGCTGGTGCCCGTCCGCCCGGCAGTCCCGGTCCTGGGGTGGTTGGCGTGGAAGCGCGCCTTCTTCTGGCGGTTCCCGCACGTGTTCATGTCGCACCATTTGCGGGTGCGGCTCTGGCTGCTGTCGAAGAACGCCGCTCGGCAGGTCGGTGACGCGCACAGGGCCAGCTTTCCGTCGCGCTCGCCCGCGACGATGCCGATCGCGTCGGCGGCGATGACGCCCAGGGCGTCCTCCACGCAGGACGCCGGGTCAAGGCGCCATCGACGGCTTCCCTCGGGCGTCAGAACGGCTGCGGCCCGGCCCCGGACGCTCACGTCGTTGAGGACGTCGACAGCGGACGCGGGGAGTGCTTCGTGGAGCGCGGCCGCCGTCGCCGCGGCATGCACCGCTTCCCTGAGTTCCCTGGCGCGTTCGAGCTGGGCGGTGGTGCAGGAGTCCACGGCCAGGCCGCTCACCGCCAGCCAGTCGACGAGCCGCCGCGGCGTGGGAATCCGCTCCACAGGTGTGCCGTGACGCTCCGAGAGGGTCCCCGTGAAGCTGGTCGCCAGCACGGTGCCGAGGCGGAAGTCAGGAAACTCAGCGGGCATGGAACCACCTTAGCCCAGGCGGAAGTTCCGGGTTCCGACGCCGTGACCTGCGGCCTTCCTGAAGCGCCTCGGCCGCCTGGTTGAAGGCGCCATGGATGCGTGCTAGAACCGGCTAAGCCGGTTCCGCGATGGCCAGGAGGTTCCATGTCCAGCCCAAGCAGCGACGTGCAGGCATTCGAAGCCCGTGCGAGCGAAGCCGACCTCGACGATCTGCGCGCGCGGCTGGCCGCGGCGCGGCTGCCGGAGGCCGAGACGGTCCACGGCGCCGGGCCGGGCCCCGGCCGATGGGACCAGGGCGTTCCCCTCGCCGACCTCGTCGACGTCGTGAACTACTGGCGCACCGGGTACGACTGGCGGTCGTTCGAGGAGCGCCTCGACCGGATCGGCCAGTTCCGCACGACCGTCGACGGCCTGGGCATCCACTTCCTGCACCGCCGGTCCCCGCGCGCCGATGCCACCCCGCTGATCGTGACGCACGGCTGGCCCGGCAGTATCGCCGAGTTCGTCGACGTGGTGGACGAGCTGGCGGACCCGAAGGACGCGGACGCGCCCGCCTTCCACGTCGTCGTCCCGTCGCTGCCGGGCTTCGGCCACAGCGACAAGCCGGCCGCCACCGGATGGGGCACCGAACGGATCGCGGCCGCATGGGTGGACCTGATGGGAAGGCTCGGCTACCGCACCTTCCTGGCGCACGGCGGTGACTGGGGAGGCAACATCACGACCGTGCTCGCCGGCCGGTTCCCGGCGCATGTCCTCGGCATCCACACGACGTTCGCCGAGGGACCGCCCGGACTGACCACGGACGGGCTGACGGCGGTCGAACGCCGGTGGACCGAGGAGACCCACCACTTCTGGCGCCAGCGCGCGGCGTACGCGAAGCAGCAGGCGACCCGGCCGCAGACCATCGGCTACTCGCTCGTCGACTCGCCGGTCGGGCTCCTCGCCTGGATCCTCGACAAGTTCGCCGAGTGGTCGGACACCGAGGACAGCCCGTTCGAGACGATCTCCCGGGACCGGATCCTCGACGACGTCACCCTGTACTGGCTGACGCGGACCGGAGCATCGGCGGCCCGCATCTACTACGAGAGCCACAACTCCCTGGACCCCGAACTCCGGGTCGACGTCCCGGCGGCCGTCACCATGTACCCCCGCGACATCGAGAAGTACCCGCGCGCCTGGGCGCAGGAGCGGTACCGGCAGATCGTCCGGTGGCGCACGCCCGAAGCCGGGGGGCACTTCCCGTCGCTGGAGGTCCCCGAGTACTTCGTCGAGGATCTGCGAGAAGGCCTCGCGGCAGTACTGGCGGCTGCCGGCCGCTGAACACCGGTTCGAGGCGGCACGCCGCGGCACGCCGCGGCACCACGCGGCACGGCGCGAAACGGCGCGACACGACACGACGACACCTCCGTGTCCGCGACGCGGAGGGGCCCGCCCAGTAGCGTCGGCCCCGTGAGCGGAGACGATGCGAACCGGCGGTGGACGCGGTCCATGCCCGAGGCCTATGAGCGCTACCTGGTACCGGTGTTCTTCAGTCCCTTCGCCGCCGATCTGGCGGCCAGGGCGGCAGCACTGCGGCCCCGTGCCGTCCTCGAACTGGCCGCCGGGACAGGGGCGTTGACGTCGGAGCTGCTCGCCGGGGCGCCCGACGCCTCGGTGGTGGCGACCGACCTGAACGAGGCGATGGTCGAGTGCGGGTCGGCCCGGCAGCCGCGGGCACGGTGGCGGCAGGCCGACGCCCAGGAGCTGCCGTTCGCGGACGGCGCCTTCGACCTCGTCGTCTGCCAGTTCGGGGTGATGTTCTTCCCGGACAGACCCGGCGCCTACGGGGAGGTGCGCCGGGTCCTCGCCCCGCAGGGAAGGTTCCTGTTCAGCAGCTGGGGCCCGCTGGCCTCGCACGGTTTCGGGGCGGCGTTCCAGGCCGCTCTCGAGGCGGCGATCCCCGAAGGGGCGCCCTCCTTCCTGCCCGACGTGCCGCACGGGTACAGCGATCCGGACGTCGTGGCCGCGGACCTGGCCGCCGCCGGGCTGGTGCTGGACTCGGCGGAGGAAGTGACGCTGGACGGCGTCGCGGAGTCGGCGGCCTCCGTCGCCACCGGGTTCCTCACCGGCACGCCGGTGAGCGCGGCGGTGGCGGCTCGCGGTGACGCGGAGGCCGTCCGGGCCGCCGTGACCCGGGAGATGACGGACCGGCTGGGGACAGGACCGGTGACGGCGTCGATGTCGGCGATGGTCTACACGGCCCGGCGCGACGTCTGAGACTGTCGGTGGGGTGCGGTGGAATGGTCGCGTGACCGTACACGAGGTGGCCCGGGCCCTGCCGGGCATCGAGGACCTGCGCGACCACTGCCGTGGCCTCGCGACGCTGGACGCCGTGCTCTGCCCGGAGTGGGACTACCGGTTCTTCTCCTTCGACGCGCACTGGGCCGAGGGTGAGCACTTGGCGTCGATGCGCGACGGGATGGGCAGCGAGTTCTCGATCGTGTTCTCGGCCGCCGGTGCGTACGTCCGCGGCTTCGACCACCGGTCCCTCATGAGCCCGTGGGCCAGCCCGGACGTCCCCGCCGTGTGGCCCGGCGTGCTGGACGAGGTGCCGGACGTCTTCCGCGCGTACGTCAGCGAACCGGCCTTCCGCGACAAGGACGGGGTGCCCACCGTCACGTGCTGCCTGTGGCGGGAGGCGGGCGACACCGCCTGGCGGGCGGGCGCCGTCGAGTTCCCCGAGGGCGGCGACGGCGACCCGGACGGGGCGGACGTCCTCTTCGAGCTCCTCGTCGACCGCTCGCCGCAGGCCTACGCGGCGTGGGCGTCGGACTACTACGAGACGACCGTGGACGCCGAGGCGGTCCGTGCCGTGCTGACCGGGCGCCCCCTGACGCGGCAGCTCGTCGCCGGACTGAACCCGGACGTCGAACTCGCCGATCTGGCCGCGGACATCGAGCGGATCGGATGACCCGACGCCCGCCGCCCGCCGCCCGCCGCCCTGCCGGCCCCGTCAGGAGTGCAGCGTGGTCCGCGGCGTGCAGCCGTATTCGGCGCGGTAGGCGGCGGAGAAGCGGCTCGGGTGGAGGAATCCCCACTGGGCGGCGATCTGGGTGACGGTCACCCCGGTGAGCGGGTCGGCGGCCTTGAGGGCGGCGTGGGCGTGGCCGAGGCGGACACGCCGCAAGTAGGCCATCGGCGTGGTGTCCAGGTGCTGCCGGAAGGCGGACTGCAGGGCGCGGGGGGTGACCTGGGCGGCGGCCGCGATGTCGCTGAGGCCGATGTCGGTGTGCGCGTGCTCGTCGATGTACGCCGTCGCGCGGACCGTCGTCGAAGGGGTGGCGTCACGGGTGTCGGGCAGGGTCGGCTCGTGGCCCATGACCGTGTTGGGGAAGACCTGGAGGACCGCTCCGGCCAGCAGCCGGGCCACCGGGCCGATGAGCAGCGGGCCCGCGTCGGCCCCGAGTTCGCAGACACTGCGCGCGTAGGCGCGCATCCGTTCCCAGTGGGCGGCGTGTTGCGGATCGGCCGGGACGAGGCCGGTGAACCGCAGAGGGCGCACGCGGCGTGCGTCGACGGTGGCCGCGGCCTGGCCGAGGAGACCGGCGGGCAGGGTGACGGCCGACGCGAGGACGTCCGCCGCGGCACCCGAGCACTCCTGCGTCGGCACGTGGCCCACGTAGACGTCTCCCGCGGCGTAGTGGCCGTCCTGCCGGCCCAAGCGGCGCCGCACCTGGCCGCTCTCGATGCTCACCACGACCAGATTGCCCTGCGGCTCCTTGGCGAACTCGAAGCGCGCGGGCAGTGCCATCTCGCTGTACTCGAAGGCGTCGGCGTCGAACCGCCGCATGAGGTGCTCCCGGCCGCGCGGCACCGACCTCGCGCGGAACTCCCGCCCGTAGGCAGCCTGCAGCAGACCCTGCGCCTCGTGCCCCGAGCGCGTACGCGTCTCGGTGAGTTTTACCGGCCCGTCGCTCACAACTCCGACTCCGATTCAGGGCATGGGCGCACGCTAGCCATCGAACTGGCATATGCCTCCGTAGATTACCCGACGAGTGCAGACCGTGCGGGGCTTCCGTCCTGATTCGCAGGTCAGAGCGCGGTGAGTTCGGCGCGGCCCTCGGTGATCTCGGAGGCCACCTCCGCGATCTTCCGTTGGTGGGAGCGGGCGTAACTGCGCAGGCGGGCGAAGGCCTCGTCCAGGGGGACGCCGAACCGGACCGACAGCATCCCCTTGGCCTGCTCGATGACGACCCGGCTGGTCAGCGCGTGCTGGAGCTGCGCGGCCAGGGCACGACCTTGCTCCACCTCCCGCAGCAGGAACAGTGCGTCGGCCGTCATCCTCGTGTGCGAGCGGACCAGCGTCAGGGCCCGCTCGTCCAGGGACCGCCCCTGGCCGCTGACCAGGATGAGCGCACCGACCGGGGCGCCGGCACCGGACAGCGGCAGCGCCGTGACCCGGTCCACTCCCAGTGCCCTGGCGCGCGGCACCCAGCGGGGCCAGCGCACCCGGGCCGGCGCGCTCGTCACGTCCAGGTCGACGAGTGGACGGTCCGTGATGCGTGCCTCGGGTCCCGGGCCTTCGTTCCATGCCGCGGCATCGGCCGTCAGCGCACGGACCGCGCTGCTGGTCCCCTCCGCCACGACGGCGCTGCTGCCCTGCGGCACGTAGTGCACGGCCGCGTCGGGGACACCTGCCAGCTGCCGGACGCTATCCACGAACGTGGCCAGCACTCTCGTCACGTCGTGCGGCTCACGATCCGCTTCGCCCATCAACCGCGCAGCCGCAGAAGCGAGTTCCACATCCAACAACATCACGACGACAACCCCTCGAACCATCCCACGGGCGCACCCGTCATCCCGGGCCGGAGCCGCAGGCCGAATCCCCACCCTCATCATCACGACCACAGGCCCCGTCGCGCCGCCCGCAAAACGACGGACCGACGGTCAACTGTCCGCAAAACGCACAGGTCTGCAGACGTTCGACCGTCGTCAGCCCGTCACCAGCCGGTCAGCAGCAGATGGTTGACGGCCAGGGCGACCACCGCCTGCGCGGCGAGCCATCCTCGCGGCCTGGGCAGGAACGCACCGGCGGCGAGCAGCCACAGGGCGAAGGGCAGCCAGATGCGTTCCGTCTCCGCCTTGCTCATGCCGGACAGGTCGGCGAGGAGCAGGGCCAGCAGAGCGGCAAGGGCGAGGACGGCGAGGCGGACCTCGGGTTCGGCGAGGCGCGCGCGAAGTCCGGCGCGCGGCAGCAGTGCTGCCCCGGCGCGGCGCAGACCCGCCACCGTCGCCGGTCCCGCGATCAGGACCGTACAGGCGAGATTGGCCCACACCCAGTACCAGTAGGGGCGGATGCCGCCCGCGCCCTGGTAGTAGCGGGTGACCAACAGGCGGTACGCCTCCCACCAGTTGAACCCGAGGAGGGTGAACACCGCCGGGACGACGAGCAGTCCGCCGAGCAGCGGCAGCGCCAGCCGCACCGGTCGCTCGCGGACGCGCCGGTGGCCGATGAGTAGCACCGCGCCCGCGATGACGGCGAACAGCGTGAGGCCGTAGCTGAGATAGCAGGTCAGACCGAACAGGAGACCGGCACCCGCCGCCCACCACGGGGAGCGTCCGGTGACGGCCAGGGCGAGCAGGGCCACGGCCCAGGCGGCGACGGCCGCGAAGTACGCGTCGGCCGACGCCCCCATCCACACCGCGGCCGGGGCGAGGACCAGGAACGGCGCCGCCCGCCGCGCCAACTCCTCGGAGGCGAGCGCCCGTACGGCGATCAGGACCGCCACGCAGGCACTCGCGCCGGTGACCACGCACCACGTGCCCGCCCATCCGCCGCCGCCGAGCCCCGCACGGTCGAGGAGGACGAAGGTGAGCGGGGCGGCCGGCGGATGGCCCGCGGTGTGGGCGGGCCAGTGGTCGGGGGAGTCGATGAGGATGTGGTGCGTGTAGTCCCGCACGGTCGCGGGGATGTCCTGGAAGCGGTCGATGACCCGCAAGTACTCGTACTTGGTGGTGAGCCGGCGGGCGATGCCCCGGTGCCAGCCGTCGATGAGGGCGAGGGAGAGGATCCAGGCGGTCGCCGTCGCCCAGGACGCGGCGAGCAGGGTCCGCCAGCGCAGCCGTGCGGCGAGGGCCGGACCGTACGCCACGACCGCCGCCGCCACCACGAGTGCGGCGGGGGTGCCGGGGCCGGCGTGCGGCAGCCAGTCGGCGTACAGCGGCGGCCAGCCGACGTGCAGGGTGTGGGCGGTGTCCTCGACGTGCCGGCCGACCAGCACGGCGGCCACCACGAGGACGGCGCCGGCCGATGCGGCGCACACGTCCCGGCGGTTGCCGCCGGTGTCCGGCGCGGGACGGGACGAGGGCGTGGGGCGGACGGAGCGGCTGGTGCGGATCACAGGGGAACGCTAGGCCGGGAAAGGACACGGACCCCGCCGTCCGGGCCGGACGTCAGCGTTTCGTCATGAGTCGCGCACCCTTTTGCCGGGGGTCGCCGCCCTACCGTCACAGCATGCGCGACTCCCTCCGTCTGCCCACCTCGCCCGGATTCTGGCGCAGCCCGCTGCGCGGCACCCGGTTCACGTCGGTGCTCGGCCTCGTCCTGCTCGTCGGCATCGTCGTCGTGTTCGTGACGGGACTGCTCTCGTACGCGGCGTACAACCCTGACCTCGCGGCGGTGAACGACAAGACTCCCGGCAAGGGGCTGCTCGGCTTCTACCTGTTCTCCTGGCCCACCGACCCGCACTGGCTGTACCGCCTCACCCAGGGCGTCCACGTCACGCTCGGCATCACCCTGATCCCGGTGCTGCTCGCCAAGCTGTGGTCGGTGGTGCCGAAGCTGTTCGAGCTGCCCCCGGTGCGCTCCGTCGCCCACGGTCTGGAGCGGCTCTCGCTCGTCCTGCTCGTCGGCGGCGGACTGTTCGAGTTCACGACGGGCGTGCTCAACGTCCAGCTCGACTACCTCTTCCCCGGCTCCTTCTATCCGCTGCACTTCTACGGGGCATGGGTGTTCTTCGCCGCGTTCCTCGCGCACGCGGCGCTGAAGGTGCCGACCGCGCTGCGCAACGTGCGCCGCATGCGGGCGGGCGAACCGGTCGACGGGGGACCGGCCCGTGAGGAGTCGACGGCGCCGACCCCGGATCCGCCGACCGTCTCCCGGCGCGGCGCGCTGGGGTTCGTCGCCGGGGGATCGCTGCTGCTGTTCGCCACGACGGCCGGGCGCAGCTTCGACGGACTGCGAGGTACGGCCCTGCTCGCCCCGCACGGCGGGGCGGACCCGGGCAGCGGACCGAACGGCTTCCAGATCAACAAGACCGCGGCGTACGCGGGCATCCGCGCCGCCGACACCGGCGCCGACAGCTGGCGCCTGACGGTGACGGGACGCGGCGGCACGGTCCGGCTCAGCCGCGCGGAACTGGACGGACTCGCCCGGCACAGTGCCGATCTGCCGATCGCCTGCGTCGAGGGCTGGTCGACGTCCGACCAGCGGTGGCGCGGGGTGCGGCTGCGCGACCTCGCGGCGCTGGTCGGCCACGACGGTGATCCGCCGGACGTGCTCGTCGAGTCCCTGCAGACGCACGGCGCGTTCCGCCACGCGGCGCTGCGCGCCAACCAGGTCGCCGATCCGCGCTCCCTGCTCGCGCTGTACGTCAACGGCGCACGGCTGTCCCCCGACCACGGTTACCCGGCGCGGATCATCGTGCCCGCCGCGCCCGGTGTGCTGAACACCAAGTGGGTGGCCCGGCTGACGTTCGGAAGGCCCTGACCATGGAGAGCAGGAACCTCATGCGGGACGCACGCGCCGCACTCCACCGCATCCGCAAGCCCCGAGCGCTCCGGCCCCGGCTCGGCAGCCCTTTCCAACTCGCCCTGCTGATCTGCTCGTTCGCACTCGCCGCCTACGCGGGCGTGCGGCTCCTCGACCGTGACTGGCTCGGGGTGACGGTGTGGATCGTGGGGGCGGCGCTGCTGCACGACCTCGTGCTGGTACCGCTCTACTCGGCCGCCGACCGGGCACTGCTCGCGGCGGCGGGGGCGATGGGACAGCGGGCGCGGGTGGGGTACGTACGGGTCCCGGCGGCCCTGTCCCTCCTGCTGCTGCTCGTCTGGTTCCCGCTGATCAGCGGGATGACGGACGCACGCTACCGCTCGGCGACCGGAGTGCCTGCGGACGCCTTCCTGCCCCACTGGCTGCTGATCACCGCGGCTCTGTTCGGCGGTTCCGCGGTGCTGCTCGCGGGATCGGTGCTGCGGGAGCGCAGGACGACCGAGCGACACCGGCCGTCGGCGTGACGAGCGGCTCCCGAGCGTGCTCCATGAGCCGCATGCACAGGCGCCTCCGCATCACGTGGACCGCGGCGTCGGCCGGTCCGCCCGGGTCCTAGCCGACCTTGAAGTCCGCCGCCCTGGGGTCCGAGGTCGTCGTGCCGTTCTTCGCGGTGGCCAGGACCGCGACGTGCCAGGTGCCGCGCGGGGAATCGGCGGCGTCGGAGCGGGTGACGGCGGTGGTGTAGGTGCAGCGCACGGTGTCGTCGGCGGCGGGCTCGCAGGTGGCGGACTCGACGTCGGCCATCTCCTCGGCCGTCGGACCCTTCTCGCCGAGCGCGGAGTCGGCCGGCCACGCCAGGACCTTCAGGCTGTCGATGCCGGAGGACGCGGTGACGTCGGTGGTGAAGGTGAACGAGCCGTCGCGGTCACCGGTGGGCGCGGTGTACCGGGCGGTGCTGTGCGCGAGGGCCGGGGACCGCTCCCCGGCCTGGGCGGCGGTGAAGGCTCCGACGCCGGCGAGGGCGACGGCACCGGCGGCGACGGACAGGGCGACACGACGACGGGGCATGAGCGGACTCTCCGTGACGGGACGGGGCTGCCACGGCGGTTCGGGCCTTTGAGGGACCGGGCCTGGCCGGGGCGGCCGGGTGGGTGCCGGAGCCTTCGTCCGCGCCGGCAAGATCCATCCTCGCGGGCCGGAGCCGACCGGACCTGAGTACGGCTACTCAACTCGCCCTGGGTGATCGTCCCGCACCCGGTCCGAGCCGGGGAAGACGCGGCAGATCAGATCGGTGGCCGACGCCGCCGCCGGGCCGGTGCGCCGGGCCGTGACGGTGGCGGAGTCGAGCAGGGCCGACAGGGCCGCGTCGGTGCCGCCCCGGAGGGCCGGTGTCGCCTACGGCTGCTCGGCACCCTCGCGTTCACCGGCGCTGACCAGGCCGGTCTCGTAGGCGACGATGACGGCCTGGACGCGGTCGCGCAGGGCGAGCTTGGCGAGGATGCGTGCGACGTGGGTCTTCACGGTGGCCTCGGCCAGGTGGAGACGGGCGGCCAGCTCGGCGTTGCTCAGGCCGCGCGCCAGCAGGCCGAGCACCTCCAGTTCGCGCGGGGTGAGCGAGGCGAGGTCGCGGTGGAGGGCGGCGGTGTCGTCACTGTTCCGGGTGAACCGCTGGACGAGGCGGCGGGTGATGGCGGGCGCCAGCAGGGCGTCGCCGGCGCGGACCGTGCGGACGGCCGCGGTCAGCTGCTCGGGCGTGACGTCCTTGAGGAGGAATCCGCTGGCTCCCGCGGACAGGGCCGCGTAGACGTACCGGTCGAGGTCGAAGGTGGTCAGGATGATGACGCGCGGCGGGTCCGCGGCGTCCGTGAGGATGCGCCGGGTGGCTTCCAGTCCGTCCATCTCGGGCATCCGCACGTCCATCAGGACCACGTCGGGGCGGGTGCGGCGGACCGCGTCGACCGCTTCCGACCCGTTCGTCGCCTCGGCGACGACGTCGATGCCGTCGGCACCGAGGATCATCCGGAATCCGGTGCGGACCAGGGTCTGGTCGTCGGCGAGGAGCACCCGCAGGGGCTTGGTCACGGTGTCTCCAGGGGGATGAGGGCCTCCACACGGTAGCCGCCGGTGAGGCGTCGGCCGGTGTGCAGGGTTCCGTCGTAGACGCCGAGGCGTTCGCGCAGCCCGATCAGGCCCCGGCCGCCTCCGGTGCCCGCGCCCGGCCGGCCGCCGGTGTCGGTGACTTCCACCCGGAGGCGCCGGGCGCCGTAGTCCACGGTGACGGCCGCGTCGGCGCCGACCGCGTGCTTCACCGTGTTGGTCAGGGCCTCCTGGACCACGCGGTAGGCGGCGAGTTCGAGGCCGGGCGGGAGCGGCCGGGGCGGCCCCGTCACGGTCAGGGCGACCTTCAGCCCGGTGGCCCTGACCCGCCCGACGAGCGACTCCAGCTGGTCCAGGCCGGGTTGCGGGGCCAGCTCCACGACCGGGTCGGCCACGCTCGCCCCGTCGTCCGCTCCCACGTCGCGTGCGTCCTCGTCGGGCAGGGTGAGCAGCCCCATGACGTGGCGCAGTTCGGTCATCGCGGCCCGGCCGCCCGCCTCGACGGCGAGCAGCGCCTCGCCGGCCTGCTCGGGAGAACTCTTCATGATCTTGCGGGCGGCGCCGGCCTGGATGACCATCACGCTGACGTTGTGCGTGACGACGTCGTGCAGTTCGCGGGCGATCCGGGCCCGTTCGTGCTCGACGGCCCGGCGCAGCGCCGCCGCCTGTTCGCGTTCCAGCGCGGAGAGCCGGGACCGGCCCTCGTCGGTCCGCAGCTTCCACGTGCGCAGGCCCACGGCGGCCATGGCCATCGGGACCAGGATCAGCAGCGCGATGTACTCGTTGGGCACGATCGGCGTCACCGAGTTCCCCGCGGTGCCGACCAGCAGGACCGACACCGACAGCGCCGTCAGCGCCGCCACCCGGTACGGGCTGTGGACGGCGGCGCTGTAGACGGCGATGACGAACGCGTAGAAGGTCAGCCGCATGACGCTCTGCGGCGTCGCCAGGGTCGCGGCCGTCACGACGCCGAGGACGGCGAGCGGGCAGCGGCGGCGCAGCGCCAGGGCGCCGGAGGCGACGGCCGCGAGGGCCGTCATCGCGGCCAGGCCGCCGGGACCGGACGGGCGTGGCACGACGACCGCCACGCCGGGAGCGATCTCCCGTACGACGACGTTGCCCGCGTTGTCGATGCCGTAGTAGACCGTGACGACCGCGAGAACCAGCGCCACCAGCACGTCGAACTGCCAGGCACGCCGGGTGGGTCGCAGCGGCGGACCGCTCGGCGTCCGGGCGTCACGGACCGTCCGGATGACGGCCTCCCGCAGCAGCTCCGGCGCCTTCCGCAGCGGCTCCGGCGTCGTCCGCGGCGGCTCCAGCGTCGTACGTACGTTCATCACCGGCTCATTGTCGTCGCCGCGCACGCCCGGGGAGTCCGCCTCGGTGGCCATTCCGGGCGCCGCGGATACCCAGCTCGCCTACATCGCAGGGATGACGTGCGCGCGGTTCGTCCCAGCGCGGTATCGCAAGGGGTCCGGGCGGGCGACGCGGGCCGCCCCGGGCCGCTCCTAGCGTTCGGGCAGCCAACCGCCCGTGTCCGAGGAGCCCTTCATGACCATGCCGGTGATCGAACTGCGCGGAGTGAGCCGCCGCTACGACGACGGTCCGCCCGCCCTGGACGACGTGTCGCTCACCGTGAACCCCGGCGAGGCCGTCGCGATCCTCGGCCCGTCGGGCAGCGGCAAGTCCACGCTGCTCAACCTGATCGCGGGCCTGGACCGGCCCGACGCGGGCACCGTCACCGTCGACGGGGTGCGGGTGGGGGAGCTGGGCGAGGCCGGATCGGCCCGGTTCCGGCGGTCGAGGATCGGCTTGGTCTTCCAGTTCTTCAACCTGCTCGACGACCTGACCGTCACCGACAACGTCGTGCTGCCCGCGCGACTGGCGGGGATGGGCCGTCGCGTCGCGGACCGGCGGGCCGCGGAGCTCCTGGAAGGGCTCGGCGTCGCCCGGCACGCCCGGACCCGACCGGGTCGGCTGTCCGGCGGTGAGCGGCAACGCGTCGCGGTGGCCCGGGCGTTGATGAACCGGCCGCCGCTGCTGCTGGCCGACGAGCCGACCGGCGCGCTGGACACGGCCGCGGGACAGGACGTCAGCCGACTGCTCACGGAACTCAACGCGGAGGGCCGGACCGTCGTCGTGGTCACCCACGACCTGGCGCTGGCCCGGTCCTGCACGAACCGTACGGTCCGGATCGGCGACGGCCGGATCACCGAGGACGTCCGGGTGCCGGCCCTCGCCCCGGAGACCGCCCGATGAGCACGCTCGGCACGGTGGTGCGCGCGGGGGTCGGACGACGCCGGGTGCAGACGCTGGTGATCGCACTCGCCACGATGATGGCGGTGGCCGCGTCGGTCATGGGGGGAACGCTGCTGGTGGTCTCCGGCGCCCCCTTCGAGGACGCCTTCCGCACGCAGCACGGCGCCCATCTGTCCGTCCGGTTCGACGCGGGCAGGGTGACCGCCGCGGAGCTCGCGAGGTCCGCGACCGCCGACGGGGTCAGCGGCGCGGCCGGGCCGTTCCGCACGGCGACGGTCGTTCCCCGGCCGGACGAGGCGGGTCCTGGCTGGCCGATGACCGTGGCCGGCAGGTCCGGTCCCGGTCACGGCGTGGACGCGGTGGCGCTGCTCGACGGCCGGTGGCCGACCCGGTCCGGCGAGATCGTGGTGTCCGCCGATTCGTCCCTCGTCCCGACCCTGGGCAGGAAGCTCGCCTTCTCGCAGCCGTCCGACGGGCCGACGCTGACGGTGGTCGGCGTCGCCCGCTCGGTCACGCGGACCGCCGACGCCTGGGTGCTGCCCGCGCAGCTGCCGGCGCTCACCGTGCCGGGCGACGGCGGCTACCAGATGCTCTACCGCTTCACGGCCGCGGACACCCCGGCGCAGATCGCCGCGGGCGGCCGGGCCGTGACCGAGTCCCTGGAGCGGGGCGCCGCCGTAGGCCGGCAGTCCTGGCTCACCGTCAAGAAGAACGCCGAGCGGGACACCGCCCTCTACGTCCCCTTCCTCATCGCGTTCGGCGCCCTCGGCCTCGTCATGTCGGTGCTCATCGTCGGCAACATCGTCGCGTCGGCCGTGGGCACGGCCACCCGCCGCATCGGCGTGCTCAAAGCCGTCGGCTTCACCCCGGCCCAGGTCGTGCGCGCCTACGTGGCCCAGGCGCTGGTCCCGGCCGCCGTCGGTGCGGCCCTCGGCCTCCTCGCCGGGCACCTGCTCGCCGTCCCCGTACTGGCCGAGGCCGAGGAGGCGTACGGATCGTCGTCCCTGGCCGTCGCCCCGTGGGTGGATCTGACGGTGCTCGCGGGGATGCTCGGCCTGGTGGCGGTGACGGCCTGGATCGGTGCGCTGCGGGCCGGCCGGCTGCGGACGGTCGACGCGCTCGCCGTCGGGCGCACCGTGCAGGCGGGGCGCGGCCGCCTGGCGGCCAGGGTCGCCGGACGGCTGCCGCTGCCGGTCGCCCTCGGACTGACCCGGCCCCTGGCGCGGCCCGCCCGCGCGCTCGCCATGGGCACCGCGATCCTGTTCGGCACCGTCGCCGTCACGTTCACCGTCGGCATGGGCGCCTCCCTCGGGCAGGTGATGAAGGCCAAGGCCCACGACGTGGCGGACGTCGTCGTCCCCGCGCCCGTGCCCGACTTCGGACCCCCGGGCCGCGCCCCCGGGAAGAAGCGGCCGACGACCGATCCCGCCGCGGTCGCCGCGGCCGTCCAGGACACCGCGGGAACGGGCAGGTACTACCGCGCGTCGACGGTACGGGCCACGATCTCCGGCGTGACCGGCACGGTCGACGTGGTCGCCTTCACCGGCGACGCCTCCTGGGGCGGCTACGCCATGGTCGCGGGGCGCTGGCTCCACGGGCCCGGCGAGGCCGTGGTCCCCACGCCGTTCCTCGCCGCCACCGGAACCCGCATCGGCGACACCGTCACCCTCGACGGCATGGCCGAACCGGTCACCGCCCGCATCGTCGGCGAGGTCCTCGACCCCCGCAACGAAGGCATGCAGGTCTTCACCGACGCCGCGACCCTCGCGGCCGCGCACCCCGACCTGACGGACACCAGCCATCACGTCGCCGTGACCGCGGGCACCGACATCGCCGGCTACGTCACCACGCTGAACAAGGAGTTGGCGCCGCTGGGAGCCACCGCACGGGCCGGCGGTCCCGACGGCGACAGCGACATGGTCGCCACGCTCGACGCGCTGTCCGCGATCCTCACCCTGATGCTCGTCGCCGTCGCCGCGCTCGGCGTGCTCAACGGCGTCCTGCTCGACACCCGCGACCGCGTCCGGGAGATCGGCGTCCACAAGGCCCTCGGCATGACCCCGCGCCAGACCGTCGCGATGGTCCTCACCTCCGTCGTGCTGACCGGGCTCGTCGGCGGAGCCCTGGGCGTCCCGCTCGGCATCGCCCTGCACGGCCGGATCTTCCCGGCGATGGCCGACGGCGTGGGGCTGCGCCTGCCCGATTCCGTCCTGTCCGTCTACCACGGTCCCGAACTGCTGCCGCTCGCACTCGGCGGCCTGCTCATCGCCACGCTGGGCGCCCTCCTGCCGGCCGGCTGGGCCGCCAGGGCCCGCACCGCCACGGCTCTGCGCACCGAGTGACGCCGCGCAACGGAACCCGCGGGGACCGGACTTGCGATCCGCCGGGCACACCAAGGGGCGGCGTGCTCTACTCACGGTCATGCCGCTGCTCCTGCTGGACCTCGACAACACCCTGGTCGACCGCGACACCGCGTTCTGCGACGCCGTCGCCGAGTTCCTGGCCGCGTACGACCTGCCGCGGTCCGAACTCCCGTGGATCAGGGGCCTCGACGAGGGCGGCTACGCCCCTCGCGCGCAGATCGCCGCCGCGATGAACCGCCGGTACGGTCCCGCGGTGCCCGCCACCGCCGTCCAGTCCTTGCTGGACGGCGGTGGCGACGACCGGGTCACGGTGGCGGAGTCGACGCGCGAGGCGCTGGAGAAGGCCCATGTCGCCGGGTGGGTGAGCGTGATCGTCACCAACGGCACCACCGCGCAGCAGGAGTCGAAGATCCGCATCACCGGCCTCGACCGCCTCGTCCGGGCCTGGGTGGTCTCCGAAGCGGTGGGCCACAAGAAGCCCGAGCCCGAGATCTTCCACGCCGCGGCACGGGCGGCGGGACAGCCCCTCACGGGTGCGTGGATGGTCGGAGACTCCGCGCACGCCGACATCGCCGGCGCCAACGCCCTCGGCCTGCCCAGCGTATGGGTGTCCAACGGGCGTACCTGGACCGAGGAGAGCCACCGCCCCACCCACGTCGCGGCCCACGTGGGCGCGGCCGTCGAGCACGTCGTCGGCACGCTGTCGGCGTAGGGCGGGGCCCGGGGGCGGTCGCGCCGACGGGCCCGGGCTCACATCCGGGAACGCAGGACGTCCACCTCACAGCCGGGCGCCGCCGGGTCGAAGCCGTGCTCGACCAGCCAGCGGACGATCAGCAGGCTGCGCAACGACCACCACGCGCGGATCACGTCGAGGTCGACGGCGGCGCCGTAGCCCGCGAGGAGGTCGTCGAGGTGTTCCTCGTGGCCGAGCGTCAGGGTCGCGAGGTTGAACAGGGCGTCTCCCCGGCCCGCTTCGGACCAGTCGATGATGCCGGTGACCTCGTCGCCGTCGACGAACACGTGGGCGATCTGCAGGTCGCCGTGCGTGAACACCGGCGTCCAGGGACGCAGCGCGGCCTCGGCGATCTCGCGGTTGCGCGTGACCAGGTCGGCGGGCAGGACGCCGTTCGCGACGAGCCACGCGCACTCGCCGTCGAGATCCGGCGTCAACCGGCCGACGCCCGGCCCGGACCAGGGCGGCAGCGGTGCGTCGTGCACCTTCCGGACGGCGGCGCCCGCCGCTGCCCACGCCGCCGACGACGCGGTCGACGGCTCGCCGAGACGGCCGAGCGGCGTCCCCGGGACCGCGGCGATCGCGAGCACGGGCGGCTCGCGCCACAGGACCCGCGGAGTCGGGACCGGTGCCAGCGCCATCGCCTCGACCTCGACGTCCATGCGTGCCTGATCGGCGTCCACCTTCAGGAACACGTCCCCGACCCGCAGCGTCGCACGCTCGGAATGGGCGACGACGACCTCGACCTCATCCATGGGCACCAGTATCCCGAGGCGACAACGCCCGCCAGAGGTACTGAGGGAATACTGCGGGGCATGGAACTGCGTGGGGACAAGGTCGTGTTGCGGCCCGTGACGGCGGACGACGGAGAGATCCTGCACGGGATCGTGCGGGAGCCGGAGGTCGCGGCGTGGTGGTCGCCGCCGGAGGACTTCGACAAGATGCTCGCCGTCCTGCACGAGGGCGAGGTCATCGGAGCGGTCCAGTTCGACGAGGAGACCGATCCCGAGTTCCGGCGGGCCGGGATCGACATCTTCCTGTCGGCGCGCCACCACGGCAGGGGACTCGGCACCGACGTCGTACGGACTCTGGCCCGGTGGCTGGTGGACGAGCGGGGCCACCACCGGCTGACCATCGATCCAGCGGCGGCGAACGCCGCGGCGATCCGCAGCTACGGCAAGGTCGGTTTCAAGCCCGTCGGGATCATGCGGGCGTACTGGCTCGACCACCGGACGGGGCGCTGGGAGGACGGCCTGCTGATGGACCTGCTCGCCGAGGAGCTCACCTGACCTGATCTGACCTGACCGAGAGGCCGACGACCTTCGCGAATCGCAGCAGGGAGCCGCCTCGCCGGCCCACACTCTCCCTACGCGAGAACGCACGGACGGCGGGGGTGGAACGACCATGGCGGACGGATTGCGGACCCTGCTGGTCGACGACCACGAAGACACGCTCGTGGCCCTGGAGGCCGCCCTCGCACCGCTCGGGCACGCCGTGGAACGGGCCGGCAGCGGCACCTGCGCGCTCAAGGCGGTGCTGAAGGGCGGGGTGGGCCTGATCGTCATGGACCTGCGCATGCCGGTGCTCAGCGGGATGGAAGTGGCGCGCTGTCCGCGGCGGTTGGAGCAGACGTGCCGCATTCCGATCTTCCTGGTCACGGGGATGCGGCTGGACGACGATCTGGCGGCGGAGGCGCTGGAGGTCGGCGTCGCCGACATCGTGAGCAAGCCGATCGACCTCAACGCCCTGCGGGTCAAGGCCAACTACGTGATGTGCGGGGGCGGGCAGACCTCCGGGCCCCGCTGAGGGTCCCATATCCCTCTTGTCGCGAACCTTCTGGAAAACCCGGAAGGTCGCGCCGGGTGGCGGATTGTCGGCCCTAACATCCCCTCACGCGCACACGTCCCTGGGGAGGCGGCATGGTGTGGTTTCGCCCCGCACAGCACGTCCAGTTGAAGGTCACCGGTTCCGAGAAGCTCGCCGTCGTCCATGTGGCGGGCGAGTTGGACGTCGCGTCCGTGCCCGCCGTGGACCGGGAGGTGCGGCAGCTGATGACCGAGGCGGACGCCGTGGCGCTGGACCTGAGCCGCGTCACCTTCTGCGGAGTGGCCGCGGTGAACTGGCTGACGGACCTCCTCTGCCGGCCGGCCACCGCGGGGCGGGTGGTCGTCGAGCGTGCCCACAGCGAGGTCGTCCGGATGCTCCGGCTCCGCGGCGAGCCGACCACCCTCCAGATCGCCCGGAACTGCCGGACGGGCGTCGGGATCCCGGACCGCCGTGACGACATCGCCTACCTGGACGAGCTGCTCAGCACGGCCCTGCGGATCAGCGGCACCGGCAAGGGCAACGCCCAGCTGTACGTACCCGAGCGCCGCGCCCTGGTCATCGCGGCCCAGCACGGCTTCCACCGGCCCTTCCTGAGCTACTTCGAGGCGGTTGCGGACGACGACGAGCAGACGAGCTGCGGCACCGCCGCGGGGGACCGCGCGGCCGTCTTCGTGGAGGAGGCGGCGACCTCGCCCATCTTCTGGCGCACGCCGTCGCTGGACGTGCTGGACGAGGAGCACGTGGCCGCCGTCGCCTCCGTGCCGATCACGGCTCCGGGCGGCCGGCTGATGGGAGTCGTGTCCGTGCACGCGGCGAGCCCGCGGCGCTGGAGCCTGGAGCAGCGCCGGGCCCTGTCCAGCCTGGCCCGGGCCAACCAGTCGTCGCCACGGCCCCGCAAAGCCCTCGTGTGACACCCGGTTGACCCGCGCCTACGCGGTCTTGACCGCTCCGCCGTCGATGCGGTGGTCGGTGCCGGTCGTCGCGGCGGCGCGGGGCGAGGTAGGTGACGAGCGCCGCGACCTCCTTCCCGACGTTGTTGACGAGGATGTCGATCCCGCCCAGCGCGTTCCGGCTTCGGCGACCAGGTGCTCGGCTCCCGCCGGGTCCGCCAGGTCGACCTTGACGGGTACGACGCCGAACGCTTCCAACTCCGGGGTGACGGTGCGGGCAGCGGCGACGACGCGCACGCCCTCGGCGGTCAGCGCGCGGACGACCGCTCGGCCGACCCCTCGGCCGGCACCGTCGGTGGCCGCGCGTACGGTCGCCGCATGACTGATCATCAGTGGGCCGGTGTGCGACGGCAGATCGAGGCGATGGGTGCCCGGTCGGGCGACGCGGTGTTCGGGGCGGCGCAGCACGGGTGGGTGCTCGAGGAGCCGCTTTCCGAAGAGGAGGTGGGTGAGCTCGAAGCGCAGATAGGTGTGCGGCTGCCGGAGGAGTACCGGACCTTCCTGCTGCACGTCGGCGCGGGCGGCGCGGGCCCCGCGCACGGCCTCTTTCCGGTGCGCCGCATCCAGGGGCGCTGGCGATGGGAAGGGGACGGCGCGGACATGACCGACCTGTCCCGACTGGCCGAGCCGTTCCCCGATCGCGGGCCCGACCCCGAAGTGCTCGACGCCCTGCTGTCCGAGCGTCCCGAGGAGGAGGACTTCGACGTCATCGAGGACTTCGACGACGCCATCGAGGCGTGGGACGAGCGATGGGACGCGGTGATGTTCGCCCCGGAGCGCACCGTCGGCGGCGTCAGCATCTGCCATCTGGGCTGTGCCCAGCGGGAGTTGCTCGTCGTCAGTGGCCGGCACCGCGGCACGATGTGGTCCGACCGGCGGGTGGACGACGTCGATCTCGAACCGCTCCTCGACGGCGACGGCCGGCCCATGACGTTCGCCCGCTGGTACACCGACTGGCTGCGCGACGCGGCCGGGCAATCCCGGGAAGATCCTTCCCGTGACTGAG
This sequence comes from Streptomyces sp. KL116D, assembly GCF_030766975.1. Taxonomy (NCBI): domain Bacteria; kingdom Bacillati; phylum Actinomycetota; class Actinomycetes; order Kitasatosporales; family Streptomycetaceae; genus Streptomyces; species Streptomyces sp. KL116D. The sequence goes on along the minus strand of NZ_JASERH010000046.1, from coordinate 117,201 downwards.
CACCCGACCGCTCGCGAGGCCCCGTGGGCAGGCGAACAGACCCTGTACGACGTCGTCCCCCATCTCGACGCCCTGATCGAGACGATCGGCCGGGACCTGGTTCTGGGGGAGTTCGCGCTCGCCCGCGACACGGTCCCCGCGGCGGCGCAGATGCTCGTGGAGCAGGGGGAGTCGTCGGGGATCCGCGACGAGGCGACCGCGCTGCTCGTCGTCCGCGCGCTCGCCGAGGCGGCGGCCGCCACGGAGCGGGCGACCGACGCGGCGGGTTCGTAGCGCTGCCGGCCGGTCGCCGCGTCCACGGAAATGCACTTGTCCGCGGGTGTGGTGGGTGGCGAGGGTGGCCGGGTGAGATCCGATCTGTGGCCGCGCCTGCTGACCTGGGACGAGGTCGACCCCGCCCGGCATCCCTTCGACGCCGAGCGGGCCGCCCGTGACGTACCGCTGCTCGGCCCGGCCCGGTGCGTACCGCGGCGCCCCGAGCTCCACGCCGCCGATCCGGCGATGAGCGCCTGGAGCCACGGCGAGGGCAGGTTGTGGGCGGATGCCATGACGTACGCGCTGATCGAGCGGTACGGCCGGTGGGCGGCGGGCTGGCGGTGGGCGCACGACGAGGGCGACTTCGACGGCGGGCCCGTCGGGAGCTGGTGCTGCCCGCGGGACTCGATCACCACACCGGAGGAGACGCTCGACCGGGTCGTCGCCGCGTTGTGCGAGTGGCGGGACTGGCTGGAGGGCCTCGCCGCACCGTTCGACGCGTATCCCCTGGACCCCGCCGCCGTGGACGACCAGCGGATCCTGTGGGAGCGCGCCGCCAGGAGACTGATCGAGCGGGTCGCCGACCGCACGGGCTGCGGCAGCGGCTGGCACGCGCACTGCCGACAGGTGCTCAGCTGGTTCCTCAGCCGATGGGGCGTCGACCCGGACGTGGCGCGGGAGTTGGTCGAGTCGGCCGTCGGCGGGCGGTTCCACAGCTGGACGGAACCCGACACCGTGGTGATCGACGACGTCTCCGAGCGCCTCGCGCTGCTGCTGCCGGCGGACGACCGGCCGCGACCGTCGTCCGATCGGCCCGCCGACCACCTCGAGGAATGGCTCGCGGTACGTGGCGGTGTCGCCTGGGCCGAGGTACCCGCCGACCCGGACGAGGGACAGCCCGTGACGGCGGTGTGCGACGGCGCGGCCGAGGACATCCGCGCCTTCGACGCCGCTCTCGACCCTGCCCGCGCCCAGGGCCTGCTCACCGCACTCGACCTGCTCCGCGCCGACGCGGCGCGCGGCACCCGGCTCGACTTCGAGCTGCTCCGGTCGTGGCAGCGGCACGTCCTGGACGCCCCTGGACCGCCCGCGTTCCGCACCCTCCCCGCCTTCGCCAAGGACGGCCGCGAACGCTACGGCATCGCCGCGGACACCCGAGAGCGCCTGGACGCCTGCCTGCACGAGAGCGCCAAGAACCACGGAGCGCCCCTCGCCCTGGCCGCCCGCGCCGCGCGCGCCTACCTGGACGTCTGCTTCTTCCACCCCTTCGACGACGGCAACGCCCGCTCCGCCTTCCTCGCCCTCGTCTACGTCCTGGCGCGCGAAGGCGTCACGCTCGACAGCGTCTCTCTCCTGCGCCGCATCTCCTTCCAGGCCGGCAGCGCGCAGGACGCCCTGAGCCTCACCCGCTACGTCGGCCTGCACATCGCGGGGGCGCGGCGGCCGGAGGCGAGCTGACATTCGGGGCCCCTGAACTGTCGTAGGGGCAAGGCGGCCCGAGCCGGCTCGGGCCCGAACCCGGAAAGGGCAGATCATGACGTTCACCTCGCACACCCTGCACCTCACCGCGCGCGGCACGGACGAGGCATCCGCCTGGTACCAGCGGGCGTTCGGGGCCGAGGAGCTCACCCGGCTGGTGGTCCCCGGCGGCCGGCTGATCCACGTCCAGGTCCGCATCGGCACGCTCACCCTGATGCTGGCCGACGAGTTCCCCGAGCTTGAGTCCTTCGGGCCGCGGCACTTCGGCGGCACGTACGGTGCCGTCTACCTGCACGTCGGCGACGTCGACGCGGCCTGGCAGCGGGCCGTGGAGGCCGGGGCCACCGTGATCCGGCCATTGAGCGACGCCTTCTGGGGCGAGCGGGAGGGGCAGCTGCTCGATCCGTTCGGTCATCGATGGGGCCTGACGCAGCACCTCCGCGACGTTCCGACGGCCGAACTGCAGAAGCTCACGACCGAGGCGTTCTCGCAGCCCGGCTGACCGCGTAGCCGTGGCCGGCGGACGCCAACAGCACGGGCTCTCGGCCGAGTTGGGGCCAGGCGCGGAATCCGGTCGGATCATGGCCGAGACGCACGGCCTCCATTGACACGCCTCCGGGGACTTCGTAGCTTCTCCAATCGTCGGGAATGCCGATGATTAGAGTTCTAGATCGTTAAGATTTCGGGGGAACGATGTCCGGACGAACGACGCCGACCGGGGGCCGGGGCTGGACCCTGGCCGTGGTGTGCGTGGCCACGTTCATGCTGTTGCTCGACCTGACCGTGGTGAATGTGGCGCTGCCCGACATCAGGGACGCGTTCGACGCGAGCTTCACCTCGCTCCAGTGGGTGCTCGACGCCTACGCGCTGGGGCTCGCGGCGGTGCTCCTGACGGCCGGCTCGCTGGCCGACCGGCTGGGCCGCAAGCGGGTCTTCAACGTGGGATTCGTCGTGTTCCTGCTGGCGTCACTGGCCTGCGGCCTGGCGAACGACGTCGCCGTGCTGTCCGTGGCCCGAGGCGTGCAGGGTCTCGGCGGAGCCGTGCTCTTCGCCGTCGGACCGGCCCTCATCGGACAGGAGTTCCAGGGCAAGGACCGCGGCAAGGCCTTCGGGATCTTCGGCGGTGTGGTCGGGCTGTCCATCGCCTTCGGGCCGCTCATCGGCGGCGCCCTCACCGACGGGCTGAGCTGGCGCTGGATCTTCCTGGTGAACGTCCCGGTCGGGCTGCTGGCCCTGGCCGTGAGCGGGCTGCGGATGCGGGAGTCCCGCGCGGAGGTGGCCTCCGCCGTCGACTGGTGGGGCATGGTGCTCTTCACCGGCGCGCTCACCCTGCTGGTCCTCGCGCTGCTGCGGGGCGAGGACGAAGGGTGGGGCAGCGCGCCCATCCTGGGCATGTTCGCGGCCTCCGCCGTCCTCCTCGCCCTGTTCGCCGTCGTGGAGCGGCAGCGCGGCGAACGGGCGATGTTCCAGCTGGCGTTGTTCAGGAACGTGACGTTCAACGGGGTGTCGGTGGTGACCCTGTCTGCGCCGCCGCCACGATGTCGGCGATCTTCCTGCTCGTCTCGTACGTGCAGAACGTGCTGGGGTACTCGCCGTGGGAGACCGGTCTGCGGTTCCTTCCGCTGACCGGCACGCTGTTCGTCGCCGCGGCGATCGCGGGCTCACTCACCACCCGCGTGCCGCAGCGGCTGCTGATGGGGACCTCCTGGGCCTCATCGCGATCGGCTCGGCCTGGTCGCCCTCACGGGCCCGGACACGCCGTGGACCGCGCTGCTGCCGAGCATGTTCGGCATCGGCCTGGGCATGGGGCTGTTCAACCCGCCGCGCGCGTCGCTGTCCATCGCCGTCGTCGAACCGGACAAGGCGGGCATGGCGTCGGGGATCAACGAGACGTTCCAGCAAGTGGGCGTGGCGATCGGGATCGCCGGCTTCGGAGCGGCGTTCCAGGGCCGGGTGAGCGATCTGTTTGCCCAGTCCGACGCGGGCCGCCAACTCGGCGCATCCGCCCACGAGTTCGGCGACGCCGTCGCCGCGGGCGGCGGTGCCGAGGCGATCGACCGCGCACCGTCCGGCTCGCGCCGGCCCTCGAGACAGCGGCCCGCACCGCGTTCGTGGACGGCCTGACCGACGTGATGCTGGTGTGCGCGGCTCTCGCGGTCGTCGGCTCGCTCGTGGGCTTCCTCTTCATCCGCACCAGGGACCTGCACGAGAGCGCCCGGGGGACACTGCGAACAGCCAGGACGCGCAAGGGGGTTCGGGAGACGGAGCCACGGGCGGGCGGCCCGTGGGGGAGCCCGTGCCCGCCGGTGGGGAGCGCTAGGCCCCGACCGGACACCGAAGCACTGGCGGTGGCACCGGCCTTGAGGCCCGGTGCCACCGCCAGTACGCTTTGCCGGACCGACGATCGGTGTCAGCGACGTTCGACGGCGCCGAGCGACTCAGCCGAGCGACTCAGCCGAGCAGCTGAGCCGAGCAACTCAGAACGGCCGCATGGCACAGGCGACGCCCACCCCGGCGCAGACCGCCGGGTTCGACTTCCCTCTGCGTCCGCAGGACCGGCTACCTGCTGAACAAGGCCGGCTCGATCCTCATGGAGGACGCGGAGCACGCGCTCGCCGAACAGGGCATGCGGCTGCGCTACTTCTACGTGCTCGCCGCGCTGGAGAGCGATCTGAGCCTGTCCCAGCAGGACCTGAGCCGACTGCTCCACCTCGACCCCACGACCATGGTGGCCCTCATCGACGAGATGGAGCGGGCCGGCCACGTGGAGCGGCGGCGCAACCCCGCGGACCGCAGGCGGTACATCCTGCGCCTCACCGACGACGGGCGAGCGGCCCTGGAGCGTGCGGGGCGGGCCGTCGACGCCGTCGAGCGGGACTTCCTCGCGGCGGTGCCCGCGGAGGACCGCGACCGGCTGCGCGCGCTGCTCGGCGAACTCCTCGCCGACCGCTGGCCCCGCGTGATCGCCTGCGAATGAGATCCGGGACTCCGGTGTTTTGGCTAAACCCGAAGGAGAATCCGGACCAGAACCGAACGAGAACCGGAAACTGGAATTGTTGAATCCCTTTATGGGAAACCCTTTGGATGGATCTGTGGAGGGTGTCACATCCTCTTCCTGTGAAGCGCTTTCTCCGAAGTGCGCCGTGTTAGACTCTGTTCGGGCCGCGCGGTCCGAACACGGGGGAAGGTTTAACGGGGAATGAACTGCATAGGGAACGGCAAGAACAGCAAAGAGTTATTCTACGGATCTCTTGACAGCTGCCTGGGGCCGGGCGCTCGCGCTGCTTCGGAGCGGGTACAAGCGCGTCACGCAGACCCTCACGCACATCACCACCGACGGCGGCGCCCGGCCGGGTGCGCTCGTCACCGCACGCGGGACGCTCACGTACCCGCACGACTGGTCCCGCGAAGTCGGGGGCCGGAGACCTCCGGCCGCATCTGAGCAGCATCGACGCGCTGGTGCTCGCCGCCACTCTGGCGGAGGTGCACATCGCCCGGGCCTCGCCTCGACCCGCCGAGCGACGCAGGATCTGGCTGCGGCACGCCGACGTACGCGGGCCGGGAGCAGCCCGCACGAGGAGCTCACGGACTTTCCGTGGAAGGCAGGCTCGTCACCGTCGAAGGCCCGGCCGACGACGCCACCCTGGCCAGCACGTTCGAGTGCCGGGTCGGACGGCTGAAGGTGCGCTGCACGCTCGTCCACGCACAGCGGCAGGCCGGCGAGCGGTCACGTACTCCGACGGAAGCAGGCCCTCGGCCGGCCCGGTCCCGCCACTACGGCGCGGGCTGCAAGCAGCACGAACAGCACGCCGAGCAGGTCCGCGTCGACCTGGACCGCCAGCAGGTCAGCGTCCTTCAGCGCGTCGTCGCCGACGCCACCGCGCCCACCTGCGGAGCGGAAGCGGCCTACGGTCGCTTCGGTCTCCCTGGTCGACGCGCTCGTGGGCGTGGCCCAGCTGGCCCAGATCCTGCTCTACGCCCAGGACGGACTGTCGCGCGGCGACAGCGACACCCTCTGGATGCGGCGCTTCGTCATCAACGCGCGCGCACGCCGCACGCCCGCTCGGACGCAGCTACGTCCCTGACCGTGCGCTACCGAGAACAGCAGGATCCTGCCATGGGCGGCATGCGCTGGCGCGACCGCGGAACATGGCGGTCGACGACTTCGCCGGATCGCGGGCGCTGTTGGCTCGCCCACCGTCTGCTCGGACGCCGCGTAAGACGCTCAGCTACCGGTCAATTCTGTATCCGGGCTGCCCATGGCGTCCGGGTGCAGGATTTCGGAGAATTCGGTGGCTACCGGAAAGCGTCGGTTTCATTAATTCCGGACCGCCGGACGGCGATGCACCGCTCGATTCGCCGTCCGGCAGTCCCGGCACTGCGCAGGAGTCGAGCCGCTGCGCGCGCGTTTCACGCCAGAAACACCAACGGGGAACCACGTCATGCGTTTTACACCCACGCTCCGATTAGGGGACGTGCTCGTCATACTCGAAGGCCCGGCCCGCGTGGTCTGGCACGAGACCGCCACCGGGCACGGAAGAAGAACTGGACACCGACGGGGCTGTGGCCGGACGAGGCTGCAGCGCACGCTCGGTGCGCGAGCACCTCGACGGCGAGCGGCCGCTGCTCGTCCTGCTGGACGACGCCCGCAGCCACGTACCGATGCTGCGCGAGGAGTGGCAGGCCGCCCCCTGCCGTGTGGTCCACGACCTGGTAGGGCGGCGACTGCGCCGGACTCGCCGACGACGAGGGACGAGATCGTCGACGTCCGGCCGCCGTTCCCCGACTGGCTTCCTGCAGGCGAGCACCGGGAGCGCGCCGCGCGCTTCCTCGCCGAGAGCGACGCGAGAGCTGTCCCGCACGCCGATGGCACTGCTGCCGCCCCTAAGCTGACCGGGAACCACGGCCGGGACTGCGCGCAGCCCGCGCTTCGCCCGCCGGCTCCCGGGCCGAACGCGCGCTCACCGCGGACCGCCTCGCGGCAGCCGTGGAGCACCTGTTCACCGGCACGCAGCGCCTGCGTAAGCCGCGGCGACGGCCGGCCGCGAGGCGACCCGATGAAGCAGCCGCCGACGCCGCACGCCGATCCGCTCGGGCCCGTCCTCAGCCAGCGGGACATCGGCCGGCTGCTCGCCGAGACCGCCGCACGCAACCTGGCGCTCACCGGCCGACGGCCCGCCCCGCCCACCACCGCCACGAGGAGCCGATGATGGGACGCTCGGTCATGGTCACCGGCGGCAACCGCGGCATCGGGCTCGCCGTGGCCACCGCCCTGGCCGCCGACGGCGACCAGCGTCAGCCGTCGCACCAGCCGCGACGAGCAGCCATCCGCCCGACGGACTGCTGGGCGTGCGCGCCGAGATGGCGGACCCGAGAGAGCATCGACACGGCGTTCCGGCAGGCCGAGGAGACGCCCACGGGCCCGTCGAGGTGCGCGTACGTCAACGCCGGTATCACCGGGACAAGCTCCCGCTGCGCATGGATCTGAGTCGAGGACTTCACCGACGTCGTCGACGTCAATCTGCACGGCGCCTTCCGCACCGTCCGCCGCGCGGTGCGCGGCATGCTGCGGGCACGCTGGCGGATCGTCCTGATCTCGTCGATGACCTACGCGTACGGGGCGCCGGGCCAGGCCACCACTGCGCGTCGGCCAAAGCCGGGATGCTCGGCATGGCCCGCTCCCTGGCCTGGGAGACCGGCCCGCGGAACATCACGGTCAACGTCGTCGCGCCCGGCCTGATCGACACGGCCATGAGCCACGGATGCGCGCACGACAGACGCGCACACTCTCCTCTCCATCACCCTCTGCTCGGCCGCGCCGGCGAGACGGCCGACGTCGCCGCCGCCGTGCGCTACCTCGCCGGTGAGTCCGGCCGCTTCGTCACCGGAGCGGTCCTCCGGTCAGCGGCGGCCTGGGCTCGGCGGCCGAGTCCGCACCGCACACCCCGGCCCCGGCCGGGCCACTCCACGACGGAAGAGAAGACACCATGGACACCATGAACACGAGCACGGCCCCGACGAGCGCCTCCGCCGCTGCCACCGCGGCGCGGTCACCGCACCTGGCGATCTCGGGACGTACTCCGAAAGCGGCAAGAGCACCACGACCGAGACCCTGTCGATGGCGACGGGCATACCTCGTACCCACGCGATGACCTCCCGGGAGATCCTCTCGCGACCTCGTCCCGGGCAAGCAGGTCCAGGAACTGAGCGCGATGGAGCTCACGATGCCGCTGCGCCGGCTGGAGGAGCGGATCCACAACGAGTCGGGCAGGAGGGAGCGTTCATCTCCGACGGCTCCTGTGATCCACGAGAGTGGATCTACGGCGAGCGCCCGCATGCGGGTCGGCATCAACCCGGCGCGAACCTGCTGGTGCGGACGGCGAAGAACGTGGCGGGAGCTGCCCGTCAAGCGGTTCTACCGCCAGTACATGGACGCGTACGGCGCCGTCGCCAAGGCGCGCGCCAAGCGGATCTACGACGCCTACGTGCACCTGCCGGTCGAGTTCGAGATGAAGGCGGACGGCCACCGCCGGTCTCCGACCGTTCCGCCGGATGTCCGACGAGCTGCTCATCGACACCCTGGACGAGCTGGAGATCCCGTACCACGTGGTGGGCGGCGGCGTCCGGGAACGCGTGGAGCGGTCGTCGAGATCTTCGACCTGCCCCTGGTGATGCCGCTCGACGAGGCGATCGAGCGGGCCGGCGCATGAGGGTGCGCGAAGCGCCCGGGTCTGGAGCAGGACGCCCGCTTCCACACGATGCCCAGCGCGTCAAGTCCCTGCGGCGGCGCATCTCGTACGCGATGCGCTTCTGACGGCGAGCCGTCTCCCTGCGGACGGTGGCCGTCTCCTACAATCGTGATGACGTGTTCGAGTACCACGGCTGGATCACGGTGCGGGAGACCGCGGGGAGCGACGACGACGAGGGCCGGCTGCGGCAGATCGTCGCGGAACTGCAGCGTCGCATCGACCTGATGGCCGACCCTACCTGCTCGACCTCCGGTGGACAGGGCGGCGAGCCGTTCATCCACCTGGGAGCGTCCAGGCGAGCACCGCTCGTCGAGCGATGTACGTCGAGACTGTTCGAGCAGGTGGCCGCGTTGGCTCCCGGATTTCCTACGGCTGCTCCACATCCTCGACGACGAGGACCCGGCGCACGGCGACGAGGTGCGCGTGGTCAGGCTCGTCGGGGCAGGTCACCCGGCACACCGAAGCCCTGCTGTCCCCGCGCATCCCCACGCTGGAAGATCCTTCACAACGAGTCTGATAGCGGCGGGCGGGACGGACCGGCCCGGTGTGAGGCTGGGGCACATGACGTGGAGAACCGCCCCGCCCACCGCGCTCGTCGCCGTCTGCGGCGTGCTGGCGCTGACTCGCCGGGTGCGGCAGCGGAACGCCGGGCGAACGGGACGGCGGGGCGTCGCGCGGGGAAGCGAGGAGCCCGACGCGCTCCCCGCGCCGACGCGAGCCGCGCCCCGCTCCCGGCAGGGCTCGCGCGACCCCGACGACCTGAACGGCGACGGCCACCGCGATCTGCTGCTGCCCCTCGACACACCGGGCGGCGAACCGCAGTGGGAGCCCGCCGACGGCGGATCCTGGTGGTGTACGGGTCGCGTCGCACGGACTCGATCCGGCGTGACCCGGACCGTGTACGGGCGCAGCGACCTCGGCCTGCCCGCCGCCGATGTCGGTGTCGGGCGTCGAGACGGCCCGAGGACGTCGACGCACGCCGGGCGCCACCGCCGATCTCGACGGCGACGGCTTCGCCGACCTCGCGATACCGACGTCGAGCAGGAGCGGGCGACCCAGGCAACGTCACGGCCCAACGCTGATACACGCTGTACGTCGTCTGGGGCTCCGCGCACGGCCCGGCGCACCCGGCAGGAAGGCCACGCCGTACAACTCCGCAGCGAGCAGCCGTGCTGGGGATCCGGCAGGTGGTGCGCGGGGACTTCGACGGGACGGACGCCCCGACCTGGCAGGAGTGGGGGACTCGGCCGCGACGTGTGGCTCCTGTACGGACCGTTCGACCGGTCGACAGGAGCGCCCGCGCGGACCGGAACGTTGCCCGGCAACGGGAGAGCTGTACGCCGACCCGGGCGCCGTCGGCGACGGCGGCGACGAGCCGCTGGGCGACCGCTGCTCCAGCACGAGATCGACGACGGGAGCAGTCGGGCAACACGCTCTACACCGTGCCCGCCACCGGCCGGGCCGCGAACTGCGGGCGGGCAACGCCCGTGCCTTCGGCGACTTCGACGGCGACGGGCGGCGCGACGTCGCCGTCGGGGACGACGGAAGCCGCAACGACGAGCCCGGCGCGGAGACCGAGCGAGGTCGACGGCTCCCTGACGGTGTACCCGGGAGACGGCGGGCCCCGGTCCGCCGCGAACTCCCGCGGTCCGCGCTCCCGCGCCGCGATTCTCCACACCGCTCGACTGCGAGACGGCGGACCCGGACGGCGCGACGGCCGCGACGGCATCCTGCTCCCGACGTCCGACGGCGTGAGCCTGCTGGAGGACCTCGACGGCGCGGGAGGCTCCGCGACCATGGTCCGCGACTGGCCCCGCCCGGGCCCACGGCAAGAAGCTCTCCGCCCAGCGCCGCCACGCCCGCCCGTACACGGCCGCGGACTTCGACGGCGACGGCCGGGACGAACCGGTCTGAACTGGAGCGCCGACCCGATGTACGGGTATTACGGAGAGAACCCGACACACTGGTGGATCACGGACGGCGTCACTGCCCGCGACCGCACCGCCTTCGACGCGCCAGTGCCTGGGTGGAGCGGGTGCGAGGCGTCAGCCGTCCGGCTGAGGCCGACGCGGCCGAGCCGGCCACGCGCCGACGAGCCCGCTCCGACGAGAGAGGAACAGCGGAAACGTGTCACTCTACGATCAGCTTCCGGCGCTGATAGGCGTCGTGGTACGGCTCGCTCGGCTCGTTCGCCGCACAGAGTCACGAGCCGAGCGTCGCAGATGGCAGCGGCAGCGGGAGGAGCGCTGCGGACGAGAAGCGCTTCGAGACGACACGCGGCCGGTACGCGAACGCCCTCAAGGCCCAGCTCAGGATCGCCCAACGCATCGGCTCCGCCCTCGGATTCACCGACGTGGCCGATCCGCTGCTCGCCCGACGAGGGGCTGCCCCTGCTCGCCGAGGCGGAGTCCCGGCGGCCACCGAGTGGGAGTCGGTCCTCCTGGTCGGGGACGACGTGACCGTCGCGGCGGCGCGCCGCTGGCACGAGACGATCTGGACCATCGAACTCCTCGTACGGGACGGCTCGGTCGACGCCGACAAGTGGACCAGGGCCCATCAGCTGGCGAGACGCGGCGCGCGACGACTTCTACAAGAGCGCCAGGAACGACCTCGGCATCGCGGGCGGCCACCGCCGTCGGGGCAGTGGCCGCGGCCGTGGCGGGCCGAGCTGTCCGGCTGACCGGATGCGCGACATTGTTTGACGCGGCCGGATCGGGCCAACCGCACAGCATGGCGAATCCACAGCAGAACGAGACCATCAAGGGCCGCGCCGCGCAAGGCGGCGAAGTCGGCCACCACCAAGACCACGGAACCGGCCACCGAGTCGGTGACCGAGAAGACCGCGGACGCCGTGGAGTCGGCGGGCAAGGGAGCCGCGCGTGCCGCCGACTCCACGGGCACCGGCGCGGCCCACGCGGTCGCGTCCACCGGCGCCGCGCTGGCCAGCGCCCGCGACAACGTGACGTCGGCCGCGCAGCGCGTGACGTCCGTGGCCACGACGGCCTGGGCGCTCGTCAGAACCGCAAGGCCGTCGCCGCGGGCGTCGGGGTCGGCGCGACCGCACTGGTCGCGACCTCCTTCGCCGCCGGCCGCCGCGCGGAGGGCGGCCGGGCAGGGGCTCCGTCACCCGGCTCACCGGTGGGCGCGTCTGACCGGCGACGGGAGGTCACCCGCGCGCGCGGCGCGCAGCGCCACCGCGACCAGAGCCGTGTCGCCGGGCCTGCGCACGTCGCGGCCGGTCAGCTGGTGGAAGCGGGCGAAGCGGTGCTGAATCGTGTTCCGGTGGCAGTAGAGGGCGTCGGCCGTGTCCGCGACGGAGCCGCTGCCCGAGAGGTGGGTACGGACCGTCTGCAGCAGACGGTCCGCCTCCGTGGCGGTGACGTCGGGGCCGTCGAGACCGCTCAGGACGTCGGCCGCCAGATCGTGGGCGAAGTCGCCCGCCTGGTGGCCAGCACGTCCAGCCAGCTGTCCTCCAGCAGCCGCGGTGACGTGGCGTCGGGCGGCAGCACCTGCGCCGTCGCCACGGCGAGGACCGCGGCGCGCGGCACCGAGGACAGTCCCGTCGTCGGCGGCGCGACACCGCAGGGCGAGTCGCCGAGCTGGTCGAGGACGCTCTCCCGCGTGGTGCGGCTGCCCAACTGCACCACCAGGACGGCGTCCCCGCCCACCACTCTGCTGCTGCACCGGCGCGCCCGCCGCCCGCAGGGATCGCATGCGCCGCCCGGTGCAGTCTCTGAGCTCGTCCGCCGCGGACGACGCCGCGCGCCGGGTAGCGGCCCGACGCCGCGAAGCCCAGGGCGAGGCCCGCGTCCTGACGACCGTCGGGTTGCGGCCCTCGCTGCTCAGGAGCCGGGCGACCCACATGCGCCGCTCGTCCTCCTCGCGCCGCCCCATCTCCAGGATCGTCCGCTGGTACGCCGTCATGATCCCGGTGACGTGTCCCTCGACGGCCTCCCACGCACGTGGTAGCGGACTCCACCAGCTCCGTCATGTCCGCCGGGTCGCGCGCGCTTCACGAGCGCTGCCCACACCACGCGGAAGTCAGCCGGGCCGCCTGCAGGAGCGAGTCGAGCGGGACGCCCTGCCGGGCGCGGTCCTCGCCCACGCGCTGGGAGACGCCGGCGATGTGCGGCGGCACCGGAAGCTGCGCCACGGTGCGCAGCAGCAGCTCGAAGGCGTGCCAGGCGGTGTCCCGGAACTGGATGTCAGGGACGCGGTCCGCGTACGTGGTGCGGACCGGGCGGACCATCTCCAGCCAGTCGCCGATCAGCCCGTCGATGTTGTCCAGGCACTGCCCGGCCAGTTCCGCGATGCGCGGTGAGGGCGGGGGCAGTTCGGCGTCCGGGCGGAGTGGATTGTGCATGTGACCAATCCTGGGTGACGTAGGGGCGATGTTTCAACGTTGGTTTTGTGCCTGCTGCCACGGAAGCTGGGGCAGTCCCGCGGCGCCCCGCCCGGGCCCCGTCGCACAGGAGGGCCACCCGGCCGTGCATCTGACCCCTCGAGAACAGGAACGGCTCCAGCTGTTCACCGTCGCCGAGCTCGCCCGGCGCCGCCGCGCGCGGGGCCGCCGTCTCAACGCTCCCGGAGTCGATCGCCCTGATCTGCGACGAGATCCTGGAGGCCGCCTGGGACGGGCTGAGCCTCGACGAGGTGATCGAGGCGGCGGGCCGGGTCCTGACCGCGGACGACGTGCTGGACGGCGTCGCCGACATCGTGACGACTCGCGCAGGTCGAGGCGCTCTTCCCGAGCGGCACCTCGCTCGTCGCCGTCGACCGCCCGATCGGGCCCGGCAGCGCGAACCACCGGGCGCGGTCCGCACGGCCCGGAGCCCGTCGAGATCAACGTGGGGCGCCCCGCACGACCCTGACCGTGCGCAACACCGGTGACACGGTCGTCTACGTCTCGTCGCACTACCCGCTGCACGAGGTCAACCAGGCCCTCGAACTGGACCGGGAGGCCGCCCGCGGGCTGCGCCTCGACATCGCCGCCGGCACCGCGCTCACCTTCGCGCCCGGCGAGGAGCGCGAGGTCGTCCTCGTCCCCGCCAGCCGCAAGACCCAGGAGCGCGCATGACCAGCATCGACCGCCGCACGTACGTACCACGCCCTGTACGGGCCCACGACCGGCGACCGGATCCGGCTCGGCGACACCTGCCTGTGGGTGGAGGTCGAGGCCGACGACGGCACGCCGGGCGACGAACTCCTCGGCGGCTGCGGCAAGACGGTCCGTGACGGACTGCTGGCCTCGCGCTCCGACCGTGACTCGGCGCTCGACATGGTCGTGGCGGGAGTGGTCCTGATGGACCCGGTGCTCGGGTGCGCAAGACCGACATCGGCATCGAGGACGGCCGTATCGTCTCCGTCGGGGCGCGTGGGCAGCCCGGACGTCATGGACGTCGAGTACGCCATCGACTCGCACACCTCGAGTGGTGCCGGGAGAAGGGCTGATCGCGACACCCGGCATCGTCGACAGCCACGTCCACCTCTCCTCGCCCGAAGTGGCGCCGCCGCGCTCTCCGCGGGCGTCACCACGCTCGTCGGCATGGGCCTGGGCGGTGTCTGGGAGATCGGCTGCAACCCGCCCACAACCTGCACACCTGATGAGCGCCTGGCAGGGCACCCCGCTCAACATCGCCTTCCTGGCCCGGGGTTCGTCGAGTTCGCGGGCGCTGCTCGACGAGGTCGACCCTCGCCGGGGCCGGCGGCTTCAAGATCCACGAGGACTTCGGGGCGACGCCCCGCATCATCGACAACTGCCTCGACACGGCCGAGCAGGCCGACCTTCCGGTGGCCCTGCACACCGACTCCATGAACGAGTCGGGCTATCTGCGGGACACCACCGGCGCCACGCGGGGCCGGACCGATGCACGCGTACCACGTGGAGGGCGGCGGCGGGCGCGACTCCTGGAGATCCTCTCCGAGCCGAACATCCTGCCGTCGTCGACCACGCCCACCATCCCGTACACCCCGAACACGGTCGGGGAGCTCTTCCCGATGACGATGACCGTGCACCGGCAGAACCACCACTCCGCGAGCGACGTCGCGATCTCAAGGGCCGGATCCGCGAGCACGCCATCGCCGCCGAGAACGCCCGCTGCACGACCTGGGGGCCATCTCCATCGTCAACTCCGACTCCATGGGCATGGGCCGGATCGCCGAGACCGTGCGCCGGACCTGGCAGCTCGCCCACGTGCAGGCCCTCGCCAACGGCGGCGGGGGAGTGGAACGGCCCGAGAACGTACGGGCGTTGCGCTACCTCGCCAAGATCACCCTCAGTCCGGCGATCGCCCACGGCCTGGCCCACGAGGTCGGCAGCGTGCAGGCGGGCGGATGGCGGACCTCGTGCTGTGGGACCCCAAGCGGTTCGGCAGCAAGCCCGAGCTCGTCATCAAGTCCGGGTTCGTGGCGTGGGGCAACACCGGCTCGGGCTCCGGATCGACCCGGCTCACCCAGCCGCGCGTCTACCGGCCCTACTACGGGCGCTCGGTGCCGCGCCCGCCCGGCTCGCCAAGGTCTTCGTCGCCGAGGCCGCCCTCCAGTGACCGGGCCGCGCGGGCGGCCCTGCCGAGCGGTCTGACGTACGCGCCGATCCGCGGCAGCCGCGGTCTCACGCGCGCCGACATGCTGCACAACACCGCGACACCGCGCGTCGTCGTGCCCCGCGAGCCCG
Organism: Streptomyces sp. KL116D; assembly: GCF_030766975.1. Lineage (NCBI taxonomy): Bacteria > Bacillati > Actinomycetota > Actinomycetes > Kitasatosporales > Streptomycetaceae > Streptomyces > Streptomyces sp. KL116D. The sequence goes on along the minus strand of NZ_JASERH010000046.1, from coordinate 102,045 downwards.
CGCCCGTCCTCGTCGACGGCGTGGCCACCGGCACTGCGCGCCCGCCACCGAGCTGCCGCTCGCGCAACTGCACCACCTGGCCTGAGAGGCAGCCACTCCCGATGCAGACTCGACCTGCTCGTCCGCAACGCCCGCATCCGCACCCTCGATCCCGACCGTCCACCGCCCACACCCTCGGCGTCCCAGTACGGCACCGTCGTGGGCTCGACGACGACGTGGCGGACCTGCCCGCGCGGCGCGACTCGACGCGGGCGGCGCCACCGTGCTGCCCGGCTTCAACGACGCGCACTGCCACACCGCCTGGCTCGGCCTGACCTCACCCAGCTCGACGTCTCCACGGCCCGCTCGGTCGACGAGGTGTACGCCGCCGTCGCCGCGTACGCGGCGCACCTCGCCCCGGACGCCTGCGATCGGCGCCGGGCTCTTGACCACCACAAGCTCGGCGGCCACCATCCGCACCGCGACGCCCTCGACCGCGCCGCGGGCGGCCGGCCCGTCTGGCTCAAGCACACCTCCGGACACGCCTGCGTCGTCAACACCCCGGTGCTCGCCGCGGCCGGCGCGCAGCCGACGACGCCTTCCGCGACCCGGTCGGCGGCGTCGTATCCCGCGACGGACTCGGCCGCCCGGACGGCCTGTTGGAGGAGACCGCGCAGCGCTCGTGCAACGTTTTCAGCAGGTGCTGCCGTACCCGGTGGAGACCGTCGCCGACGCCGTCGAGCGCGGCGACCCGGCGCTACCTCACCGAGGGAGTCACCAGCTTCACGGAGGCGGGCACCGGCGGTGGCTGGATCGGCCAGCCACACCGGTCGAGCTCGGCGCCTACCAACTCGCCCGCGACACCGGACGGACGGCACACCCGCGCCCAGCTCATGGCCGCGTCCGGCGTGCTGCACCGCGTGACCTCGCACGCCGACGACGGCATCACGCTCGGCTCGACCTCGGCCTGCGCACCGGATTCGGCGACGACCGGCTCTCCCTCGGACCGGTGAAGATCTTCCTCGACGGCTCGCTGCTGGGCCGCACGGCCGCCGTCACAGAGCCCTTCTGCGGCTGTCCCCACAGCGAGGAGCGGCCCACCGGCTACTTCCAGGGCGACGCCGACGCGATGACGGACCTGGTCGTCGCCGCGCACCGGTCCGGCTGGACCGTGGCCGCGCACGCCATCGGCGACCGGGCCGTCGACCTCGCCCTCGACGACGCGATCGCGCGGAGCCCGCGCGCGAGCGCGCGCGCCCCGGCGCTCCGGCACCGGATCGAGCACGCGGGCGTGGTCCGCCCCGACCAGCTGGCCCGCTTCGCCGAGCTGGGCGTGGTGCCCGTGCCGCAGCACAACTTCCTGCACGCCTTCGGCGACGCGATGGCCGCCGCAGCTCGGCGAGCGCACCGCCTGGTCGTACCGGATGAGGCGTCTCGCCGCGGACCTGGACTGCCCGTCCCCGGCAGCTCCTGACCGGCCCGTGGCGCCCGGCGCACCAGCTGCCCGCGATCCAGTCGATGGTCACGCGACTGACCGGACGGGCGTGCCGTGCGGTCCGGACGAGAGCGTTCCGGTCGCTTGCCGCGCTGCGCGCTCTGGACCGAGGGATCCGCTCGCGCCACCGGCTTCGGCGGGCGCGAGGCGCCTCGTCCCCGGCAGCTCGCCGACCTCACCGATCCACGGACGGCGACCCCGTCCAAACGCACCGACCCCGACCGCATCGGCGCGATCCGGGTCCTCGCCACGGTCGTGGGCGGCGATCCCGATCCACGACCCGGCCGCCCTCACCCGCACCGCACGCTCCGGTCCCCGTCCCTCCCGGCCGCCGGGCCGCCCTCCCGTAGAGAACGCGTGCGCACGCCCAGCAAGCCCGACCTGAAGGACATCAGAAGACTGCTGACGGCAGCCTTCAGCGGCACCGCACTGGAGTGGTACGACTGCTTCCTCTACGGCACCGCCGCCGCGCTCGTCTTCACACAAGCTGTTCTTCCCCGAGCTGGATCCGGCGCCGCGGTCGGCACGATCGCCTCGTTCGTGACGTTCGCCGTCGGATTCGTGTGGCCCGGCCCATCGGCGCCGCGATCTTCGGCCACATCGGTGACCGCCACGGCCTGCAAGGTGTCACTGATCATCACGGTCGTGATGATGGGCGCCACGACGGGCCGCATCGGCTCATGCTGCCCACGTACGACACACCATCGGCATCTGGGCGCCCGCACTGCTGTCCGCCCTGCGCTTCCTCCAGGGCATATCGGTGGGCGGCGAATGGTCGGGCGCGATGCTGCTCACCTCTGGAACACACGCCCAAGGAGAAGCACGGCAGCTACTCGTCCATCCCCCAACTCGGCTCGCCCGTCGGCACGTTGCTGTCCAGCGGCGCCTTCGCACTGGTCGGCACGCTGCCCGACGACGCCTTCTACTCGTGGGGCTGGCGCCTGCCGTTCCTCATCGCATTCCCGCTGCTCGGCTTCGCGCCTCTACCCGCGCATGCACATCGAGGAGTCCCCGGTCTTCCGCAAGATGCTGGACGACGCCGAACGCAACAGGGGCCGAAGCCCGCACCGCTCGTCGAGGCGTTCCGGCGCACCTGGGGCCGCATGATCGTGGCGTGGGCGCCGCGTTCCTCGGCGTGGGCGGCTTCTTCCTGATGAGCACGTTCATCATTCCTACGGCACCGACGAACTCGGCATCGACGAAAGCAGACGATGCTCAAAGCTCCACCGTCATCGGCTCGGTCGTCGAGATCGTGGTGCTGGTCCTCGCCGGACGGCTCGCCGACCGGATCGGTGCCTGGCGGGTCTGCGCCCTCGGCGCGCTCGTCACGATGGCCGTGGCGTTCCGCCTGCCTGGCTCGTCGACACGGAGGAGACCGGCCTGGTCTACCTCGGTGTCTCGCTCGGCATCGGCGCCCTGTCGATCCCGTACGCACCGATCGGCGCCGTCGTCTCCGGGATGTTCCCCGAGGAGTTCCGGTACAGCGCCGTCGCCATGTCGTACAACCTCGCGGGCGTCCTGTCCGGCTTCGTGCCGCTGATGGCGACCTCGCTCACCGGCGCCGCCGACGGCGCCTCGTGGGCGCCGCCCTGCTGCTCATGGCCATCGCCGCCTGCACCGTCGCCGGCTCCCTCGCCGCCGGGACGGTCCTGCAGCCGGCGCGGCACTCTTCCACCCCGTCCCAGAACGTCGAGGTCCCCGCATGAACCGGCACCACCTGCCCGCGCACCGGCGGCCAGGTCCTGATCGACCAGCTCGCCGCGCACGGCGCCGACACCGCGTACGGCGTGCCCGGCGAGAGCTACCTCGCCGCGCTCGACGCCCTGCACGACGCCCCGGTCCGCATGGTGGTGTGCCGGCACGAAGGCGGCGCCGCCTACATGGCGGAGGCGCACGGCTAAGCTCTACCGGGCGCCCCGGGATCTGCTTCACCACCCGCGCCCCGGCGCCACGAACGCGCTCGTCGCCCTGCACGCCGCCCTACCAGGACGCCACCCCGCTGATCCTCTTCATCGGCCTCGTCCCGCGCGACCACACCGACCGGCACTCGTTCCAGGAGCTGGACCTGCGCGGCACGTTCGGCGCCTGCGCCAAGCTCGTCGAGACCGTCGACGACGCCGCCCGCATCCCCGAGTACGTGGCCCGGGCCTGCCCGCCGTCGCGAGCAGCGGCCGCCCGGGGCCGGTGGTCATCGGCCTGCCCGAGGATCATGCTCACGGACACCGTCCAGGTCCCCGACGCCACCCCGCTGCCCTGGTCCCGGACGGCGGCGTCGCCCCTGCCGAACTCGCCCGCTTCGAAGCCCTGTTGACCACCGCGGAGCGCCGCTCGTGATCCTCGGCGGCAGCGCTGGACGCCCGACGCCCGCGCCGACGTACGCGACTGGCCCAGGCGTGGTCGCTGCCCGTCGCCGTCGACTTCCGCTGCCAGGACCTGCTCGACAACGAGACCGAGAACTACGTCGGACACCTCGGCTACGGCCGGGACGACCGGCTCGCGGAACGGGTGCGCACGGCGGACCTGCTGATCGCCGTCGGCGCCGCGCCCGGCGACGTCACGACCGACGGCTTCACGCTGCTGCCGCACGACGGCAGCGGGCCCCGCCTCGTGCAGGTGCTGCCCGACGCCCAGCCCCTGGCGTCCTGCACCGGGCCGAACTGACCCTGCTCGCCGCCCCCGCCGCCTTCGGGGCGGCCGTCCGCGGGCTGCGGCCCGGCGGGCCCGTGCCCTGGGCCACGTTCACCAAGCAGGACCGCCGCCCACCTCGCCTTCCGCACCCCGGCGCCGGACGACGACCCGCTCGACCTCGGCGCCGTCTTCGCCGCGCTCGACGCGCGGCTGCCCGCCGGCGCCGTCGTCACCTTCGGCGCGGGCAACCGCACGCCATCTGGGCCCAGCGCTTCCTCACCCACCGGGCGGGCGGACGCCAACTCGCCCCGCGCAACGGCTCGATGGGCTACGGCATCCCCGCCGCCGTGGCCGCCGCCCTCCGACACCCCGGCCGCCGCGTCGTCTCCATCGCGGGCGACGGCTGCTTCCTGATGAACGGACAGGAGCTCGCCACCGCCGTCACCGAGGGCGCCGCCCCTGCTGATCCTCGTCCTGAACAACTCCCAGTACGGAACCATCCGCCAGCACCAGGAGCAGACCTATCCCGGCCGGGTCAGCGGCACCGCCCTCGGCAACCCCGACTTCGCCGCGTACGCCCGGGCCTTCGGCGCCCACGGCGAGACCGTCACCGTCACCGAGGAGTTCGGGCCGGCCCTGGATCGCGCCCTGGCCTGCGGCCGGGCCGCCCTCATCGAGCTGAAGGTGACCGACGGGCGGCTCGCCCCGGCGTCACCGTGGCGCGCGCTGCGCAAGGAGACCGCCGGTGTCTGACCTCACCCTGCACAACGTCGTCGACGGCCGCGCGGCCGAGGCGTCCGACCGCATGGAACTGACCGACCCCGCCACCGAGGAGGTGTACGGCACGGCGCCCCGCTCCTCGGCCGCCGACGTGGACACCGCCGTCGCGGCCGCCCGCCGCGCGCCCTGTCCGGCTGGCGGCGCAGTACCCCGGCCCGGCGGCAGGAGGCGCTGCTGCGCCTCGCCGAGCTGGTCGTCGAGCACGCGGACGAACTCGCGCGCCGAGGTGCGCGCCACGGGCAAGCCCCGCGAGACCACCCGTACTCTCGAAATCCTGCGCGGGGCCGACCAGTTGAGGTTCTTCGCCGGTGCGGCCCGCGTCCTGGAGGGCGTCGCCGCGGGGGAGTACGCCGAGGGCCAGCACCTCGTACGTGCGCCGCGAGCCGGTCGGGGTCGTCGCCCAGGTCACGCCCTGGAACTACCCGTTCATGATGGCCGTGTGGAAGCTCGGCCCCGCTCTCGCCGCCGGCAACACCGTCGTCCTGAAGCCGTCCGACACCACGCCGTGGTCGACGGTCCTGCTCGGCGAACTCGCGCAGCGCGCCTCCCGCCCGGCGTCGTGAACATCGTCTGCGGGGACCGGGACACCGGCCGGGCCCTCTCGTCGCGCACCCGACGTCGACATGGTCGCCATCACCGGCAGTACCCGCGCCGGATCCGAGGTCATGGCGGAAGCGGCGCGGGACGTGAAGAACGTCCACCTCGAACCGGGCGGCAAGGCCCCGGCGATCGTCTCGCCGATCGTCGACCCGGTCCGCACGGCCCGCGCCCTGGCCGACGCCGCGTTCTTCAACGCGGGCCAGGACTGCACCGCGGTCACCCGGGTCCTCGTGCACCGCGAGGCGCACGACGCGCTGCTGGCCGCGCTCGTCGAGGCCGCGCGACCACCACGACGGGGGCGCCGGACGAGGACGGCGTCTTCCACGGCCCGCTCAACAGCGCGGCCCACGCGGCCGCGTCGCGTCCGTCGTGAGTCGCTGCCCGCGCACGCCACGGTGGAGACGGGCGGCGCGCTCCTCGACCGTCCCGGCTACTTCTTCCCGCCCACCGTGGTCTCCGGGGAGTCCGCCAGGACGACGACGTGGTGCAGGGGAGGTCTTCGGCCCGGTCGTCACCGTGCAGCCCTTCGCCGGCGAGGACGAGGCGATCGCCCTCGCCAACGGCGTCGACCTGGGCCTCGCCTCCAGCGCGTCTGGACCGCGGACCTGGCCCGCGCCATGCGTGGTGAGCGCCGAACTCGACTTCGGCTGCGTCTGGCTCAACTGCCACCAGGTGATCCCCTCGTCGAGATGCCGCACGGCGGCTACGCAGCAGTCCGGCATCGGCCGCGACCTCAGCCGCTACGGCCTGGACGACTACATGCGGGTCAAGCACGTGATGGCGGCGCACCAGGCACCCTGAGCCGCGGGAAGGGAGGACGCCGCGGGCCGGTCAGTTGCCCGCGGCGTCTCCGTCCTCCCAGCGCAGGAGGTCGCCCGGCTGGCAGTCGAGCACCTCGCAGAGCGCGGCGAGCGTCGTGAACCGCACCGCCTTGGCACGGCCGTTCTTGAGGACCGCCAGGTTGGCCGGGGTGATCCCCACCCGGTCCGCGAGCTCGCCCACGGACATCTTCCGCTTGGCCAGCATCACGTCGATGTCGACGGCGATCGGCATCAGATGACCTCGTTCAACTCGGCCTGCATCCGCGTCGCTTCGACGTCGCGCGCGACGGCCTGGGCGAGCAGCATCCGCAGCACACGAGCACGATGAGGGCGACCCCAGGATGGCGACGCCGATCCCGCCCATGATCAAGGTGACTCGGATCGTCCCGCTGACCGGGCGCGTTGACGCCGGTGACCGCGAACCACACGGGGACACCGCCACGATGGACCCGATCACGCCGTCCACGTACCGGAAGGCGGCGTCCGAGAACACGGTCCCGCGCCGCACCATCGCCACCAGCCGCCACACACAGACCAGGGCGACCTGGACCGGCACCATCCCAGGATCGTGATCACGCGCATCACGGTCAGCGTGAGCGACCCGTCCTCCGGATCGTTCCCGCTCACCAGCACCCACAGCATCGACGCCTGCACGAACAGGGTGCCCGCGAGCACCACCGCGAGCACGACGCAGCAGCGCCCGCGCGGTCAGTTGTCCCATGCCTCATCCCTCCATCGACTTGCGATGGGAATCTATCGAAATTCGATAGATGGAGCACGGGGCTCCTGCGGTGAGAGTGCATGCCGTCGTGCGATGCAGCAAAGGGCTGTCGACTCCTTGAGCAGGTGCGTCATGCAGGCAGATCATGGACGCCGGGGTCGGCCTGCCATGGGCAGCGGCCGGGGCGAGGGAGTCATGCGGCACGTGCCGTTCTTCCGCTGGGTGCTGACGCTCGGTGTGGTGCTGTTCGGCCTGGCGGCCTACGCGTACACCTCGTATCCCGAGACGCGGCAGATCGACCTCACCGTGCTCAGCGAGAAGCCGGACGGCCGGTGCACGGTCCGCTGGGAGGACCGTTCCGCGACGGGGATCACTGGCGTGAGGGCCCTTATCGGTGCGATCCGGACCGTGACGCGACTACTCAAGCCCTCGCACGACATCCTGGGCGCGGTGGACGGCTGGGAGAGCGGGTTCATGTTCACCGAGGTCGGACAAGGGCGAGTTGGACTCGCCGCTCGACGACACGGATCCCAACGCGCTGTCCGACACCCTGGTCCTGATCGGCGTGGCCCTGATCGCCGTGGGACTTGTCGGGGGAACATCCGCTCCGCGATGGGGGTGAGGGGCGCCCACCCCAGGACCATGGCGCGGGCACGGGCGTTGCGCGATGAGCCGACCAGGTGGTCCGTGACCACGAACGAGCCCGCGATGCCGTGCGCAGGGCGTGGCACGCGCTGCGCCGCGACCGGATCGACGCCGAGCTCGCCGCCGTCCCCGTCGGGCGACTGGTCCGAGGTGCGGCGGACAGACAGGCGGTGCTGGCGGCCGGCGTCCGTACCGCGCGCGACGTGCTCGACGCCGGGGCGGCGGGCCTGGCGCACATGGGCCTGAGCCCTCGCTCGGCCCAGCGCGCCCATGCCGACGCGCGCCGCCTCGCCGACGACATCGAGGCGGATCTGTCGGCGCACCTCGACACCGACGCGCCGGGGCCGCACACGGTCGACCTGCTCGTCGCGCTGCACGTCCTGCTGGAGGCAGGCGCGGATGCCGATCGGACGGCACACCTCGCCGGTGAGCTCTGCGGCCGATCTCGAACGGCTCCTCGCCGACGCCGAACCCGCCGCCGGGCGCCTGAGCATGCTGCGCGCCGGAACGGACCAGCGCGAGAACGCCCGTTGCGCCGTCACCCTGCGCTGCGCTCCCTCGCATGGCCGCCGCAGAGGAGAAGTCCCCGCCCGCTTCGCCCAGGCGTCCGTCGACCTGCTGCGCGGACCGGACGACCCCGGCCTCGGCCTGTCCGCGCGGGCGGATTTCGCGCACCGCGCGGGGCAGCTACTACGGATTGCTGGCCCGGGTGGTGGACTCCGACGGCGCTCTCGCCCGTCCCTGACCCGGCGGCGAGAGCCGTCGAGCGGAGGGAGCGGCGCACGCAACCCCGCCACGTTCTCCCCACCCAACGTCCACGCTCCTTGGGTATTTGCCCTGCTCCCGGCCTATTTGCATGTGATCCAGTCACGTTACCGGAGGTATCTGAAACGCGGTGTCGCAGGTAAGTTGCCGGTACCGCAGAGATGCGGAGCCGCGTGTCTGCGCAACCGTCGGCGCTCCCAGTGGCGGCGACCCTCCGCCTTTCCCTGCCTCTCCCCGGGGCCCGCGAGCGAGAGTGAGGACCCTCCGCGATGGAGCAGCAGCAAGTCGCACGTCCTGGTCATCGGCGCCGGAATATCCGGCATCAGTTCCGCGCGGCACATCCTGCGCGGCAACCCCGGCGCCTCGCTCGTCGTGCTCGAACGGCGCGCCCGCGTCGGCGGTACCTGGGACCTCTTCCAGTACCCCGGCATCCGCTCCGACTCCGGCACGTCCACCTTCGATTCTGGCTTCCGCCCGTGGCGCGACGCACGCATCCTGGCCGGCGGCGCGGAGATCAGGCAGTACGTCGAGGACTGCCGCGGCCGACGACGGCGTGCTGAGCACGTCCGCTTCGGGCGCCGGGCGATCAGCGCCGACTTCTCGCAGGACACCGGCCGTTGGACCGTAGAGGTCGAGGACGAGAGCACCGGCGAGCGCGAGTCGTACAGCGCGGGCGCTACCTCGTGGGGCGACCGGCTACTACGATTACGACACCCCCTACCGCCCGCAGTTCCCGGGCGAGGCGGACTACCAGGGCACCTGGTCCACCCCAGCACTGGCCGGAGGACCTCGACCACACCGGCAAGCGCGTCGTCGTCATCGGCTCCGGCGCCACCGCCATCACCCTGCTGCCCGCGATGGCCGACGAGGCCGCGCACGTCACCATGCTGCAGCGCTCGCCCACGTACGTCCTCGCGCTGCCCGAGGTCGACCGGTCACCTTCCTCCTGCAGAAGCTGCGCGCCCCCGCCCGGCTCACCCACAAGATCGCCCGGACCCGCAACATCGCGCTGCAGCGCAGGGAGTTACGCCTTCTGTCGCAAGTGCCCGCCTCGCCCGCAAGGCGCTCCTCGGCCTGGTGCGCGCCCGGGCCGGCAAGAGCGTCGACATGCGCCACTTCAGCCCCCGCTACAAGCCGTGGGACCAGCGCCTGTGCGTCGTCCCCGGCGGCGACCTGTTCAAGGTGCTCAAGAGCGGCAAGGCGTCGATCGCCACCGACCACATATCGACACCTTCACCGCGGACGGCATCCGCCTGAAGTCCGGCGAGGAACTGAAGGCCGACGTCGTCGTCACCGCCACGGGCCTGAGCGTCCGCCTCCTGGGCGGCATGACGATCACCGTCGACGGCAGCCCGGTGGACGTCAAGAACCGCGTCCTCTACAAGGCCGTGCTGCTCGAAGGCGTCCCCAACATGTCCCTCGTCATCGGGTACACCAACGCCTCCTGGACCCTCAAGGCGGACCTCGCGGCCGACTACACCGCCCAGCCTGCTCGCGCACATGCGCGCAGCCACGGCCACGACATCGCCACCCCGCTGGCCTCCGACGACGACCGGTCGGAGTTCTCCGTCATGGGCGAGGCACTGACCTCCGGCTGCCATCGCACGCGCAACGAGGTCATGCCGCGCCAGGGCACCCGCGACCCGTGGCGCCTGTGGAACAACTACTACCGCGACCGCGCCATGCTCCAGGACGCCCCCGTCGAGACGGCTCCCTGCGCTCGAGAAGGCCGCCCGCACGGACGTCGCCGCCGACGCTGAGCCGACGCGCGCGCCGCCTGACCGTCCGACTCGGCCCCACCAGCGCCGCCACCGCCCCACAGCACCGTGCACCGCCACCCCCGCCGGCCGAGCAGACAAGCGAGGACGAAGATGACCGCGCACCTGACCAGGAAGCTCTACGACGAGCGCCTGCGGACCCTGTCCGAGGGCTCCGTGAACGTCAACTTCAACGCGTTCACCGACATCAAGTGGGACGACCCCGAGTTCGCCGTGGACGTGCAGGACCCCGCTGGGTGCTCACGTCGGCGGACGCCCTCGGCGCCCACCCTGGTACGCCAGGAGCAGCCGCTGGACACGCAGATCCGGATCGGATCTGGCGCTGGGCGGTGATCGCCAAGGTCGGGATGCAGTTCGAGAACCTGCTCATGCGCGGAGCGCTGGACTACGTCTACCAACTGGGCAACCAGAACCTGGAGTTCAGGTACCTCACCCACGAGATCACCGAGGAGACCCACCACACCCAGATGTTCCAGGAACTGGTCAACCGCACCGGCGTGGACACCGCCGGCGGCAAGCGCTGGTTCCGGCAGCTCAGCCGCGTCCTGCCGCTGTTCGGCTCGCTCTACCCCGAGGCGTTCTTCACCGGCATCCTGGCCGGCGACAGAGCCCATCGACCACCTGCAGAGGGCGCGCTGCGCAGCGGAGAGCCGGTGCACTGCCGCAGCGCATCATGCAGATCCACATCGCCGAAGAGGCCCGGCGACATCTCCTTCGCGCACGAGTTCCTGCGCCTGCGCGCGTCCCGCGGTACGGCAGGACCCGCCGCGCGGCGCCCTGTCGGTCCTCTTCCGCTGATCCGTATGCGGATCCTGTGCGACGTCATCATGATCGACCGCAAGTCCGCCGCCGAGGTCGGCATCCAGGCCTGGGTCGTCAGGCACGTCTTCTGGAAGTCCGAGGCCGGTCAGAAGATGCTCCACGACCTCTTCTCCGACGTGCGGATGCTCGCCCAGGACATCGGCCTGATGAACAAGGTGTCCCGCCCGCTGTGGAAGGCCCTGCGCATCGACGGCCGCCCGGCAGGCTTCCGCGGCGAGCCTCCTATCCCGCACGCGGACTCGAGCGCCCGCGGACCACCGCACCACCCTTTCCCCGAACGGAGACCAGCCCGCCAAAGTGCCGTACGTCGTCACCCGATCCTGCTGCGCCGGCGCCTCCTCAGCGTGCTGGCCTGCCCGGTCAACTGCATCCACGCCCCGGGCGAGCCCGGTTTCGGGACCGCCGACATGCTCTACGTCGATCCGCGCACCTGCGTGGACTGCGGCGCCTGCACGACGGCCTGCCCGGTGGACGCCTCGAGCCACACGGCGCTCAGCGAGCCGGAGCTGCCGCCTCCTGGAACTCAACGCCTCCTACTACAGCGAGAATCCGCACGACGACCGCGCGCCCATGCACGTCGTGCCCCGGCAGCGCACCTTGCCGCCGGGCGAGCTGTGCGTGGCCGTCGTCGGCGCCGGTCCGCCGGCCTCTTCGCCGCCGACGAGCTGCTGCGGCACCCGGGCGTGCGCGTCACCGTCTTCGACCGGCTGCGACCCCGTACGGTCTCGCGCGGGCCGGCGTCGCACCGGACCACCAGGACACCAAGCAGGTCACCGAACTCTTCCGCCATCGAGTCCCAGCCCGGCTTCAGCTACCGCCTCGGCGTCCGGATCGGCACCGATCTCACCCACCCGACCTCCTGCGCGCGCACCACGCGGTGATCTACGCGACCGGCGCCGCCACCGACAAGCGCCTCGGCATCGCCGGCGAGGACCTGCCCGGCAGCGTCTCCGCCACGGACTTCGTCGCCTGGTACAACGGCCACCCCGACCGCGCACTCGACGACCACCCGCTGGACACCGAGCGCGCCGTGGTCGTCGGCAGCGGCAACGTCGCTCGACGTCGCCCGCATCCTCACCGCCGACCCCGACGCCCTGGCCCGTACCTCGACATCTCCGACCGGGCGTGCTGGCCGCACTGCGCGCCAGCAGGTCGCGCGAGGTCGTCCTGCTCGGGCGCCGCGGACCCGCCCAGGCGCCGCGCGATTCACCGTGCCCGAACTCCCCGCGCTGTCCGCCCTGAAGGACGTGGACGTGTACGCAAGCCGAGAGGCTGGCCCGACGACCTGGCGCCCGATGCCACCGCCGAAGACCCGGCTGCTCGCGGAACCCGCCGCCCGCACCCCGTCGAGGGCCGCCGCCGCATCGTCCTGCGGTTCCTGGCCCGGCCCGGTGCGGCTCACGGGCGACGCCGCCGTACGAGCCCTGGAGAGTCGCCGCCACCGAACTGCGCACCGACGAGGACGGCACCGTCACGCGCCAGCGCCCACCGACGCCACGCAGACCCTGGAGACCGGCCTCGTCCCGCGTTCCATCGGCTACCGCGCCCGCCCCGTCCCCGGCCTGCCCTTCGACGAGGACACCGCGACCGTGCCGCACGAGGGCGGCCGGGTCGAGCCCGGCGTCTACGTCGCCGGCTGGATCAAGCGCGGCCCGACCGGCTTCATCGGCACGAACAAGACCTGCGCCCACGAGACGGTCGAGTCCCTCCTCGACGACTTCTGCCGCCGGCCGCCTCACGCAGCCGGAACCGGGCGCGGGCCCGGTGACGGACGCCTCTGGACCTGGCGGCCTGGCGCGCGATCGACCGGCGGAACGAGCGGCGGGCGAGGCCCAGGGCCGGCCGCGCGTCAAGCTCACCGACACCGAGTCCCTGCGCCGTGCCGCCGCCCGGCCCGCGCCCGGCGCTGCGCGGCTGACACCGGCGCGAGCCACCACCCGGCGGTCGGCGCCGACCGCCGGGTTCACGCTCCCTTGAGGTCCGCCACCCGCTGCTGGGGCGAGAGCTCCACGCCCAGGTCCCGCAGCGTCGCGTCGAGCACCGCCCAGACCGAGCGGCACAGCATCGCCCGCAACTCGTCCTCGGACTGCTCGCGCTGCGGGTCACGCACCCACTGGTTCACCGCGGTGTCGACGAACCCCACGATCCCGACCGCCACCGACCGGGATCGGCGCCTCCGCCACCCCGAGCGCCTTCAGGACGTCCCTCGAACCGCTCGCTGAGCATCAGGGCGATGGCCGTCTTGGTGTCCGCCACCAGCGACCCGTCACCCATCGCGTGCTCCCCGACGCCCATGTAGGCGTACAGGCGCGGATGCTGGGCCACCCAGTCTCAGATGGGCGCCCACCACACGGTGCACGGCTTCCTCGATCGTCCCGTCGAAGGTGAGCGTGGGCTCCATCCGCCGCATGAACGACTGCACCACGCGGCGGCGGATCAGACTCGTCCAGCGCGGCACGGTCCTCGCCCGAAGTGCCGGAGAGCACCGAGCGCGGCAGCCCCACCTCCTCCGCGGGCGCGCTGCACTCCGGAAGTGCGCGCCCACTCCGCCTCGATGAGCGCGACCGCGGCGTCCACCAGCTCGACCTGGCGTTGCGCCTTGTGCTCGGTCCAGCGGGTGGAACGTCCATCGGTCTGAGGCTTGCCGCCGGTTCTGTCCGCCACCCCGTGAGGATATCTGCCCGTTCGAACACTCCGCGGACCTTCGTCCCCGGCGTCGGACGATGGCCGGCCGGCTACCGAGTTGACCCATGATTCAGGGTGACAAATGCACCTGCCCACAGGTCTTTGTGCTCTATAGAGTTGTCCTCACAAGGCGCCGGGAGAGCCCGAAGCCGCAGCTCAGAGGCAGGACGCACCGTCATGAACGCGCAGACCGCACCCAAGGCCCTCCTCACCCGTGCCGACACCGCCGAGACCACCGCGGACCCCAGCAGCGTGATGACCCTGCTCGCGGACTACGGCACCGGCGGCAGCGACCTCACCAGTTACCGCTCCACCTTCGCCAAGGGCGCGGTCGGCGCTCTCCGCGCACTCCACACCAAGGCGTCCGAGCTGTTCTTCGCTCATCGACGGAGCCCTGCGGGTCCTCATCGACGACGAGGTGAAGGTGCTGGAGAAGGGCGACTTCCCGCTGGTCCCGCCGCACACCGCGCACGCCTTCGCCGCGGCCCCGGGCCGTGCGGCGGACGTGCGCTGTTCGGTTCGGCCCGGGCATGCCGCGCTTCGACTACCTGCGCCTGCTGGGCCGCGTGATGCGCGGCGAGGCCGGCTTCGAGGCAGATCAGAAGTCGTCGAGCTGTACGACAACCACTACGTCGACAGCCCCGTCTGGCGGCCGCGCTGGCGGAGGCCAAGTAGCCCTGCGGGACGGACCGCTCAGCCCTTCAGGCCCGACGACGTGATCCCCTCCGCAGCGGCCGCTGGCCGACCACGAACACCGCGACCGCCGGGATCATCGACAGCACGACGCCCGCCAGGACGACGGAGATCGACCCGGTGCCGAGGTTGCCCTGGAGGGAGACCAGGCCCAGCGGCATCGTGAAGTTCTGGTTGCTCGTCTCCAGGATGAGCGGCCGGAAGAACTCGTTCCAGTGGTAGTTGAAGGCCAGCACGCCGACGATCGCCAGACCGGGCGTGGCCAGCGGCGCGTAGACGGAGCGGAAGACCCGCCACGGGCCCGCGCCGTCGATCGCGGGCGGCCTCGCCCAGTTCGCTTCGGCATCGTCATGAAGTACTGGCGCATCAGGAACGTGCCGAGGCCGTCGGCACCGCGGGCACGATCAGCGCGAGGAGGTGTCGGTCAGGCCCATGCCCTTCAGGATCAGGAACACCGGCACGATGGTGACCTGCACCGGCACCATCAGCTGGTGGCGAGGACCAGGCCAGGAACAGCGGTCGTTTGAAGCGGAAGTCCAGGCGGGCGAAGGCGTAGCCGCCGAGCCCCGCCGTGATCATCTGGCCGACCGCGATCAGACCGGTCACCAGCGCGGAGTTGAGCGCCAGCAGCCAGCGCGTCGAGCTGGTCGAAGACCTGCCGGTAGGCGGCGAGCGTGCCGCCCGTGGGCAGGATCCTCGGCGGCAGGTCGAAGGACTGGGCCGGGAGCGCAGTGAGGTGGAGACCGTCCACAGCACCGGCCCGACGGTCGGCAGCGCGACGACGAGCAGACCCGCGACCCGCGCGGTGGTGCCGAGCCGGCGTGCGGTCAGCGCCCCGGCCCGCTCGCGCAGCCGCCGACGAGGACGGGGACGACGCGGGGGACGGGAGGAGTACTGACACGGAGGTCATCGTTCGGGGCCCTCTGCACTGGTAGTGCACGAAGCGGCGGCTGAGGCGGAACTGGAGCGCCGTGACGGCGAGGACGAGCGCGAACAGCACCACGCCGATCGCCGACGCCTCCCGAAGCGCAGCTGCTCGAAGGCGGTCTGGTAGAGGACCATCACCGCGGTCGGGTCGCGTCGCCGGGTCCGCCGTCGGTGAGGACGTACGGCTGCTCGAAGACCTGGAGGGCGTTGATGACGCCGGACGACCGAGGCGACGAGCAGCGTGGGGGAGAGCAGCGAGAGCGTGATGCGCAGAGTGCTTGCGCAGCCCCGTCGCGCCGTCCATCGCGGCGGCTTCGTGGAGTTCACGGGGGATGTTGGCGAGCCCGCCGACGAAGAGCAGGAACGAGAAGCCGAACTGCTGCCACACGTGGACGAGGACGACCGCCGCCATGGCCCAGCCCTCGGAGGTCAGCCAGGGCACCGGCGCGGCGCCGAACTGTCCGAGCACCCAGTTGACGACGCCGAAGTCCTGGTTGAACAGGTACTTCGATGACGACCGAGATCGACGCGGCGGACAGCACGAGCGGGAAGAAGAACGCCGAGCGCAGCGCCTGCTGGATCCAGCGCGGCATCCGACCCTGCAGCGCCAGGGCGAGGACGAGGGCGATCGTCAGCTGGAGGGTCACGGCGAAGACCATGAACAGCAGCGTGTTGCCGAAGGCGGTCAGGATCGACGTGTCCGTCGCCAGTTCGCGGTAGTTGGCGAGTCCCGCCGAGGTCGGCGGGTCGATGACGTCCCAGTGGAAGAAGGACAGGATCACCGAGCCGACGATCGAGCACTCACCGTGAAGACGGCGACGCCGAGCACCGTCGGCGCGAGGAACAGCCAGGTGAGCCCGGTGGCGGGCGGGCGGGGTGTGTGGTGCTCATGTGTCACGCTCCATGGCGCGCTCCAGGTCGCGTTGCAGCGCCCGCAGCGCGGGCTTGACGCTGCCGGCGCTGCCGAGCGCGGTCGCGGTGTGCTTGGTCAGGGCCAGGTCGACGGCGGCGACCTGGGGCGGGGCCGGGATGGGTCCGGAGGCCGGGAAGCGGTCGAGGGTGTCGTAGAAGACGTCCCAGTGGGCCGGGCCGGTCGTCGCGTACCGCCGGGCCGTCGGCATCGAGCGGCGGGCCGGGGTCGTCCGGTTCTTCTGGAACAGCCGGGTCATCACGTCGCGGCGGACCGCGTACTTGACGAACTCCCAGGCCTCGTCCTGCCGTTCGGAGGTGCGCAGCACGGCGTACCCGGCGCCGCCGTACTGGTGGCGCTGGGTACGCCAGCGCGGGAGAAGAACCGGGCGTCGTACGCGTCCCGTTCGACGCCCAGCCTCGTGCAGTCCGCCGGCCCAGAAGCCGCCCGCCGGGGTGAGCGCCGACGCGGCCGGTGGAGAACGCGCCGATCAGGTTGGTGCCGCTGCCGCCCTCGGGCCGGGAGCACAGCCCGTCGTGGACGAGCGAGGCCAGGTAGTCGTAGAGCCTCCTCGACCCGGTCGTCGAGCGCCTGCGGGGCGCCCCAGCGGTAGCCGCCGCCGCGGCCGCGCCGCTGCTTCTCCGGGTAGAAGCGGTTCCAGAGCCAGTCGCCGCCGGGGCATGGACTCTGGTGAGGACGTTCGTGCCGTTGGCGAAGAGCCAGGGCACGACGCCGCCCCGCAGGCGGTTGGTCCAGAAGAACGGGGTGAAGCCGCGTCCGCCGGACCGCTTCATGTCGCGCAGCAGCGCTGTGAAGTCGTCGCGCGTCCAGTCGGCGGGCGGCAGTTGGGCGTGCGTGCGCCGGAGCACCTCTGCCGCTGAGGTACATGTTCGCGGCGTTGAACTCGACGGGCAGCTGGTACAGGGATCCCTCGTACATCATCGACTCGACGAGCGAGGGATGGACGTCGGCGAAACTACTCGCGCAGCTCGTCGGCGTCGCGCCGCACCAGGCGTCGAGGGCGACGCCGAGCCGCTTCGCGAACAGCTGCACTCCCTCGGTCGCGACGTAGACCACGTCGGGGGCGCTGCCGCCGCGATCAGCGTGAGGATCTTCGAGAAGAAGTCGTTCCAGTCGGTGGCCTGTACGGCGAGCAGCCGGACCCTGATGCCGGTGCAGCCGCTGGAAGTCCTCGACGGGACGCTCTGCTGGCTCGGGTCGATGGCGGAGCCGAGGACGGCGACGGTGAGCGTCGAGCCGTCGCGGCCCGGGATGTCGGAGGCGCTGAGCCGGTCCCAACTGGCGGCGGTGGCGCCGAGGCCGGCCGCGGTGAGGCGTAGCCGCCGGCGCTGCAGCACGGTGCGGCGGCTCGGGGCGGTGAGGGTCATCAAGCAGGCCTAACTCGTGATAGTTGGGTGGCCCCCGGATGATGGAAGGGCGGGAGGGCCCCGTCAAGAGGGTCGGACGAGGTTTTTTCGCTTGCCTCATTCCCCTTGCGGGACTTGACCTGTCACGAGTTAGGTTGGCGACCTCGGAGCCGGCCCGACGACGCCGGGACGCTGAGGCGCCGAGACTCCCTGCCTCTGTCGAAGGCCGATCCATGACGCCCAGACCCGTCACCCGCGCGCGCCGCCCTCCTCGGCACGCCTCCGCCCTGGGCGCACTCGCGATCCCCGCCACCGCGTCGGGCGCTCGGCGAAACCCCGGCAGGCCCGGGCGCTGGGCACATACCGGGCGGCGTACCACTTCACGATCCCCGACAACTGGAAGAACGACCCGCAGCGCCCGATCTGGGTCGACGGCGCGTACGCCTGCTTCACGCTCTACAACGCCGACTACATCACGGCGCCGAGGGCACCGCCTCGGCGCCTCGCCACCTCCACCGACCTCGTGACCTACACCGATCGCGGGGTGGCCCTGCCCAGGACACGACGCCCGCCGGTGACGCCTGGTCGGGCAGCGCCGTCGTCGACGACGGCGACACCGCCGCCGGCTTCGGCGCCGGCGCGGTGATCGCCCTGGTCACGATGGAACCGGACGCGGCCGCCAACTCCCAGGCGCAGTACCTCTGGTACTCGACCGACTCCGGCCGCACCTGCCGCCCGGCGCGGGGCCGGTGCTGCCGAACGGGGTCCAGGACTTCCGCGACCCCAAGGTCGTGCGGGACACCGAGCGCGACCGGTGGGTGATGGCGCTCGCCGAGCGGAACAAGATCGGCCTCTACACCTCGGACGACCTGAGGTCCTGGACGTACCGCAGCGAGCTTCGTCCGCGACGGCTACGGCACGCTCGAATGCCCCGACCTGTTCCGCATCGAGGCCACCGACGGCACCTGGCACTGGGTCCTCGCCGCGAGCGCCAACGGCACGGCCGCCGGCCTGCCCGCCACCTACGCCTACTGACGGGCACGTTCGACGGGAGCACGTTCACGGCGGACGCCGACGCACCGCAGTGGCTGGACCACGGCCCCGACTGGTACGCGGCCGTCACCTGCGAGAGCGCACGACGGACGGCACCGTGGACCCGAAGGCCCGCTACGCGTTCGCGTGGACCAACAACTGGGAGTACCCGCACAGCACGTGCCCACCCTCGTCGCCGACGGCTTCAACGGAACCGACTCGATCACCCGCAGAGATCACGCTCCGCCGCGCGGCCGACGGCACCTACTTCCTCGCCTCCGCCGCCACCCCCGCACTCGACGCCTACGCCAAGAGCACGGTGCGCCTCGGAGAGACGTGCCGGTCGACGGCACCAAGACCCTCGACCACACCGGCACCGCGTACGAGATCCGCGGCGAACTGCGCTGGACCCCGGGCACCACCGAAAACGTCGGCTTCCAGCTCCGCAAGGCGCCCGGCGGCACCCGCCACGTCGACGTCGGGGTCTACGTGGCGGGCGGCTACGCCTACGTCAACCGCGGCGGCACCCTCTACCCGGGCGGCACCCGCGAGACGCACACGCCGGTCGCGGCGGACGCGGGGAAACTGGCGGTGCGCATCCTCGTCGACCGGACGACCGTCGAGGTCTTCCTGGGCGACGGCCGCTACGTCCACACCCACCAGGCGTTCGGTCTTCCCGGCGACGACGGGGTGGCGTTGTACGCGTCCGGGGGAGCGGGCGCCGTCTTCGGGGACCTGGAGATCGTCGAGTACGGGGTGGGGTGAGTCGACCGACGTGTCCGGCGGTCCGGCACGGCATACCGTCGGCACGGTGGATTCGACGCACCGGCCCGCAGCCCGGGTCATCTGCCTGGACGCCGCCCACCGCCTGCTGCTCCTGCACTGGCGGGATCCGTTCGACGGGACGTGGCTCTGGGAGCCTCCGGGCGGTGGCATCGAGCCCGGCGAGACACCACTCGTGGCGGCGCGACGCGAACTCGCCGAGGAAACCGGCCTCAGCCCCGCCGCCGTCCTGGACCGGTGGGTGCCGGTCGACCGTGACGTGCGGTGGAACGGCAAGCGGTACATCGGGACGGAGCACTTCTTCCTGGCCCGGTTCGCCGAGGAACGACCCCCACCGGTGCGGACCGGACTGCTCCCCGACGAGGAGGCCACCCTGGACACGCACGCCTGGATCGCGTGGTCGGACCTCAGCTCCCTCGCGGACCCGGTGGAGCCGCCCCACCTGCTGACCGTGCTGCGTTCCCTGGCGCCGCACGGCCCGTGGAGTGACGCCTGAAGGGGATCCGGGCGGCGATGAGTTTCGGCGACGAGACAGGTCCTACCTGGCATGAAGCGAACCTCGCTGACCGTCAGAGCCAATGAGACCGTCCTGGGCATCGAGTCGTTCGGCGACGACGACGCGCCGCTGATCCTGCTCGTGGGCGGGACGACGATGCTGTCGTGGCCGGACGCACTGTGCGCACGCCTCGCCGCGGGCGGGCGCCGCGTGGTGCGCTACGACCTGCGGGACAGCGGGGCGTCGACGACGGCCGACCCGGAAGCGCCCGCCTACACGCTGCGCGACCTCGCCGCCGACGCGGCCGCCCTCACCGAGGTGCTCGGCGGCGAGCCCGCGCACCTCGCGGGGATCGGCGTCGGCGGGATGGTCGCCCAGGTGGCCGCGCTCGACCATCCGGCCGCCTTCTCGGCGCTCACCCTGATCGGTACCCGCGCGGTCGCCCCCGGCCCGCCCGACGCCGACCTCCCCGACCACGACCAGGCGACGATGGGCCGGCTGTTCTCGCGCCCGATGCCCGCGTGGAGCGACCGCGAGGCGGTCGCCGACTTCGCCGCCGAGGGTGCGGAGATCCTCGGCGACGACCCCGTCGCCGCGCGGGCGATCGCCGCACGCATCTGGGACCGCACCCCCGGCACGGCCCCTCAGGTCCAGATGGCCAACCAACTGGGCATGGTGTTCTCCCGGCTCGACTGCACGCCCCGCTGGCGCGAGCGCCTGCCGGAGATCACGCTCCCCACACTCGTCGTCCACGGCGACCGCGACCGGTTCTTCCCCGCCGGCAACGGAGAGGCCATCGCGCGCGAGATCCCGGGAGCCCGGCTCCTCGTCCTCAAGGAGGCCGCCACCGCGCTCCCCGACAAGGTGACCGAGGAGGTGGCGGAGGCGATGCTCGGGGCTCACTCACGGGACACGACCGAGGACCGCTAAAGTAGCGATCTTCGGGCGGCTCGGCCCCTGGAGTCACAGAGGCGTCCCCCTATGAACTTCCGCCCGCCGTCTGCTCGTTCCGATCCCGCGACTCACCGCGTGTGGCGGCTGCCCGTCGCGGATGCCGTACGCGGGTACCGCGCCCAGTGGTGGAGCGTGGGGCCCGCCGGGGAGCTTGCGGTGCTGCTGGTGCACCGGCGTCATCTGGATCGCAGCCGTCACGTCAAGGGCTGGATCGGGCGGGGGCCGAGCGTTCCGTTCAGTGCTGAACTGGTCACCATCACCGGGCAGCAGGAGCGGCGCACTGTGGTGAAGGACATCCGGGTGCGACCGAGTCACCTGGCTCGGCTGCCGGATTCCCGGTTCCTGCTGGTGGGTGGCCGCACGCTGCGGAGCGAGGCCGGTGACGCCTGGCAGACCAACGCCGTGGTGTTCTCACCGTCGGGAACACCGGAGGCCGAGTTCTGCGTCGGCGACGACATCCCCGCACTCGTCACCGACGCCCGGGGCGGGATCTGGACGGCCTACGGAGACGAAGGCATCTACGGCGGCCATCCCGAGTCGGCAGCGGGGCTCGCGGGCTGGAACCTCCAGGGCCAGGCGGTCTGGGCGCCCGCCGGGCGGCTGCCCGACCACCCACTGGAAGGCTGCACCGCCGCGACCGAGAGCGAACGGGTCTGGCTCGTGTGGTACTCCGGCAGCGGCAAGGGAGGCACCTTCCTCACACGCATCACTCCGGAGACCGGGGACGTGGTCAGCTACCCAAGTCCCGTCTCCGGCCCGGACGGATTCGCGGTCCGTGGCCACCGCGCGGTCCTCACGCGCCGGCACCACAACAAGCGCTCGGTCGAGCTCACACGTGTCGAACTCCGAGGCACCGACTGGACAGTCGTCAGCCGTCGCACGCTTCGCGTTCCCGGTCGCGTGGTCATGCACTGCGGTCAGGGCCGTGACGGTTTCCTCTGGCTCCGCGCGGGTGATGCCTGGCTGCGCGTCGAAGCGTGAGCACACGACCGCAGTACGGGAAGCCACGGCGGTGAGTCGCGATGGGGACGGGCGCGTCGTCACCGGACCGGTGGTGCCACCGAATCCCGCCCCACCACTGGGCAGTTCACGCGGCTCACCTCGCCGGAGGCGACCGGATCGCCCGACTCGACCGCGTCGAGGAGCGTGTTCACCGCTGTGGCGCCCATGGCGTGATGGGGGAGGGCGACGGTGGTCAGGGCCGGGACCAGGTGGGCGGCCATCTCGTCCTGGTCGTCGTAGCCGACCACCGACAGGTCGCGTGGCACGGACAGGCCGAGGCGGGCCGCGGCGAGCAACACCCCTGTCGCGACACGGTCGTTGGCGCACACCACGGCCGTCGGCGGGGCGGACTCCAGGACGCGCAGCGCGGCCGCGTAACCCTCGTCGATCTGCCAGCCGACCCGCAGCACCCGCCCGTCGGGCACGGCCAGGCCGTTCTCGCGCAGGCCGTCGGCGAAGCCGTGCGTACGGTCGTCGGCGGCGATGTTGCCCGCAGGGCCGCCGATCAGGGCGATGTCCCGGTGTCCGGCAGCGAGCAGCAGGTCGACGGCGCTCCGTCCGCCCGCCCGCTCGTCCGCGACGACCGCGGCGTAGGTCCCGGCCGTCCGTGGCAGGCAGTTGGCGAGGACGGTGCGGCCGGGCTCCAGGCCCTCGGGCACGTCCGTGGCGGTGAGCTCCATGGACGCGTGGACGAATCCGTCCACGCGGCGGGCGCGCAGTTCGGCGACGGCCTCCTTCGCGGCCGCGCTGTCCCGCCCGGATTCCATCAGCAGGATCTGGTGACCGCGGGCACGCGCCGCCTCCATCGCGCCCAGGATCATCCGGCCCGCGAACGGACTCGTCGCGATCGAGTCGCTGAGCATGCCGATCACCCCGGTCCGCCGGCCGCGCAGCGAACGCGCCACCTCGTCGGGACGGTAGCCGAGCGCGTCGGCCGCCTCCTTGATGCGCTGCTGCGTGCGGGCCGAGAGGTTTCCCTCCGCCCGCCCGCTGAAGACGAACGACACGGCCGCACGCGAGACGCCCGCGCGTTCGGCGACGTCACGGGCGGTGGGGCGCTTCACCGTCGGGGCTCCTTCAGGACAGGACGTCCGATCGGGCACGGTAGCGCGTCCGATCGGACAGGGGCACGGGAGACCAGTGTGCCTTCCTCCTCTTTCCTCCTGCCTCCCGGGAGGGGCGGGAGCCGGTCAGCGCGCGAGCAGGTCGACGGTGAACTCCCGCAGGTCGGAGACCAACGCCTCTGCTTGTTCCAGCGCGGCGAAGTGACCGCCGTGGTCGGCGTCGGTCCAGCGGACGATGGTGTTGGTCCGTGGGACAGCGTGCGCCTGGTTGCGTCGAGGCTACTCTTCTGGGCGGGTCGGCGGCCGCGTCCTCCGAGCGGCGCGCAGCTGGACGCGGCAGCTCAGGTGAGATGCGGCTTGAAGTTGGCCGTCACATCGCTGTCCTTACCGGGAGGCGGCGTGCACGGTGCGCGCGCGAAGGCAGCGCAGTCGCCTGACCAGCTGCCGAAGTCGACGCCCGATTCCGCTCCCGACGCGGTCAGTAGGAAGTCGTCCGTGGTGGCCTGGAGTTCACAGACGAGACCGGTCCGGCCGGTGCACTCCGTGCCGGGCTGGTTGCTCTTGACCGTGGCGCCCATGCTCCGCCCGGCGGCGAGCCGGACCGTGACGAGGACGTAGCCGGTGCCGGTGAGGTTCGCCGTCGCGGGCGCGAGATCGCCCGAAGCCAACGTCAGCCGGGTTTCGGCCGGTCCTGTCCGGGTCGGCGAGAACTCCACGGACACGGTGCAGGTCGCCTTGGCCGCGAGGCGGGACGAGCAGGTGTCGTCCGCGGTCGAGAAGCCGGAGTCGTCCGGGATGGTGGGCGGTCCGAGGTCGATGGCCCGGGCGTTGGGGTTGGTGACCGTGAAGTCGAGGACCTGGGCCTCGGCACCGGGGAAGACGTGTGCGGGCAGGAAGCTCTGTGCCTCCGCGGTGATGACCGGCGGGGAGAGCGGGCCGCCGCCCGGCGAACCGCCCCCGCCCGGCGAACCGACCCCGCCCGGTGCACCGCCGTCGGGGGAGCTGCCGCCCGGGGAGGGGCTGCTGCCACCGATCGTGCCGCCGTCCAGGGTTCCGGGGGAACTCGTCGACGAGGGACCGGGGGCCAGGGACGAGGTCGCGCCGTCGTCCGTGCCGCCGGAGCCGCCCACGACCTGGCCGAGTACGGCGCCCACCGCGATGACGGCGACGACGCCCGTGACGGCGCCGATCACCCGGCGCCGCACGGCGGACGGTGCCCGCGGGGGAGCCGGTGGCACCGTCGCGGACGTCACCGGGACGAGCAGGGCCAGGTTGGCGGCGGTGACCGCCGCGCCCGCCGTGTCACCGAGCTGCGTGCGCAGGTCCAGCGCCCGCTGCAGCAGGCGGCGCGCGTGCTCCGTACGGTCGTTGAGGAAGTGCTGGACGCCCTGCTGATGGCTGAAGAAGGCCTCGGCCGCGGCGTCCCCGGCCTCCCGCGCGGCGGTGATCCCGTGGGCCAGCGCGGTCTGCCAGGCCTGCCAGTGACCCTGCACGAACAGCACCCGCTCGACGACGGTCACCAGCCGTATGACCCCCTGCCACTCACGACGTTCCGCCGCGAAGCCGAGCAGGCTCACCGCCGCGTCCAGGGCGCCGCGCGCCTCCGGACCGTCCGGGTCGCGGGACCCCAGCCAGGCCGCGAGGGAATGCAGCGCGGAGGCGAGGCCGATGGAGCGGTACAGGACGTTCCGGTACGGCTCCGCCTTGCAGACCGGCAGCCCGAACCGGTCCTCGCTCTGCTCGGCCAGGCCGCGCGTGGTGAGGGACTCGAAGGTCTGGGCGAGGTAGGCGACATCGGCCATCTGCGCCAGCACGTGGGCGGGCAGCAGTGCGCCGCCGAGCAAGGTGAGTACG
This sequence comes from Streptomyces sp. KL116D, assembly GCF_030766975.1. Taxonomy (NCBI): domain Bacteria; kingdom Bacillati; phylum Actinomycetota; class Actinomycetes; order Kitasatosporales; family Streptomycetaceae; genus Streptomyces; species Streptomyces sp. KL116D. The sequence continues at coordinate 77,244 of NZ_JASERH010000046.1, read as the reverse complement.
GCCAGGGCACGGCGGGCCTGGGGTCCGACGGCCGAGATGCTGAGCGCGTCCAGGGCGGCGGGGTCGGCCTCGGCCCGGCGGGCGAGGTCGTCGAGGGTGCGTCCGTCGATCCGGGCGAGCGCGCCCGCCTGACGCAGGTGGAGCGGCTGTCCGCCGACGGCGTTCACCAGACGTCGTACGGCGGGCATCTCGGCGTCGGTGATCGGTCGGCCCAGCTCGCGGGAGAGCAGGACCAGCGCCGAGGGCTCGGTCAGACCGGGCAGGTCGGACGTGGTGCCCAGCGGGCCGAGCAGCGGGGCGGTGGCGCCGATGGCCAGGGCGCAGCCTGGCAACACGCTCCGCAGATAGGCGAGTTGCCGGGTCCCGTACCGCAGGTCGTCGAGGGCGACGAGCCCGGTCACCTGACTGAGGGCCCGGGCACACTCCTGGGTGGTGAGCCGGACGTTCCCCGGGCCCGGATAGACGTAGAAGCACCGCATCAGGTCCTGGACCAGGTCTTCCAACTCGGTCCCGCCCACGCGTACGTACGTCGCCCACGCCGCTCCGGGGCGGGCGGCGCACGCGTTCAGCAGGAGCGTGGTCCTCCCCGAGCCGCAGACACCGGTGAACTCCACCGCCGCTCGCCTCTCCGACGCCCGCTCGATGTCGGCGAGTTGACGGTCGCGGCCGACCATGAACGGCGGCTGCGGAGCGGGTGGCCCGTGGGGGAGCCTCATGGGCCCCGCGCCCGGGATGCGAAGGGGCAGGCGCGTCAGACGGGCGCCGTGCCGGTCGGTGAGTGTGACGCCGAGATTGCCGAAGACAATGCTGTTCATTCCTCCCCCTGGGAATGAACGGGGCGCCCGACTGGCGCCGGTCTGTCCACGATGGGCAGGGCCGCGAACGGTGTCAAGCCATGGCGGTGGGTCTCCCTTTGGGGACTTCGTCTACGGGGTGAGCGTCTCCCGGAGCGGCGGGAGTTCAGGTGTCTGTGGGTGATGTTCGTGGCTGTGGATGCTCTAGGTTGGCCTGCGTGAGTGACCGGGGGCGGAGTTACCGATACGTGGGGCCGGTGGAGTTGATGGCCCTGGTGCGAACGGGTGGTGGATGCCGCATCAGCTCCGCCGCGGACTTCGACCGCTGGATCGCCGAGCGTTCGCAGCAGGAGCTGGCCGAACCGTTCACCTACGTCATCGGTACGGACGGTCTGCTTCGGTTGGCGCCGCGGCGGAGCGAGCACGTGGTCTGTGCCGGTGGGGCGATGGTTCTCGGCGCTGGTGAGATCGGCTTCGTGCAGGAGAGGGGCCGGTGGGGCGTCCGTGAGGTCAGTAACCAGTCCACCGGGTACTGTCCGGACGTCGCGTCCTGGGCCGTGGTCGCCGACGCCTTGGACGGTGTCGGGCTCGGGCGGCCCGACCGCTTCACGCACGAAGTGGTGTTCCGGCGGTGCCCTGGCTGCCAGGAGCACAACATCGTTCGCGAGGACGACTTCGTCTGCGTCTTCTGCGGCAGCGATCTGCCCGCGACGTGGAACGTGGATCCCGAGGCGTGAAGCCGGAAGGCGGATGTCATTGGTGAGCGCCGAGCGCCGAGCGCCGAGCATTGCGCATTGCGCATTGCGTATCGGCGGGAGCGGGATCTGGAGGGTGGCCGGTTCGGACCTGTCATATCAGGACCTTCTTCCGCACATCCCGCGTGGGTGCCCGTCCGTTGTCAGTGGCGGGTGGCAGCATGGGGAGCTGATCTGGTCCCGCTGCGTTGAGGAGCGGGATGTGGCAAGTGTGATTCGGAGTACGAAGATGACCCGCAGTGAATTGGTTGCCGCGCTGGCCGAGCGCGCCGATGTGTCCCGCAAGGACGCCGACGCCGTACTGGCGGCGTTCGCCGAGACCGTCGGTGATGTTGTGGCCAAGGGCGACGAGAAGGTCACCATCCCCGGTTTCCTGACCTTCGAGCGCAGCCACCGTGCCGCGCGTGAGGGTCGCAACCCGGCCACGGGTGAGGCGATGACCATCCCCGCCGGTTTCGGCGTGAAGGTCGCCGCGGGCTCCAAGCTCAAGGAAGCCGCCAAGGGCAAGTAGCACCCAGTAGGTGTGAGGGGCGGTCACCCGGACACCGGGTGGCCGCCCCTCATGCGTGCCACGGGTGCCGCACGTCGATGTTGACCTTCGAGTTGGTTGAAGCCCAATGATGGCGGTGTGCCAAATCCTGAGCTGATGCCCATCGGAGTGTTCGCCCGGCGCACTGGTCTGACGTCCAGCGCGCTGCGGTTCTACGCCGACTCCGGACTGCTGTCCCCGGCCGAGGTCGACCCGGTCTCGGGCTACCGCTACTACGGGCCTGACCAGCTGGCGCGGGCGACCGCGCTGCGTCAGCTCCGTGAGATCGCCATGCCGCTGGCCGAGGTCGAGACGGTCCTCGACGCAGGGGCGGACGAGGCGGCGCGGCTGCTCGACGAGCACGTGGCCAGGATCGTGGAGGACGCGGCGTCCGCCCGCCAGAAGGCCGCCGTCGTCAAGGCAGCGCTCGGCGGCGACGTGCCAGGACTGCTGATCGCCACGTTGAAGGGACCCGTACTGGCGGATGCCGTCGAACAGGTCCTGACCGCGACCGCGCAGGAGCCCGGGATGCCGGTGCTCGCCGGGCTGCACATCGAGGTGAGCCGCGAGGCGATCGCCCTGACGGCGACCGACCGGTACCGGCTCTCCACGCGGACCCTGGTGCCGGCGCCGCCCGCGGAACAGACCTGGGCCGGCACCGTCGACGGCGACGACCTGCGGGCCGCGGTCGCCACGGTCCGGCGCAGTGCGGTGATCCGCGTCGAAGCGGTGCCGTACGGGATCCGGCTGCGCATGCCCGAGCGGGAGGACCGGTACTGCCGACTGCTGGCCGAGGACTTCCCCGATCACCGGTCGATGCTCGCGTCGCTGGGCGAGGTCGGAACACGCGCGACGGTCCCGAAGGAACTGCTGCTGCGCGCCCTGGAAGAACTCCCCGGCGCACACGTCGAGTTGTACGTCTCCGAGCGCGGCGTGAACGTCCGGACCCCGGACGGCGAGCAGCCCGGCATTCCGCTTCCCGCCGACGTGACGGGCGAGGCGCTTCGGATCCGGTTCGAGACGACCACGCTCTATCCCGCCGTGAGCACGGCCGTCGGTCCCGACGTCATGGTCGACCTGAGGGGACACGACCAGCCGGTCACGATCCGCTCCGCCGACCGCGGCGATCTCACCACGCTGGCCATGCCCGTCGGGCCCGACCACTCAGCCCGACGCCCCCGACGCCCCTGACGCCCCTGCCGATCCCGCCGTCCTCGATGGCATCGATGACCCCGACAGCACCGACGTAAGGAGTTCCGCATGCCCACCGCACCCCCCACCCCCGACCCGACCATGGAAGCCATCGGCCGCGCCGTCGTCGCAGGCCGGACGGGCGACACGCTCTCCGCCCGCCACCAGCTCCTCGACCTGTGGGCCGCCATCGGCGTCACCGGCGACCCGCTGCACCGTTGCTCACTCGCCCACTACCTCGCGGATCTCTACGAGGATCCCGCCCAGGCCCTCGCCTGGGACGTGCGGGCCCTGGACGCCGCCGACGCGGTGACCGACCGGCGCGTCCAGGAGCACCACGCCGGACTCCACGTCGCCGGGTTCTATCCCTCGCTCCACCTCAACCTCGCCGACAACTACCGCCGGCTCGGGTCCTTCGACGCGGCCACCGAGCGCATCAACGCGGCCAGGGAGCACGCCCCCAGCCTCCGTGACGATGCCTACGGCGCCTTCCTGCGCACTGCCCTCGACGAGGTGGCCGAGGCCATCTCGCGGCGGGACGTCACCAAGCGGTCGTCCGCGCCCGGTCCCACCGTCTGACACGGACTACCGGCGGCCGACCGCGGGGCGCGCGGCCGCCTGTGCGGTGCGGTGGCGCCCAGGGGCCGGAGTCGTGTCCTGCGGGAACGTCAGCTGCCTGCCCATCCACTCCATCGCGGGGCCGATCTCGCGCAACCACGTCGTGAAGTGGTGGCTGCCGCGCGGCAGGATGATCCGCGCCGACGTCATCGGCGGCCGCACGGCCTTGAGGAACCGCATCGTCGGACCGTAGTCGCGCTCGCCCTGCCGACTGCTGGCCACCAGGACCGACACCTGCGGGGCGGGCAGGTGCCTCAGTCGCCAGACGAGGTCATGTCCCTGCCGGCGGCGCCGCGCCTGCGGCCCGCCGCCGAACAGGCTGCCCGTCGTCAGGTCGTCGCTGACCCTGTAGTCGGCGGACAGGGCCGCGGCCGACGTGTACACCTTCGGGTCGCGCAGGGCGAGTTGGAGCGCGCAGGAGCCGCCCGACGAGTAGCCGAGGACGCCCCACGCGCTGGGGTCGTGGCCGATCCGGTACGCCGACTTGAGGGCGTCGGGAAGGTCCTTCGTGAAGAACGTCTCCGCCTTCGGGCCACCCGGCACGTCCACGCACTCCGTGTCGCGCGGCGGCGCGATCGTCGGGCGCACCATCACGACCACCGTCGGCTGGAGCCGGCCCGTGCGCTCCAACCGGTCGGCGGTCTGCGGGACATGGAGGAACTGGGCGAGGTTCATGATGCCGCCCGGATAGCCGCTGACCGCCACGATCACCGGGAACCGCTGCCGGTGGTACTGGCGCTGGAAGTACTGGGGCGGCAGGTACACGAACGCGGGGTTGATGGCGCGGGTGCGCCGTCCGATGATCCGTACCGACTCCACCCGGCCCACCCGCGCGGCCGGCCCCACGGGCAGACCCCTGACCCGGTCCAGGCCCTGGGGCCCGGCGGGCTGGACGAGGCCGCTGCGCGCCGCGTACACGCCGGGCCCGGTACCCGGGGCGGCGATCCGCGCGGGAGCCGTGGACACGTGGCCGAGCAACTCGCCCCAGGTGCCGTAGAACTCGAAGCTCGCGTTGACCGCGACCGCGCACGCCGTCAGGACGGCCAACTGGGTGGCCGCGATGACCCCCAGCCTGCCGAGCACGGCCACCGGGCCGCGCCGGGCCAGTCGTGGCCACACCCACACCGTGAGTCCCACGCACACCAGCGCGACCAGCGCCGCCGCGTACTCGAGCGCCCGACTCGTCAGGCCCATGTTCGCTCCACATCTCGCCGGGACCAGGACACTGCCGTCACGGGGCAGCTTCCACCGGGAAAGAGGTCAGGGCCGGGAAGTGAGTTTGCCCCGGCGCGCGTTCTTACCGTCCTCCTTACCTGCCCTTACCTCAGCGATGGGCGACTCTCCTACGCTCAGCGGCCGTGAAGCCTCGCCCTGCCACCGTCGCCGGTCACACGTGCCTGTTCATCGGGCTCGTCGACGTCGCGACGGCCGTCTCCCCGCACGTGCGCGCCAGCCGCATCGAGCGCATCGCGCCCTACGTCCCCGGCCTCGCCGACGACGTGGCGCGGGCCACCGCGCTCGTCGTCGGCGTCCTCCTGGTCCTCCTCGCGCGCGGGCTGTGGCGCCGCAAACGGCGTGCTTGGGAGGCGGCCGTCGGACTGCTCGCGGTGAGCGCCGTGGTGCAGGGCGTGGGCCACCACGCGTTCGTCGCCGCCGCCGTCGCGGTGCTGCTGTGCGTCGGACTCGTGCTGCTGCGGGGCGAGTTCCACGCCTTGAGCGACCCGCGGGGCAGAACCCGCGCCCTGGGCAACCTGCTGCTTCTCGGCGCGATCAGTGTCGGCCTCGGACTGCTGATCGTCGGGGTGCGCGCCGACCACGAGGCGGGACACGGCATCACCTTCGCCGACCGGTTCCGGCAGGTCGTCCACGGACTGGTGGGCATGGCCGGCCCGCTGACCTACGACAGCGACCGGATCGGTGACGTCGTGCAGGTGTCGCTCCTCGCCCTCGGTCTGCTCACCGCGTCCACCACCGTCTATCTGGCGCTGCGCCCGGTCCGGGTCGCCCCGACCGGAGGCGACGCGCGGCTGCGCACCCTGCTCGGCCAGGAGGGACGGCGTGACTCGCTCGGCTACTTCGCGCTCCGCCGGGACAAGACCGTCCTGTTCTCGGCCACCGGGAAGGCGGCCATCGCCTATCGCGTGGTCTCCGGCGTCGCCCTGGCCGGCGGCGACCCCATCGGGGACCCGGAGGCCTGGCCGGGAGCCATCAAGGAGTTCCTCGAACAGTGCGCGCGGTACGCGTGGACCCCGGCCGTCATGGGCTGCAGCGAGCGCGGCGGGCAGGTCTGGGTCCGTGAAGGCGGCCTGAGAGCAATGGAGTTGGGCGACGAGGCGATCGTCGACTGCACCGAGTTCAGCCTCCGGGGGCGGGCCATGCGCAACGTCCGGCAGATGGTCAACCGCATCGAACGCAGCGGCTGCTCCTGCCGGGTCCGGCGCGTACGCGACCTGACCGACGAGGAGAAGAAGCAGCTGCGCGAGGCCGCCGCTGCCTGGCGGGGGAGTGCCACCGAACGCGGATTCTCCATGGCGCTGGGCCGGTTCGGTGATCCGGCCGACGGCGACTGCGTCGTCGTCACCGCCCACCAGACGGACGCCGACGGAACGCAGCGCGTCCGCGCGCTGCTGCACTTCGTGCCCTGGGGCGAGGACGGCCTCTCCCTGGACCTGATGCGCCGCGACCGCACCGCCGAGCCCGGGCTGAACGAGCTCCTCATCGTCGCCGCGCTGCGCGCCGCCCCCGGCCTCGGCATCGCCCGTGTCTCCCTCAACTTCGCCGTGTTCCGGGCCGCGTTGGCGCGCGGCGAGCGGCTCGGCGCGGGTCCCGTGCTCCGCTGGTGGCGGGCCCTGCTCGTGTTCCTCTCGCGCTGGTTCCAGATCGAGTCGCTGTACCGCTTCAACGCCAAGTTCCGCCCGCAGTGGCAGCCCCGCTTCGTCGTCTACCCGACGGCCCGCGACCTGCCGCGCATCGTCTGGGCGTGTCTGCAGGCCGAGGCGTTCGTGGTGCTGCCGCAGCCGGCGGAGCTGCTGCGGCAGTGGGTGCGGGGCAGGGCCACGAAGGCGTCAGGGAAGACGGCGGTGACCACCGCCTCGTAGGGTTGCTCGTCCATCGGCGGGCTGCTGCTCGCGGAACGCCTGACCGCCAGACCGCCAGACCGCCAGACCGTCTGACCGTCTGACGGTATTGGACATCTGGCTTCGGTTGTCTGTCTAAAAAGTTCATAGCGCGCGAACTGTTGACTGAAGTAGTCAAGGTCACTCAGTGTGGTGCCGCACACCACCGCTCACCGCACGAGGACTGCCATGCCCGTACGCCCTGCTGCCTCCGGTTCCGAAGACCTCTGTTTCCTCGACGCCGTCGAGCTCGCCGAGCTGATCCGCCGCCGCGAACTCTCCGCCCGCGAGGTCGTCGCCGCCCACCTCGACCGCATCGACCGCGTCAACCCCGCCATCAACGCGATCGTCACCCTGGACCCGGAGGGTGCGCTCGCGGCAGCGGGCCGGGCCGACGAACGCACCGCGTCCGGCGCCGAGTTGGGGCCGCTGCACGGGCTGCCCATCGCGTTCAAGGACACCCACCTCACCCGCGGCATGCGCACCACCCACGGCTCCCCGCTCTTCGCCGACCACGTCCCCGATGAGGACGAACTCCTCGTCCAGCGCATCGAGTCCGCGGGCGCCATCCGCATCGGCAAGACGAACGTCCCTGAATTCGCGGCCGGTTCGCACACCTTCAACACCGTCTTCGGCGCGACCCGCAACCCGTACGACCCGACCCGCTCGGCCGGCGGCAGCAGCGGTGGTGCCGCCGCCGCGCTCGCCGCCCGGCTCCAGCCCCTCGCCGACGGCAGCGACATGGGCGGCTCGCTGCGCAACCCGGCGTCCTTCTGCAACGTCGTCGGCCTGCGCCCCACGCCCGGACGGGTCCCCTCGCTGCCCTCCGGCGACCTGTGGGAGACCCTCGCCGTCGCCGGGCCCATGGGCCGCACCGTCGCCGACACCGCCCTCCTGCTGTCGGTCATGGCGGGCCCCGACCCGCGTTTCCCGCTCTCCCTGGAGACGCCCGGCGCCGTCTTCCGTGCGCCGCTGGAGCGCGACCTCACCGGCCTGCGCGTCGCCTATGCCCCCGACCTCGGCGGCCGCGTCCCCGTCGACCCCGAGGTCCGCGCGGTCGTCGAACAACAGGTCGCGGTCTTCGAGGAGCTGGGCTGCACCGTCGTCGAGGACTGCCCCGACCTGGACGGCGCCGAGGACGTCTTCCGCACCCTGCGCGCCCACACCTTCCAGCAGGGGTTCGGGGCCTTCCTGGACTCCGCCCGCGACTCCCTCAAGCCCAGCCTCGTCTGGAACATCGAGGAGGGTCTGAAGCTCACCGGCGCCGACGTGGCCCGCGCCCGCGCCGAGCACACCCGCCTGCACCTCGCCGCCGTCCCCTTCTTCGAGCGCTACGACGTACTGATCGCCCCGGTCAGCCAAGTGGCGCCGTTCGACGTCGAGGCGGAGTACCCCACCGTCGTCGACGGGCAGCCGCAGCACACCTACCTCGACTGGATGCGCTCCGCGTACCTCCTCACCGTCCTGGGCGCACCCGCCCTCTCCGTCCCCGCCGGCCGCACCCCGGCCGGACTCCCTGTCGGCCTGCAGATCGTGGGCCCGCCGCGCGCCGACCGTGCCGTCCTCGAGATCGGCGCCGCCTTCGAGGCCGCCACCGGACACGGCAAGCGCGTCCCCGACCTCCCGTAGAGCGATCCCTCCGCGCTCAACTCCCCTCAGCTGGAGCCCTGATGAGATCACCGCATGCGCTCTGGGCCGCCGTGCCCGTGCTGGCCTTCCTCGGCACACCGTTCCTGCCGTTCGTCAACGGACCGCACCTGTGGTTCGGTCTCCCGTCCGTCCTGTGCTGGTGCCTGATCTGGACCGTGGGCACCACGGCGGCGCTCGCGCTCGTCGACCGCGGCACGCGGTCCACCGTCGGCTACGAGGACGAGGAGGCCGCCGCGTGAACAGCACCATGCTCGTCACGATCGCGGGCATCGTCGCCATCGCGGCGGTCGGCGTCAGCGGCCGGCGCGCGCCCAGCAAGGAACTGGGGGAGTGGACCGTCGGCAAGCGCGGGTTCTCCACCTTCACCACGTGGTTCCTGCAAGCCGGCGAGGCGTTCACCACCTTCAGCTTCCTCGGGCTCGCGGGCATCGCGTTCGGCGGCGGCGTCGCCGCGTCCTTCGCGGTCTGCTACCTCGCCATCAACTTCGTCCTCCAGTACTTCACCAGCCCCCGCATGCGCCAACTCGGTCAGCAGGGCGGATACTTGACCCAGGCGGACTTCTTCGTCGACCGCTACCGAAGTCCCCTGCTCGGCAAGGTGGTCGCCGTCGTCGGCGCCGTGTTCCTGCTGCCCTACCTCCAGCTGCAGATCACCGGCCTCGGCATGATCGTGCAGCTCGCCACCGGCAGCCGCACCGGCGGCAACCTGAGCATGGTCCTCGCCACCGCCCTCACCGTCGCCTTCGTCCTGTGGTCGGGCATCCGCGGCATCGCACGGGTCGCGTACCTCAAGGACGCACTGATGATCATCGGGCTCGTGGTGCTGCTCGCCGGAGTCGCCCTGACCGTGCACGGCGGCATCGGCGGCCTGTTCGAGACGATCCGCGACAGTCACCCGCACCTGCTCACCCTCGACCAGGACGGCTACGACAGCACGTTCTTCGTCACCGCCGTCATCATCTCCGGCATCGGCGGCGGCCTCGGCACCATGGCCCACCTGTGGCCGCCGGTGCTGGCCGCCCGCAGCGGACGCGTCCTGCGCTCCAACGCGATCTGGCTGCCCCTCTACCAGGTCGCCCTCGGCATCCCGATCGTCATCGGCTTCGCCGGGGTCCTGCTCGCCGGGAAGGACACGGCACCCAACAGCGTCGCCCTCACCCTCGCGGGACAGACCCTGCCGGGCTGGCTCGTCGGCCTCGTGGCGGTCGCCGCGGCCTCCGCCGCGATGGTGCCGTCCGCGGCCATCGTCGTCGGCATCTCCAGCCTGCTCTCGCGCAATCTGCTGAGCGTCCGCAACGAGCGCAGCCAACTGCGCGTCAACCACGCCTGCGTGATCGCCGCGGCGGGCCTCGCCCTCGCCCTCGGCCTGGCCCGCCCCGGACTCCTGTCCGACCTGCTGCTGCTGACGTACGGCGGTCTGACCCAGCTCGCCCCCGCGATCGTCATGGGCCTGGCGAAGCAGGTGCGGCTACGGGCCGTACCCGCGCTCATCGGCATCCTGTCCGGCGTCGCGGTGCTCGCCTGGCTGACGTTCGGCGGCGTCGACGTCGGAACCGTGGACACGGGGCTGATCGCCCTGGCGGTGAACATCGTCGTCACGACGGTCGCCCAGCTGATCGCCCGCTCCAGGCCGACGGCCGAGCCGCAGCCGCCCGCCAACCCGCCGACGAACGCCACCGGTTCACCGGTCTCGGCCGGTCACGCGTAGGTCATGCGAACGGTGCGGTTCCGCGGTCCCGAACGGCGTGAGGGACGGCAACCGCACCGTGTTCGTACGGGGTGCCGGCTGGTGTCGGTGTCAGGAGCTCCGGTCCCCCGGCGGGAGCGCGCCCCTCAGGACGCCCATGGCCTTGTCGAGCCGCGACTTCCTCGCAGTCGGCGTGAGCGCCTGGAGCAGCGGCAGGATCAGCTGGTAGCGGGCGGTCCTGTCGAGCGCCTCGAACGCCCTCCTGGCGTCAGGGTCCGCGTCGAGCGCCGCCGCGAGGTCGGGCGGGACCGCCGCCGCGCTCTGGGACTCGTAGGCCGCGGCCCATCGGCCGTCCGCCTGCGCCCGGCGCACCTCGGCCCATCCGGGTTCGCGCATCCGCCCGGCGGCCGTCAGCGCCGCCACCTTGTCCACGTTCACCTGCGACCACAGGCTCTTGGGGCGACGCGGCACGTACTTCTGCAGGTAGTACCGCTCGTCGAGCGACCGCCGTTGCCCGGAGATCCAGCCGTAGCACAGCCCGATGTCGACCAGTTCGTCGTCGGTGACCGTGGGAATGCCGGACTTCTTCTTGGCCACCTTGACCCACACGCCCTCGTGGCGCGTGCAGTTACCGGCCAGCCAGCTCTCGAACGCCGCGGCGTCCTCGAAAGCGATGACCTCCACCCCCGCGATCTCCTCCATGGGCACAGGCTAACGCCCGCACGTCCGGAACCGGCGCTGCCCTGATCCATCGTCACCGACCGACGCCGACAGTGAGGTTGAGAGCCGACGCGGCGTACGACGACATGTGGCGCGGGCACCGGAGGGTGGCCGGGGATTCCGTGACGCCGCGGTGAGTGAGCGGCTCCGGTCAGGGCCGAGCGCCGCCCCTGGCGATCCCCGTCGGGCGTGACCGCGGCGCCAGTGCCGTCCGCAGGGCCGGAGCGAGGACGCGCCGTGCTTCGGACGGGGGGAGGGCTGCCGGGGTGGGCAGGGGGTTGAGGTAGCGGGTGTAGACGAGGCCGCCGAGGACCGTGACCGCCGCCGTCGCGCGGGCGGTCGCGTCCCGGCCGCCGAGGAATTCAACAAGGCGGGCCAGCAGCTCCCTCTCCAGGTACTCGCGGATGACCTCGGCGGCCTCGTCGCCCTGGGCGGTGAGCCGGCGGAAGTCGGCGTCCTCCCACAGCCCGGTGACCGCGTCGATCAGCCGCTCGGGCAGGGTGACGGGGTCGCCCTGCAGGACTTCGTCCACGGTCAGCGCGCGGGCGCACTGGAACTGCATCACGTCCGCGAACAGGCCCTTCTTCGAGCCGAAGTGGTAGGCGATCAGCGCCGGATCGACCCCGGCGGCCCCGGCCACCGCACGCAGGGTGGTGCCCCGGTAGCCGCGTTCAAGGAACAGCGAGCGGGCCACCGTGACGATGGACTCGCGGGTCGGCGGGTTGCCGCGGGGGCGGCCTCGGGTGCGGGCGGGGGCAGCGGCGGCGTTATTCATCAGCGTTGAGCCTGCTTTTCGCGGTCGGCACAGTCAAGGGCGTTCCACCCCACGACCCCCACGAAGGGATGCCCGACAATGCGCATCGCAGTCTTCGGCGCCAACGGACCGACCGGCCGCCACCTCACCGGCCAGGCCCTCGCGGCGGGGCACGACGTCGTCGCCGTCACCCGCCGCCCCGGCTCGCTCCAGGAACGGCCCGGCCTCACCGTGGCCGTCGCCGACGCCACCGACCCGGCGGCCGTCGACACCGCACTGGACGGGACGGACGCCGTGCTCTCCGCACTGGGCGCACGCTTCAGCAAGGAGACCATCACCACCTACTCGGCGAGCGCCACGGCCATCACCGAAGCGATGACCCGGCACGGCATCAAGCGGCTGCTCGCCGTCAGCTCGAGCATCGCCGACCCGCAGTGGCGGCCCACCGGCGCGCACTTCTTCAACCACGTACTCGACCCGCTGGTGAACCGGCGCCTGGGCCGCACCCTGCACGCGGACATGCGCCGCATGGAGACGGTCATCCGCGAGACCGGCCTCGACTGGACCCTCGTCCGGCCGTCCGGACTCTTCGAGCACCCGGTCGTCACCGACTACGTGACCGCCGAGACCAGCGCCGACGGCGTCTTCACCGCCCGCGCGGACCTCGCCGCGAGCATGCTGCGCGAACTCGATGAACGGCAGTACGTGCGCACGGCCATGGGCGTCATCACCACGACGGCCAAGCCGAACATCGCCAAGCTGATCTGGAACGAGGGCGTGAAGAAGAAGTGACCCGGACGACCGGTGAACTACCCACTGCCGTAAGGGCGTTCCTCGCCCGCGACGCCGCGGCCACCCTCACCACGCTCCGCCCCGACGGCACCCTGCACGTCACCGCCGTCCGCTTCACCTACGACGCCACGGCCGGACTGGCCCGCGTGACCACCCGAGCAAGCACCCGCAAGGCCCGCAACGTGCTGGCCGGCGGCGCCTTTGCCCGTGCCGCGCTCTGCCAGGCGGACGGCTTCCGCTGGGTCACCCTCGAAGGCCGGGCCTCGGTCAGCGCCGACAGCACGCGCCTGGCCGCCGCGGTGCGCCGCTACACCGCCCGCTACCACGCGCCGCCGCCCGCCCCGCCGGACCTCGTCGTCATCGAGATCGACGTCGAACGCGTCCTGAGCCTGAACCTCTGAACTCCCCGCACCGAAAGCGAAGTGACACCACGATGCCCACTCTTCCCGTTCTCGACTCCACCGTTCACCACCGTGAGTCCGGCGACCCCGACGGCCTCCCGTTCGTCTTCCTGCACGGCAACCCCACCTCCTCCCACCTGTGGCGCGACGTCCTGCCGGGCGTGGCCGCGCCGGGCCGCCGCCTCCTCGCCCCCGACCTCATCGGCATGGGTGACTCCGGCAAGCCCGACCTGGCCTACTCCTTCGACGACCACGCCCGCTATCTCGACGCCTGGTTCGACGCGCTGGGCCTCACCGAGGCGGTGCTCGTCGGCCACGACTGGGGCGGCGCGCTCGCCTTCGACCGTGCCGCCCGCCTCCCGGACCGGGTGCTCGGCATCGCCTTCACCGAGACCATCGTCAAGCCACTGGCCGGCGACGAATTCCCTTCGGCGGGAAGGGAGTTGTTCACCCTCCTGCGCACCCCCGGAGTGGGCGAGGACATGATCCTGAACAAGTCACTGTTCATCGAGCGGCTGCCCGACACCCTCGTCACCCCGCTCGCCCCCGCCGATCTCGACGCCTACCGCCGCCCCTTCCCGACCCCGCGCAGCCGCCGCCCGGTACTGGCGTGGGCCCGCATGATGCCGCTGGACGGCGAACCAGCCGACGTCGTGGCCCGCGTCGAGCGGTACGACGCCTGGCTGGCCGCCAGCCCCGACGTACCCAAGCTGCTGGCCGCGTTCGAGCCGGGCCCGGGCGCCATGACCGACCGGCAGGCCGTCGCCTGGTGCGAGGAGCACGTCGCGGGCCTGGAGGTGTCCCGGCACGGGATCGCCGGACACCACTCACCGGAGGACCGCCCCCAGGAACTGGCCGCCGCGATCAGCGCGTGGGCCGACCGGCACGGCTGGGGGAAAGGAGTCTGAGAGGACGGCGCCTCACCGGAACATTTTTCCAATACACGGGCGGGGCCGGGCTGCGACAGTGGCGGCCTGAGGACAAGCGAAGGACGAGCCAACGACGAGCGAAGGACAAGGGGGAGCGCCATGCGGGTTCTCGTCTCAGGCGCCAGCATCGCCGGTCCGGTCCTGGCGTACTGGCTGAACAGGCACGGATTCGACGTCACCGTCGTCGAGCGCACGCCGGCTCCCCGGAGGACCGGCGGTCACGCGGTCGACCTGTTCCGGCCCGCGATGACCGTCTCGGAGCAGATGGGCGTGCTCCCGCTCATCGAGGAACGGGCCACCGGCACACACCGGATGACGGTCCGTCAGGAAGGAGTGCGAAAGCCGGTACGGGTGGACCTGTCCAAGATCTTCGGCGCGGCCTCCGACCGGCACGTCGAGGTCATGCGCGACGACCTGAGCGAGATCTACTACGACGCCACGCGCGACGACGTCGAGTACGTCTTTGACGACTCGATCGCCGAGATCCCGCCCGAAGGGGAGGTGCGGTTCGAGAACGGCGCGCCGCGCCGCTTCGACCTCGTCGTCGGAGCGGACGGCCTGCACTCCACGGTGCGCCGCCTCGTCTTCGGCGACGAGTCCCGCTTCAGCACCTTCATCGGCGCCCACTTCGGAGTGCTGAGCCTGCCGAACTTCACCGGCCTCGACGGAGAGCTCCTGCTCCACGTCGGGGTGGGGCGCACGGTCGGCATGTACGGGGAGCGGCACCTCGGCGACGCACGGGCGCTGTTCCTCTTCCGCAGCGAGCGCGCGCTCAAGGTCCACCACCACGACGTGCCCCGGCAGAAGGAACTGCTGCGCAGCGCGTTCCAGGGGATGCACGCCGAGGTGGACCGATGGCTGGACGAGCTCGACCGCACCCCGGCCTTCTACTTCGACTCGATCACCCAGATCCGCATGGACACCTGGTCGCGGGGGAGGGTGACGCTCGTCGGCGACGCGGCCCACTGCCCGGGACCGGCCGTCGGCGGCAGCACCACCCTCGCGGTGGTCGGGGCGTACGTCCTCGCCGGGGAGCTGGCGCGGGCCGACGGCGATCACACAGTCGCCTTCCCCGCCTACGAGCGGGTGATGGCGGAGTACGTGCGGGCCGGCCGTGCCTCCGCGCTCAGCGCCGCGAAGACCCTGATCCCCACCTCGCGGCTGGGGGTGCGCGGGCTCGCCCAGGGCGCCCGCCTGATCTCCGCCCTGCCCGCGGGGCCGGCCCGCACGCTCCTCCGCCTCACCACCAAGAGCGCCCGCCTGTACAACTCGATGACCATCGACGACTACGCACCGGCGGGGCGGTCGCGGTGATGAACCGGGCCGGGGAACCGCGGGGCCGGTTCGTCGCCGGCCGGCCCCGCAGCCCCGGAGTCAGGCCTCCTTGCCGAAGACGAGCACCTCGGTGGAGGCCACGCCCATGCGGGCCAGGAAGCTGGCCTCCAGGGTGCAGCCGAGGGAGGCGAAGAGGTCGACGCAGGTCCGGCGGGGCAGGGCGGCCGGATAGGAGTCGTGCCCGTCGCCGCCCTGTGTGGCCCAGGTGCGCATCGTGTCCGGGCCCAGACACGTCTCCGTCATCGCGTCGAAGACGATCCGGCCGCCGGGCCGCGTGACCCGCGCCATCTCGAAGAAGTAGCGGGACGTGCCGAGGAAGGTGAGGGTGTTGAAGACCTTGTGGGCCTGCACCAGGTCGACGCTGGCGTCCGGCGTCGCGGAGAGACTGCACCCCTTCGTCGGCTGGGCGACCACGCCGAAGGTGTCCACCAGGTAGTCGGCCCAGGGCTCGGCCGTCTCGTAGATCTCGTACCGGCCCGGCGCACATTCCTTGAGGGTCTTCTCCAGATACCGGCCCGACCCCGGGCCGATCTCCAGCACCGTGCCCGGCGCGGAGGAGAAGACGCCGAGTGCGCTGAGTTCGTCGATGGTGGACTGGGTGGCGCCGGGCGTTCCGTTCATGACGTCGTCGATGTAGTCGCCGACCGACAGGCCGGCCGACCTGGCCGCCCGCATCGTGGCCTCGAACGGGAGGAAGTCGTCCACCCCACCACGGTTGTTGGTGCTGCGCACGATGTCGAAGCCGGCACGTCCCAGGAGCCGTTTGACCCCCGACCTCAGTGCGGCGGTGCCCTTGCCCGGTGTCTTCATCGGTCCTGTCCTTCCTGGACGGCCGGCGGCGCCGCGAGGCGGGTCCGGCAGGGTGCGGCCTGGGTGCGGCCGGGCTCCGGGGCGGACGGCGTCGGCGTGGTCAGTGCCGACGTGAGCACCCTGCGTACGGGCACGGTCCGGTTCCGGCCCGACAGGGGCGAGCCGGAGACTCTGGACCGGGATGCGCGTTCCCTCGGGTGCGCGATGGCGGGCAGGCCGGACGGGCCTGCCCCGATGGCGACGACAGGACGCGTCGTCGTACCAGACGTGCGAGACATGAGTTTCCCCCCTGGCGCGGCACTCACGCAGAGTCGGGCCGCGCCCTGGCATGGATGTGCAGGGTCATACGTACAGAAGGCCACCGGTCTGACGAGACTGCGCAGTACTCAGACGGCCAGTGGCAGGAGTCTGGGAGGGCCACGGCGCAGGACCGTGCCGGCCAGGAAGAGAGTCCCGGGCGGAACCCGCCCGGGACCGGGAGTGGTCCGCCACACCGCGCGCACCACGGCGGGTTCCCGCGACACGGGCAGCGGAACGAACAGGCGCCGCAGCAGGATCCGCAGCGCCTCCCAGCGTCTCCTGCCCGCCGCGACGAGGACGCGGCGGTGGCAGGTGTCGACGCCGTACAGCACGACGGCGCACAGCGCGGCCGGCGCGACGACCCCGGGCCGACCCGCGTGAACGGGGACGCCCACGGCACCGTCGGCCCGCGAGAACCAGTAACTCATCACCGCCTGACAGGCGAAGGCCAGGTGGTGCGTCGTGACCGCCACGGCCGTCCCCAGGATCGAGAACAGCCCCGCGCGGACAGCGGCGACCAGCGCCAGACGCGGCACACGGCCGCGGCGACGCGCACGGTACGCATGCCCAGATCCCCCCATGACTCACCCATGATGGGGCGTATGCCGCGCCCTGTCATCACCGCACGGCCCCAATCGCCCCTGGCCTCATGCCCGTTGACCACACGGAGCTCATCAATTGTCCTTAACCGGTGGTGCGGGGCGCGCGCCGGGTCCCAGGGGGACATGAAGGAGCTCACGGCTCAGGTCCGACGAGCATCGGTGGGTGCCAACTGCTGCGCCGACTGAGTCAGGGAGGCATGGGCCGCGTCTGTCTCGCGGCGGACGGGAGCGGCGGGCTGATTCGCGCAGTGCCCGTTCTGCTGTGCGGAATCCGTATGCGCCCGCCGAGTGCCGCCTTGCACGCTGAGGGCTGTGACGTACTCCTTCATCTCCTCCATCCCGCCCGCGCGGCGCTCCCTCCGGACGAGAAACCTCCCCGGACCCTGCGCCCCAAGTCCCGGCCTCCCGGGTCCCGACCGTGCTGAGGACGAGGTGACCGCGTGAGGACGAGCATCGCGGACACGGCCGACGCGGCCGTGGTCGGCATCGAGGACGGGGCGACCGTCCTGGTCGGCGGGTTCGGGCTGGCGGGCATGCCGTTCGACCTCATCGACGCCCTCATCCGACAGGGCGCGGACGATCTCACCGTCGTGTCCAACAACGCCGGCAACGGCGACGTCGGCCTCGCCGCGCTGCTCAGGGCCGGCCGGGTGCGCAAGGTCGTCTGCTCCTTCCCGCGGCAGAGCGACTCCTACGTCTTCGACGAGCTGTACCGGGCCGGACGGGTCGAGCTGGAGGTCGTGCCGCAGGGCACCCTCGCCGAGCGGATGCGCGCCGCGGGGGCGGGCATCGGGGCGTTCTACAGCCCGGTCGGTGCGGGCACCCCGCTCGCCGAAGGGAAGGAGACCCGCGAGATCGACGGGCGCGTCCACGTCCTGGAGCACCCCATCAAGGGCGATGTCGCGCTGATCTCCGCCCATCGGGCCGACACCGCGGGCAACCTGGTCTACCGCAGGACGGCCCGCAACTTCGGCCCCGTGATGGCCACCGCGGCCAGCACGGTCGTCGCCCAGGTCGGTGAGATCGTGCCCGCCGGGCAGCTCGACCCGGAGAGCGTGGTCACCCCCGGCATCTACGTCGACCGCGTCGTACGGACCGAGGTCCGTCGACTCACCGTGCAAGGAGCCCGCTGATGACGACCGCCGCCGAATGCCGGGAGCACCCCGACCTGGCTCCGCTCACCACCGACGAGCTCGCCGCCCGTATCGCCCGGGATATCCCGCCCGGCTCG
This sequence comes from Streptomyces sp. KL116D, assembly GCF_030766975.1. Classification (NCBI taxonomy): domain Bacteria; kingdom Bacillati; phylum Actinomycetota; class Actinomycetes; order Kitasatosporales; family Streptomycetaceae; genus Streptomyces; species Streptomyces sp. KL116D. The sequence goes on along the minus strand of NZ_JASERH010000046.1, from coordinate 59,030 downwards.
TACGTCAACCTCGGCATCGGGCAGCCGACCCGGATCGCCGAGCACCTGGCGCCGGACGCCGGGATCGTGCTGCACACCGAGAACGGCATGCTCGGCATGGGCCCGGCCGCGACCGGCGACGCCGTCGACCCGGACCTCACCAACGCCGGGAAGGTGCCCGTCACCGAACTGCCCGGGGCGGCCTACTTCCACCACGCCGACTCCTTCGCGATGATGCGCGGCGGCCACCTCGACGTGTGTGTCCTCGGCGCGTTCCAGGTGTCGCACCACGGTGACCTCGCGAACTGGCACACCGGTGACCCCGACGCGATCCCGGCCGTCGGCGGCGCGATGGACCTCGCCGTCGGCGCGCGCGAGGTCCTGGTGATGATGAAGCTGTTCACGCGGGACGGCGCCGCCAAGTTCGTCCCCGTCTGCACCTACCCCCTCACCGGCGCCGGCTGCGTCAGCCGGGTGTACACCGACCACGGCGTCTTCGAGCCGGGGCCGGACGGCGTCCGCGTCCTGGAGACGTACGGCACCACGGCCGACGCGCTGGGCGAGCGACTGGGCGTCGACCTGATCCGGTAGTCCGGCGGTCCGGCGGTCCGGTGGTCCGCCCGGGTCCCGGCGGTCATCTGCGTCTGCGTCAAGGTTCCGTACACGACGTTAGGATCGTGACCATGGCGAACCTTCGTGAGGCGCAGAAGCAGATGACGCGCCGCCTGCTGCTGGAATCGGGACTCGACCTGTTCAAGACGAAGGGGTACGCCGCCACCAAGGTCGACGACATCGCGAAGGCGGCGGGCACCACCCGCGTCACCTTCTACGCGTACTTCCCCTCGCGCAGCGACCTGATGAAGGCGCTCATCGACGAACAGCTCAACGAGGCGCTGCAGCGCGTCCGTTCGCCCGAGCACGGCTCCACGGCGCAGGGTCTGGTCGCCACGGTGACCGAGGGCACGCCCGAGGCGATCATGGCGTGGCTGCGGCAGGCCGCGGACAGCTGGCCCACGATCCGGCCCATCATCCGCATCGGCCGTGACGCCGCCGTGGTCGACCCCGACCTCACCGACCTCGTCGAGCGCTGGCTGGAGGAAGCCATCAGCGACATCGAGGACGGACTGACGGCGGCGGGCCGGCTGGAACCGCACCAGCGCCACTTCCGCGGCGTCCTCGCGATGGCCGAACTGGACTACGTCGCCCAGCACTGGGACCGCACCGACTGGAAGCTCACCCGTGAGCAGATGCTCGACGAGCTCGGCGCCAGCTGGGTCCGGCTCCTCGCCTGATCACGGGCGCCGCGCGGCGTCGAACAGCAGGGACCGCAGCCACTCGACGACGTACTGGTCGGTGATCCGGGGGTTCCAGACCATGTCGATGCCGAGTCCGGGCAGCGGGAACGGGAACTCCTCGGTCCGCAGGCCGCAGAGCGGCGCCATGGCCTCGGCGACCCGTTGCCGCAGCAGCGCGACGCCGCCCGCGCGGGAGACCAGATACGGCACCAGCAGGAAGTCGGACACCAACTGCCCGATCCGGTAGGGGATCTCGCGCTCGTCGAGGACGGCGTACGGGAACACCTGGCGGCCGGTGTCGACGACGACGTGCGGCTGGGTGGTCAGGAGGTCGAGCGCGCTCGCTTCGGCGGGGGCGTCGGGGGACGCGACGACCACGCACCGGTCGTCGTACAGCCGCTCGCGCGGGAACGGCGACACGTGGCCCTCGGAGACGAGGGTGACGTCGACGCCGTGGTCGGTGAAGGTGGCCTCGGTCGGCACCGTGAACGTCCGCAGGCGCAGGGTCACGCGCGGGGCCCGCCGCCTGACGAGCCGGGTCAGCGGGGGACCGATCACGGACGCCGTGCTGGTCGTCATGGCGACCGTGACGACGCGTTCGTCGGTGGCGGGGTCGAAGCTGGGGAAGTTCACGATGTGCGCGGCCTGTTGCAGGGCGCGGCGCAGCGGCGTGATCAGCTCCAGGGCGTGCGGGGTGAGCGTGACGCCCTTGCCGTGCCGGACGACGAGTTCGTCGCCGAGCAGACGGCGCATGCGGGTGAGGGCGTGGCTCATGGCCGGCTGGGACAGGCCGACCCGCTCGGCTGCCCTGGTCACCGAGCGCTCCTCCAGCAGGGCGAGGAGGGGCACCAGCAGGTTGAGGTTGACCGAGGCGAGCCGGTCGAGACCCGAACCCGTGGTGCCCGTTCCGTCGTCAGCCATGGCGCGAACCCTACGTCGTCGGCTCCGTCATCCGGCGCAGCCGGGGGATCGGCACCCGCAGGCCGAGCGCGGCGGCCGTCGCGCTGCCGTCGGCGTGCGACCAGCGCATCAACGCAGGTCCGCCGCCCGGTTCCCCCTCCAGATAGGTGGGCACTCCGGCCGTCGGCAGCCGTCCGGCCGCCTTGAGGGTCAGGCCGAACTGCTCGGTCCAGAAGTACGGCCGGAAGCGCAGCGGGGGAGCCTGGTCGCCGTGGAGCAGGGCGCGTGCCGCGGTTCTGGCCTGCTCGATCGTGTTGCTCCACAGCGGGACGCGGCGCACTCCGTGCGGGGTGGGGAAGGCCGCGAGATCGCCGACGGCCGCGACGTCCGGCCGGGCCAGGCCCCGCACGTCGACCGGGACGGCTCCGTTCGCCGTGAGTCCGGTGTCCGCGAGCCACTGAGTGTTGGGGACGTCGCCGACGGCGCTCACGATCAGCTCCGCTTCGACGGTTTCCCCGCTGTCGAGGACCACCCGGCCGGCGTCCGTGGTCCCGTCGATCCGCGCGGCCGTCTCGGTCCGTACGAGAGTCAGCCCGCTGCTGAGCGCTGCGGACACGAAGACACCGGCGAGGTGCGGGCCGAGCTGCCGGGTGAGCGGAGTGCCCTGCGAGACGAGGGTGGTGCGGCAGCCGGAACCCACGCACGCCGATGCGATCTCCATGCCGAGCGGGCTGCCGCCGATCACGACGACCGACGGTGCGGACGCGAGCCGGTCGCGCAGGGCCACCGCGTCGTCGAGCCCGCGCAGGGTCGCCTCGTCGGGCAGGCCGGACAGCCGCCGGGCCCGGGATCCGGTGGCCAGGACCAGCCGGTCGTACGGCAGGTCCGTGCCGTCGTCGAGGGCGACGCGCCGCCGGGCGAGGTCGAGCCGGGTCGCGCGGACGCCGAGCAGTTCGGTCGCCCCGTGGCTTGCCGGGGGCAGCTCGTGCGCGGTGCGGGCGTCGCGGTCACGCAGCAGTGCCTTCGACAGGGCGGGCGGCTGTACGCCGGGTGCGGTTCGTCGCCGACGATGGTCAGGTCGCCGTCGAACCCGGCTTCGCGCAGGCTGTCGGCGGCGGTCAGGCCGGCGATCCCGTTGCCGACGACCACGATGCGGCCGGCCGCTGTGGTGCTCATGCGATCCTCAGCGCGGCGACCGGACAGACGCGTACGGCGGCCTGCGCCGGAGAGGTGTCGCTCTCCGCCAACTCCTCGCGGTCCAGGACGAGTTCACCGTGCTCGTCGAGGTGCATGAGCTGGGGTGCGGCCTCCTCGCACAGGCCGTGACCCTCGCAGCGCGGGCGGTCGAGGACGATCTTCATGCGGGGATCACCTCCAGGACGGGGAGCCGCTCGATGCTCCGGGTGATGTTGGCGGGGACGCGGACCTCGGGGCCGACGACGAGGCGTCGGACGCGCCGTGCCAGTGCGTCGATGACGGCGTGGGCCTCCAGCCGGGCGAGTCCCTGGCCGGCGCAGCCGTGCGGTCCGTAGCCGAAGGCGAGGTGGTCGACCGGGTTGCGGGCGACGAGGAAGGCGTCGGGGTCGTCGTAGTGCCGCGGATCGCGGTTGCCGGCGCCGAGCAGGAGGGCGACCTGGGAGCCCGCCGGGACGACGGCGCCGTCGACGACGACGTCCTTGGTGGTGCGGCGGCCCCAGGCGTTGACGGGCGGCCAGTGGCGCAGTACCTCGTTGAAGGCGGCCGGTACCAGGGACGGGTCGGCGCGGACCAGGTCGAGCTGGTCGGGGTGCGCGGCGAAGAGGGCGACGACGTTGCCGATCGCGGCCACGGTGGTGTCGAGACCGGCGCCGAGGTACTGGTGGATGACGTGGCCCGCCGTGCCGGGCGGCACGGCGCCGCGGGCCTCGGCCTCGAAGATGCCGCGGCCCACGGACCCCGCGGCGAGGTCGTCGGCGGTGACCTGTGCGCACCACGCGTACAGCTCGCCCGCGACCGGGAAGCTCTCGGCGGTGCGCCGGTTCATCGGCCCGATGACCTGCATGGCCGCCTGGCCCCAGCGCAGCATGTTGGTGCGCACGTGCCCGGTGAAGCCGATCAGGTCGGCCACGACCTCCAGCGGGAAGGCGCGGGCGAGCGCGTCGACGGCCTCGAAGGAGCCCTGGTCGACGAGTTCGGCGACGAGGGCGTCGGCCTTCGCCTCGATGCCGCCCTTGAGTCCGCGCAGCGCACGGGGCGTCAGGTTCTCGGTGAGCGCCGCGCGCAGCCGGGTGTGTTCCGGCGGGTCGGAGGCGAGGGAGGTGCCCGTGAGCGCCTCGTCGGCCGCCGGGTTGAAGGCGATCGAGGTCGAGGAGAAGGACTCCCAGTCCGCGAGTGCGCCGCGCACGGCGTCGTAGCGCGTGAGTGCGTACAGGTCGTTCGAGGGGAGCCGGACGACCGGACCGAGCTCCCGCAGCGCGGCGTACGCGGGATACGGGTCGACGACGACGTCATCGGCGAACAGGTCGACGTCCGAGGTGGGTGGGGTGCTCATGGGCTCAGTGAAGTGGCTCGCCCGGCATCGAACAAATGAATGATTGGCATGCCGAAGCATGCGCGCCATTCATTATTTTTTCACAGTGTCTGTTTCATTGACGTCATGTAAAGCGAATGGCTAACGTGAGCGCAGCCACAGGGTGCTGAGCACCCCATCCCGCACACGTGAGGCAGGCATGAGCGGCAAGAGCAACACTGTGAACACCGTCCTCGGCCCCGTGCCGGCCGGGGAACTGGGTGTCGTTTCGGTCCACGAGGCGCTGCTGTCCGTGGTCCCGGGCGCCGAGCACGCCTTCGACATCACCATCGACCGCGCCGAGGTCTTCGAGATCCTCGCCGCGAAGCTGACGGACTTCCGCGCCCACGGCGGCGGCACCGTCGTCGACAGCACCGGCATGTTCCACGGCCGCGACGTCCGGCTGTACGAGGCCCTCTCCCGCGCGACCGGCGTGCACGTCGTGGCCTCCACCGGCCAGGGGCCCGAGGAACTGCTCGGCGGCTACTTCCTGACACCGCAGACGAACCCGCCGACGCCGTGGCCCGCCGACAGGTTCGCCGACCTGTTCGCCAGGGAGGTCACCGAAGGCATGGTCGTGCCGCGCGTCGAGCGACGCGGCGCCGCCGGGCTCGTGGCCACCACCGCGACCCGTACGGGGATGACCGCGACCGACGAGAGCCTCTTCCGCGGCGCGGCGCGCACCGGCCTGAGCACCGGCGTCGCCGTCTCCGTCCGCCCCGGCGCCGACGCCGTCCACGACCTCGACGTCGTCCTCGACGAGAAGCTGCCCGCCGACCGCGTCGTCGTCGGCGATCTGGACCGCGTCGACGTCGTCGCCGCGGGCGCACCCCTGGGGGTCGCCCGGCGCGGCGCGTACGTCGCCCTCGACCACGTCGGCGCGGCGGACCCCGATCACCTCGCCGATCCCGAACGCGCGGCCCTCGTGGCCGAGTTGGTGCGCGCCGGGCACGGCGACCGTGTCCTGCTGTCGAGCAGCGCGACCGGCGTGGCCAAGGGGCACTCCGGCAACGACATCGCCTACAGCCACCTGCTGACCGACTTCGTCCCGCTCCTCACGGCGCAGGGACTCGGTGACGACGACGTGCGGCGGATCCTCGTCGACAACCCGCGCGACCTGCTGTCCGTGCGCTGACCGCACCGACGCGCCGACCCATCAAATTCCGCTCCCTGAAGGTGAGTTCTGTGTCGCGAGTGAATACCGTCCTGGGACCCGTCCCGGCCGAGGAGCTGGGGCTCGTGGCCGTCCACGAGCACATCGGCTACGGCATGCCCGGCTCCGAGCTGGACACGCAGTGGTGGAAGACCCCGGAGCGGCGCTACGAGGAGACCGTCCCGAAGCTGCGGCGGTTCCACGACCACGGCGGCGGCACCTTCGTCGACGCCACCGGCATCTGCAACGGCCGCGACGTCGACCACTACAAGTCGCTGTCCGCCAAGACCGGCGTGCACATCGTCGCCTGCACCGGTTTCGTCGGCGGCGACACCGCCCTGCCGCACTTCGCCCGAGCCGACGTCGACTACCTGATGCGGCAGTTCGTCCACGAGATCACCGTCGGCATCGCCGGCACCGGCAGCCCCGCCGGCGTCATCAAGGTCGGCGTCAGCCGCGGCGGCCGGATGACGGACCTCGACAAGCGGATCTACCGGGCCGCGGCCCGCGCCGCCCTCACCACCGGCGTACCGATCCTCACCCACCTCGCCATCGACGCGGAGAACGCGATCGCGATCTTCGAGGAGGAGGGACTCCCGCTGCACCGCGTGCTGTTCGGCCACGTCGACGACGGCGTCAACGCCGACAAGACGCGCGACGTGTGGATCGCCGAGCAGGGCGGCCGCATCGGCTTCGACACCTTCGGCTACGAGACCGAGCTGCCGGACCCGCCGTTCTGGGCCCGCCCCCGCCAGGAACGGCTCGACCACTTCCTGAGGTTCATCGGCGACGGCCGCCTGAAGCAGGTGCTCGCCTCCGCCGACGCCAACTGCAGCCCGCTCGGCTGGCCCGGCGTCAAGGGGCACACCGTCAACTACATCTTCGAGGACCTCATCCCGGACCTCCGCGACGCCGGCCTCGACGAGACCGCCATCAGGACGATCTTCGTCGACAACCCCGCGGACTTCCTGACCGTCCAGAACTAGAGAGACACACATGCACTCCTCTGACCTGAAGAAACTGAAGATCGCGGTCGTCGGGGCGGGATACGGCGGCGCGGCGGCGGCCAAGGCGCTGAGCCTGCTCGGCGCCCAGGTCGACGTCTACGAGCAGGCCGGCCGCATCCGCGAGGTCGGTGCCGGCATCGGACTGCGACCCGCCACCATGAACCGGTTCCGCCAGTGGGGCACCTTCGACGCCGTCGCGGACGTCAGCTCGCCCAGCGAGTACTTCGAGATCCTGACGGCGGACGCCGAACCGATCATGAAGGAGGCGTGGCCCGCCGCCGAAGGGCAGACCCGCACCCACCTGATCCACCGCGGCGACTTCATCGACGCCCTCCTCGGCGTCCTGCCCGACGGCATGGTGCACCTCGGCCACAAGCTGGAGCGCGTCCAGGACCTGGGCGACCGCTCCCGGCTCACCTTCACGGGCGGCCGGACCGTCGAGGCCGACCTGGTCGTCGGCGCCGACGGCATCAAGTCCGTCGTGCGCGAGCAGCTGTTCAGCGCCGCGCAGCCGGTCTTCTCCGGCGAACACGCCTACCGCGCCGTCATCTCCGCCGACGCCGCCCACGGCATGGTCACCGACGACAACCTGCGCATGTACATCGGCCGCGGCACCAAGGTCTACCTCCTGCCGCTGCGTCACCGCGGCCAGGTGTCCTTCGACATCACCGCCCTGTGCCCGGACGGGACGTGGGCGCCCGAGGTCACCAAGGACGACCTCATGGCGACCGTCGAGGGCTTCGACGAGCGCCTCGTGAGCATCACGCGCGATCTCGACATGAGCACTGTCAACATCCGCGCGGTCTACGACATCGACCCCATCGACACCTGGCACTCCGACTCGGTCGTCCTCGTCGGCGACTCCGCCCACTCGATGCTCCACCACCAGGGCCAAGGCGCCAACTCCGCGATCGAGGACGCCGGAGCACTCGCCGACGCCCTGCGCGACGCCGCCTCCCTGCCCGCGGCACTGGCCCACTACCAGGCCACCCGTAAGCCGGTCACCGACGAGCTGCAGCGCATCTCGCGCCAGGGCTGGACCGAGGCGGAGATCGACGACGTGTTCCCCGGCCAGAAGCCCGCGGCCACCGCACCGAAGGAGTAGCCCCGATGCCGCTGCACCCCGAGATCGCCAAGGTCCTGGCCGCGCTGCCCGCCCCGCCCGACGGCCCCCTCGACCCGGTCGCGCTGCGCGCCGCCGACGAGACCCAGGTCGCGCCCGCCGCCGACCGACTGCCGCTCCACACGGTCCGGGACACCACCGCCCGGACCCCGTCCGGCGACGTGCCCGTCCGCGTCTACACGCCCGACGACGCCGAACGGCACGGCCTGCTCGTCTACTTCCACGGCGGCGCCTTCTTCCTCGGCAGCCTGGAGACCCACGACCACGTCGCACGGGCACTGGCGAAGGAGACCGGACTCAAGGTCGTCTCCGTCGGCTACCGCCTGGCACCCGAACACCGCTACCCGGCCGGACTCGACGACTGCTACGCGGTCGTGCGCTGGGCCGTCGAGCGGGGGGCGACGCTCGGCTGGGACGGTACGACCCTCGCCGTCGCGGGCGACAGCTCCGGCGGCACCTTCGCCGCCGCCGTCGCCGCCCGCGCCCACGACGACGGCTTCGACCGCATCACCCACCAGATCCTCTACTACCCCTCCCTCGACCTCGACTTCGACGTCGACCGGTACGCCTCACTGCGCGAGAACGCCGAGGGCTACGGCCTGGAGACGGCCGGACTGCGGCCCTTCAACGCCTTCTACCTCGACAGCGGCGCCGACCCCGCCGACCCGCTCGTCTCGCCCGTGAAACGCGCCGACCTCACCGGCCTGCCGCCCGCACTCGTCGTCACCGGTGAACTCGACCCGCTGCGCGACGAGGGCGAGGAGTACGGGCGGAGCCTGGGCGCGGCCGGCGTCGAGACGACGGTCAGCCGGTACGTGGGCGCGGGCCACGGCTTCGTCCAGCACTTCTCCTGGATCCCCGAGTTCCACCAGGTGTTCGCGCAGACAGCCGAGTTCATCGACGGTCCGGCGCGGCGCGTGGGGGAGGGCCGCACCCCATGACGCATGCCGAGAAGCACGAGACCGTCGCCGTCCATCCCCTCGTCTCCCCGTGGGGCAGGTTCGGCCTGTACAGCTTCTTCATCGACGCACCCGAACCGGCCGTCGTCGACACCGGGATCGCCTCGTCGCCCGACGAGGGCATGGCCCCCGCCCTCGCAGCGATCGGCCGCCGCATCGAGGACGTCCGCTGGATCCTGCTGACGCACGGTCACATCGACCACATCGGCGGCGCGTTCGCCCTCTGGGAGCGCACCGGGCGGCGTGCCCGGGTCGTCATCCACGAGGCCGACGCCCCGCTGCTCCGCTCCCGGCGCGCCCACGTCGACGAGTACCTCGCCGGCCGGGGCCGCTACCTGGCGGACCCCGAAGGCGAGGCGAACGTGAGCGCCGCGACACGGGCCGTCATCTCCGGCGAGATGGAACCCCACCTCCTCGTCCGGGGTGGCGAGACCCTCTCGCTCGGCGGCGACGTCACTGTCTCCGTCCACGCGATCCCCGGCCACACCCCCGGTTCCGTCGCCTACTCCGTGGACGGGCAGCGCTCCGTCTTCGTGGGCGACGCCGTCCAGGTCCACGGCGCCGCGAACGGCTTCCCCGGCTACACGGACCCGGCCGCGTACCGCGGCAGCCTGGTGCGCCTGCGCGACGAGATCCGCCCGCACCACCTGTACCTCGGACACCCCTACCGCCGCGCGGACGGCACTCCCTACGGCGTCGAACTGGACGCCTCCCAGGCCCACGAGGCCCTCACCCAGAGCCTCGCCGCCGAGGAACGGGTCGGCGCGGCCGCCCGCGCCTGCCTGGCGGCTGGCCACCGGGAGACGGACTCGCCGTACTCCCCGTTCGCCGCCGTCGCCGAAGCGGTCGGCTACACGGGCGACCCCACCCTCGAACCCTCGCCGTTCTTCACGTCGATGCACGGCTACCGCGAGCAGTCCGACCAGAACGCGTGACACAGGAGCAGCGCACCATGACCGACATCCAGACGCTGCGGGCGGGCGAGCAGACCATCGCCGTCCGCAAGGACCTGCGGGTCCCCCTGCGCGACGGCGTGGAACTCGCCGCCGACGCCTACCACGCCGTGGACGACACCCCCCGCCCCGCGCTCATCGCGATGAGCGCCTACGGCAAGGAGCTCCAGGCCCTCGCCCTCACCACCCCGCCGCAGCGCCGGCCGAGCCCCATGTGGGACGGCTGCATCGAGGCCGGCGACATCGCACGCGTCGTCAAGGAGGGCTACGTCCACGTCATCGGCGACATGCGGGGCACCGGCGACTCCGGCGGCGTCATGATCGGCAACTACAACTTCGGCGGCGTCCCGCAGGGCCAGGACCTGTACGACGTCGTCGAGTGGGTCGCCGCGCAGCCCTGGTGCGACGGCAACGTCGGCATGATCGGCATCTCGTACTTCGGCTCGATGCAGGTCCTCGCCGCCGCCGAGCGGCCCCCGCACCTCAAGGCGATCTTCGTGAGCGGCGGCCACTTCGACTTCTACGAGACGACGTACCACGGCGGCGTCATGTGGTTCATGCCCCGCGCGGCACGCGAGGGCCGCGGCGGCGACTCCGGCATCGCCCACACCGACGTCAAGTCCCGTATGCAGGAGGTGTATTCACCGCAGGAGCTGAAGAAGCTCGTCGACGAACGCCTCGCCGACCCCGACGTGGCCGCCTGGCCGAACCTCGTGCACGTCCTCAAGTACCCGAAGAACCGCGAGTTCTGGTTCGACATCGTGATGAACCCCCTCGACGGCGACTGGTACGAGGAACGCAACCCGGTCAACCTGGCCCGGAACATCGACATACCGGTGTATCTCCAGATCGACCAGGGCCGCGGTTGGACGGTGGACGGCCACATCGAGCTCTTCAACGCCCTCAAGGGCCCCAAGAAGCTGGACATCGGCTCCTACCCGCCGATGCAGTCGCGCCCCTGGATCGAGGAGCACGACAAGATGTTCCGCTGGTACGAGTACTGGCTGAAGGGCATCGACAACGGCGTCATGGACGAGCCGGCCGTCAGCGTCTTCGTCGAGGGCTCGCGCGAGGTGGTCACCGCCGCGCAATGGCCGCCCAAGGAGATCGCACACAAGGCGCTCCACCTGCGCCCGCGCCACAAGCTCTCCTTCGAGCCCGAGTCGATGGGCGCCGAGCACGCCGTCCCCGACGGCTTCTACCAGGCACCGCTCACCGTCACCGACAAGGTGGAGGTGCTGACCTGGAGCACCGAGCCGTTCGAGGAACCCGCCGAACTCATCGGCACGGGTGCGGCGCACCTGTTCGCCGAGATCGACCAGCCCGACACCAACTTCATCCTGCGCCTGTGGGACGAAGCCCCGGGCGGCGGACGGCAGTTGATCACCACCGGCTACCTCAAGGCGTCGCACCGCGAACTCGACGAGGAGCGCACCACCGAGGGCGACCCCTACCACCCGCACACCCGGTCCGTACCGGTGGAGCCCGGAAGGATCGAGGAGTACGTGCTGCGGCTCTATCCGTTCGCCGCCACCTTCCGGCAGGGCCACCGCCTGGTCGCGGAACTCTCCAACAACGAGCCCCTCGCCGACGCCCACAACGCCCTGCTGCCGCCCGACGCCTTCCATCTGCCGGTGGGCCGCCCGGTGACGCACCGGATCTACCGCGACGCCGCGCACCCCTCCCGCCTGGTCCTGCCGTTCACGACGACCTGACCGGATGAACCGGCGCGCCCCCCCCGAGCGCGCCTCACCCGGCGGCGGCCCGGCGATCGTCGATCTCGACGTGCAGCCGCGGCCGAGCGGCCACGATCCGGTCGAGGTCGTCGGGGCCGAGGGCGTGAGCCGAGCGCAGGGGCGGGCCGGGCAGGAAGTGCACGACGGTCCCGGTGCTTCCGTCGTCGACGACCGGCTCCAGACCGCTCGTGGGCACACCGAGTCCGTACCGCTGCTGCCACGACCCGTTGTGGCGGCGGTTGGTGTGGATGAGCCACGTACTCAGGGCTGCGACGACGGACATGCCCCGGCGCGGATGTCCGTCGGGCAGCGGCGGGGCGGCGGGGTCGTCGAAGAAGCGGAGGTCCTTCGTCGCCATCACTGGCTTCTTCACGACCTCGCCCTGTTCGTCGACGCGTGTGTCGGTGCCGCGCCCGTCGTCGGCGACGGCCACGGACCCGTCGGCGCCGAGGGTGACGCGGCAGTGCCCGCCGCTGCCGCAGTCGGCCTCGTCCGCCGCGTAGGCGACGACTTCGAGGACCAGATGCAGCAGGCCGCCGGGCGCGAACGAGAAAGGATTCCGGCGAACGTGCTCAAGGTGGTCGTGGTCCACGGTGGCGGCCCAGTCGTGTGTGGTGTTCCGCCAGGAAGCCCTCGGTGTCTCCATCAAGGAAGTATGCGCAAGGGGAGGGCGAGGGGGAGGGGGAGGGGTACGGGCAGGTGCAGGGGGCCGGTGGGGCAGACCTGCACTTCGGCCATGTCGAGCACCCGGCCCCGATCCGCAGGTTCCACCGAGGAGCAGTTGTCGATCGTCGATGCGTTGATCGTCGACGATCCGGACGGCCAGGACACCGACGAGGCGCCCGAGCCGCTGGCGTCCCTGTGCAGGGTGGCCGGGCGCCTGCAGCTGTGGCAGGTGCCGTCGGCCGGTCGCCGACTCGGGCTGACGATCGGTCAGGCCGACCGGGAGTTTCCCTACGAGTTGCTCGCCGCCGTCGCAGACAGTTCCACGCTCCCGATGTGAGTGCCGGGACCGCGGCGCCACGGCGCCATTGACGACGCACGCGGGCCGGCACTGCCGCGGGGCCGCACCAGAGGGTCGTCCCGGGGGTTAGCCCCACCGCCGGTCCGGTTGATCACCCCATCGCAGCGCCCCTCCCGCTCGGACATGCTGAACCGCAGGCACAGGGCGGGGATGCGCACGGCCCCCGTATCGGGTCTCCGCATGTCGCGGTGGTCCTGGCAGCGGCGAAGGAGCATCACGTGAGCAAGTACGAGCGGACCAAGCGGACCATGGGCGGGGCACTCACGGCGGCCGTGGCGGTCGGCGTCGTGGCGGGCGCGCTGCCGGACGGCGTCGCGAGCGCCGCGACCACGGACCGGCCGGCCTCCGCCCGTTCCGCCCCCACCGGCGGCCACGCCCGACTACAGGCGATCATGGACCGGTTGACGACGGTCGACGGGGCGCCCGGAGCGCTCCTCCAGACGGGGGACCGGCACGGCGGCACCACGGTGCTCACCAGCGGTGTCGCGGACGTGCAGAGCCAGGCCCCGGTGGACCGCGACAGCAGGTTCCGGATCGGCAGCATGACCAAGCCGTTCGTGGCCACGGTCGTGCTCCAGCTGGTGCGGGAACAGCGCGTCGTCCTGGACGCACCCGCGGCGCGCTACCTGCCCGACCTCATGCGTGACGGCGACGGCAACAAAGACAGCAAGATCACCGTCCGGCAGCTGCTCCAGCACACCAGCGGCCTGCCCGACTACCTCGACCTGCTCTCCCCGGCGGAGATCCTCAAGGACCCGTTCGCCCACCACGACCCCCGCGACCTGGTGAACCTCGCGCTGGCCGCGCCCCGCACGTTCGAGCCCGGCAAGGGCTGGGACTACTCGAACACCAACTACCTGCTGGTCGGCATGCTCATCGAGAAGGTCACCGGCCACCCCTACGGCGACGAGATCCGCCGGCGCATCATCGAACCGCTGAACCTGAGCCGGACGTCCCTGCCCGGCGACGTTGCGGAGATCGAGGGCACGCACCCGCGCGGATACGTGCGCCCCGGCAAGGACGCCCCGCTCGTGGACTTCACCGAGTTCAACCCGTCCGTCGCGGGAGCCTCAGGCGAGATGATCTCCAGTGCGGGCGATCTCAACCACTTCCTGGACGCCCTCGTCGGCGGCGAGCTGCTGTACCCGGCCGAACTGCGGCAGATGATGACGACCGAGCGCACCGGCGACAAGGGCCGGCGGTACGGCCTCGGCCTGGAGAGCAACAAGCTGCCCTGCGGCGGCCGGTACTGGGGCCACGGTGGTGACGTCTTCGGCTTCCAGAGCGCCGGCGGTGTCACGGCCGACGGAAGGCAGGCCACGGTGATGGCGACCGTCGACCCGGGCGGCACGGACGCACAGGACGACGACATGAAGGCAGCCATCGAGACGGCGCTCTGCCAGGACCGGCGCTAGGAGCCCCCGTAGCCAGAGCTGTTGGGAGCGCCCTTGCGGATCGTCAGGCCGGTACGGACGGGCGTGGTTCGCCGCGGAAGACCTCGCTGAAGTGCCAGGCGCGGTGGTCGTCGGCGACGCGGCGGGCGCCCGGCTGGGGACCGGTGAGCGGACGGCCCGCGAGCGCTGTGACCTGCGCGCGGGCTGCCGCGCTGTGGCCGACGAAGCTCTGTGAGACCAGGACGCGGTGGTCGTCGCCGACTCCGAGGACGCCCTTGTCGAAGAGCTTGTGGTGCAGCGAGCACAGGCACAGCCCGTTGTCCACGCGATCCGGTCCGCCGAAGGCCCACCAGTGCACGTGCGCGGCTTCCAGCCCGACGGACACCGCGCCGATCCGGCCGTCGTAGCCGCAGAAGGCGCACTGGAACTCGTAGGCGGTCAGGACCAGTTCGCGCATCCGCCGGTCACGCCGCTGCCGGGCGGCGAAGAGCCTCTCGGTCTCGGCCGACTCCAGGTCCAGGCCGACGGCTTCGCACAGTTCGCTGTGGAGCGAGGGAGGGAAGTGCAGGTCGAGCAGTGACCTGGCCATGCGGTGCAACAGATCCGGGTCACGCCTCAGATCGGTCCGGAGATCCGGCGCGAGCCGTCCGGTGGCTCCCGACTCCCGCAGTTCCCGGAGGCCCGTTCCGGGACTGCCCGGTCCGCGGGCGGTGCGCACTTCCCAGACGCCGTCGCTGACCAGGTGGTGGAAGGGATAGGCGGGGGTCGTCCTGTGCGGCGGACCGTACTCGGTCAGCAATCGCCGGAGGTCATCCTCCACCGCGCTGAACGGCAGCTCCCCGTCGGCGTCCTCCTGGAACCGGCCGAGGGCGTACAGGAGCAGCAAGGGCTTGTGCGGCGCGCGCGTCCCGCTGCGGGTCCACTGCCGTAGCTTCGTGGTGCGCTCGAGCCAGTCCATGGCCGGTGATCATAGCGACGGGATCACCGGGCCTCGCCGCTCCGGGACGACAACGGCGCCCACGTGTACCGGACCCGCACCCCGTGATCGCGGAGCCAGGCGGTCTCCCGGTGGCGGAGTTCGTGGGCGGACTCCGGGGCGATCGCGCTGGGCCAGCGGACGAGTACCGCGGTGACGTGGCCCGTCTGCACCAGCTGTCGCACCCGTCGCCAGCCCCGGCGCTCGGCCGGGTCCGGCTCGCCGTACGTGTCGGTGACGATCTCGGAGATCGTCAGCCCGCGCTCCTGGGCGAACGCGCGCCCTTCCGTCTGCGCGCACTGCGTGGCTTGACCGGGTGCGCCCGGTGCTCGGTCGGCGCATACGTACAGCACGACGGGAGAGGCGAGTTCACCGTGGGGGGTCATGGGTGCCTTCTGTGAGTGGGCCGACGAGCGGGGTGTGTCTGTCGCGCGAAGGGGGACGCGTCGGGGCGGTGCGGTGCCGACGGCGGTGTGCGCCGCAGGGCGAGGTGGGCCGCCGCCGTGGGGGCGGGGGTCGTGGTCGGCTCGGGCCGGAGACCATGCCGACGAACGCGTCGGCATCGTGCGTCCCTCCCGGGCCGGATGCTGCGTCAGAGCTGTGACGTGACCGCTCATGTTGCAACTATGCGCGTGATCGCA
This sequence comes from Streptomyces sp. KL116D, assembly GCF_030766975.1. Classification (NCBI taxonomy): domain Bacteria; kingdom Bacillati; phylum Actinomycetota; class Actinomycetes; order Kitasatosporales; family Streptomycetaceae; genus Streptomyces; species Streptomyces sp. KL116D. The sequence goes on along the minus strand of NZ_JASERH010000046.1, from coordinate 43,342 downwards.
CTCACGCTGCAACCGACTCCCTGATAATTTCAGCAGGGCGGGTATCACCATGGCGTCGACATCAAGTCACTGCCAGAATGGTGTTGTTGATGAACCCTCAGGAGGTTGGGCGTGAGTGAAGCCCGTTCCGGCACCAGTGCGCCGACAGTCCTGCGCATGATCCTCGGCCGTCGGCTGCAGGACATGCGACTGGGCGTCGGCGCCTCGCTGGAGGACGCGGCGAAAGCTCTGCGCGTGAAGACCCTGACGATCCGCCGGCTGGAGAAGGCCGAGGTCGCCCTGAAGCCTCTCTATGTCGAGAAGCTCCTGGAGACCTACGGTGCGGACCGCCAGGAGATCGACGAGTTCGTCGACCTGGCCGAGCAGGCCAACGAGCCGGGCTGGTGGCACTCCTACCGGGACGTCGTGCCCAGCTGGTTCACGGCCTACGTCAGCCTGGAGACCGGCGCCAAGACCCTGCGTACGTATGAACCCCAGTACGTCACCGGACTCCTGCAGACTCCCGAGTACGCGCACGCCGTCCTGCGCGGCGGCCTGCCGAACGGCAGCGAGGAGGAGGTCGCGCGCCGCGTGGAGCTGCGCATGCGCCGCCGGAGCCTGCTGGAGAAGGAGGACGCGCCGACGCTCTGGGTGGTCATGGAGGAGGCAGTCCTGCACCGGATGGTGGGCAGCCCCGACGTGATGCGCGAGCAGATCGAGTGCCTCCTGGAGATGTCCGAACTCCCGCACATCAGCGTGGACATCGTGCCGTTCGCGGCGGGCGCGCACGTCGGTGCATGCGCTCCCTTCACGTACTTCCGGTTCGAGGAGCCCGAGCTGCCCGACATCGTCTACAGCGAACTCCTGTCCGCCTCGGTCTACTTGGACCAGCGCGCGGACGTCGTCGCTCACCTGGAGGCACATTCCCGTATGGCTCTGCTCACGTCGTCCGAGGACAGCAGGGCGCTCTTGAACCGCATGCGCAAGGAGTACTCGTGACGATCACCGACGAGGGCGTCTACAACGGGATGCCGGCCCGTGATCTCGGGGAGCACGGCTGGGAGCGCCCTTGGAGCGGGCCGAACGGCGGGCAGTGCGTCGAGACGAAGAGACTCGCCGACGGCCGCGTGGCCGTGCGGCAGTCGACCGACCCGGCCGGACCGGCGCTGATCTACGCACCGGAAGAGATCGCCGCGTTCGTCCGCGGCGTCAAGGAAGGCCTGGCCGACCACTTGGCCGCCGGCTGAACCGGCGGCACGAGGGACGAGGACCCGGTCCCTCACCCGGCCCGCGGGCCGACCGACACACGCAGGAAAGGGAGAACATTGACCAGCAGGCAGGCCGGCCGGGATCTCGACACGAGCAAGGCGCACTCGGCCCGGATGTACGACTACTTCCTCGGCGGCAAGGACCACTTCGAGATCGACAAGGAAGCCGCGCTGGTCGCCGCCCAGGCCCACCCCGGCATCTACGTGACCGCCCGCGAGAACCGGGCGTTCATGCACCGGGCCACCCGCGTCCTGGCCCAGGAGCACGGCATCCGCCAGTGGCTCGACATCGGCACGGGCATCCCGACCGAACCGAACCTGCACCAGGTCGCGCAGTCCGTCGCCGTCGACGCCCGCGTCGTGTACGCGGACAACGACCCGCTCGTCCTCAAGTACGCCGAGCGCCTCATGCGCAGCACGACGCAGGGCCGCACGGCCTATGTCGAGGCCGACGTCACGGACCCCGATTCCCTGATGGCCGCGGTGGAGGACGCGGAGGTCCTGGACTTCGACCAGCCCGTCGCCCTCTCCCTGAACGCCCTCATGCACTTCATCACCGACCCGCACGACCCGTACGCCATCATCAAGCGGCTGCTCGACCCGCTTCCGGTGGGCAGTGCCCTCGCCATGAACCACTGCACCCCCGACTTCGACCCCGTCACGTGGAACAAGGTCGCGGAGGTCTACACCAAGTCCGGTTCTCCGGTGCAGTTCCGCTCGCACGACGACGTGAGCCGCTTCTTCGACGGGCTCGATCTGATCGATCCCGGCATCGTCTGCTGCCACCGCTGGCGGCCCGCGGGTTCCTCCGACGGATCGGAGCCCACGGACGCCCAGATCAGTCTGTTGGCGGGCGTCGGCATCAAGCGCTGACGTCGCGCTCCAGCCCTCCGGGGGTGCCTGGTCTAGGCTCATCGGCATGTTGATCGAGCACCGCGGGAAGCGGCCAGTGGTCCCTGCATCCGCCTATGTGGCTCCGTCGGCCGTGCTGTGCGGCGCGGTGGTGCTGGGCGAGCGTGCGCGGGTGCTGCACGGTGCCGTCCTCACGGCGGAGGACGGCGAGGTGCGGGCCGGCCGGGACGTGGTGGTGATGGAGAACGCCCTGGTGCGGGGCAGGGCGAATCATCCGGCCGTGCTCGGGGACGCGGTGCTCATCGGGCCGCACGCCCACGTCAACGGGGCGCGCGTCGAGGACGAGGTCTTCGTGGCCACCGGGGTGTCGATGTTCCCCGGGGCGGTGGCGGGGACCCGCTCGGAGTTGCGGATCAACAGCGTCCTCCACGTGAACTCCACGCTGCCCCCGGACACCGTGGTGCCCATCGGCTGGATCGCGGCCGGTGACCCGGCACAGCTCTTCTCCCCTGACCAGCACGCCGAGTTGTGGGCGGTGCAGGAGGGCCTGGACTTCCCCGGCACCGTCCAGGGCGTACCGCGGGGCACGTCCATGCGCACCGTCATGGCCCGCCAGACCGACTTCTACGGCGCTCACCGGGACGACCGGCCCCTGCCCGAGTGACCCGTCCCGACCGGGTCAGCGGATGGTGACCTGAACGGTGTTGGAGACGGCACCGCCACCGACCATGCGGATCTTGTTGAGGCCCTTGATGCCGAGCTTGACGCGCAGGTTGTAGGCGTGGCTGCGGGTGGTGTTCATGTGGATCGGCAGACTGACCCAGCCCTTGCGCTGCAACTGCTGCAGCGTGACGCGGGTGCCGGCCGCCATGCGGGTGGACGAGCCGTAGACGCGGAACTCCTGCCAGGCCTTCGCGGACTTCACCGTGGCCTTCGCGGACAGGGTCGGACGGGGAGCCGTCTTCTCCGCGGCCTGCTGTACGCCGCCGACTGCGGCGTGAGGGGCGGTGGTTGACGCGGTCGCGACTGCCGCGGTGGCCAGCGGTGCGGTGCACATCAGCAGACCGAGGCCGAGACCGGCAGTGCGCGTCAGGGCGGAATTCATTGAGTCTCCCGTACGTCGGGTGGCAATGGAATTCACGCAATATATGACGATATGCGCGAGATGTCGGGAGTGACATGCGGGTGGGCGCCGTGGAGGCGGTGTCAGCCCGCGGCGCCCCGAGGCTGGTCTCATTGCCTCCGGCGACCTGGCGACTTGGCGACCCGGCGATCCGGCGGCCCGGCGAGGCTCGTCAGTGCACGCGATCCCCGCAATCCGCCGGGAGCAGCACGGTGCCCGGCGGCAGTTCGGCCGGTTGGCGACCGGTGACCCGCAGACACGCCTCGGCTTCGGATTCGACTTCGGCTTCGGATTCGGATTCGGGCGAGCCTGCCGCGAGCGGGTACTCGACGGTGACCTCGCTCAACCCGGCGATGACGCCCGCGCGATGCGTCTCCGCCTCGTGCACGCCGTCGGGAAGACGGCCGGCCAGGATGCCGAAGGCCACCGCGTCGCCGCTGTCGGCGACGCACTCGCGGACCTCGAAGCGCCAGTGCGTGTCCGCGTCGGCCAGCAAGGACCTGCCCGCCTTGCCGAGGCCGACGAGGAAGGCGCGGCGGACCCGCAGATGGTGGGCGATGGCGCAGCACAGCGGAACCGCGATGCCGTCGTGATCCGTGACCCGGGTGTACCCGGCATGCGGGTAGCAGTCCAGGGCCTCGCCCAGCAGCCCCAGCGCGGTGCCCCGTGCCACCGGAGGCCCGTGCTGCGCGATGTCCAGGAGCAGCGGGGCGGCGACCGCGGCCGCCGGAAACGCGGCGGCACTGTGACCGTGAAGGATCCCGCGGTCGGCGAGCCGCGAGCGGGCCTCGGCCACCTGCCTCAGGTCCACCGCCTCGGCCAGGGCCTTCAAGCCACGGACGACGACCGCCGGTTCGTACCGGTCGGGACGGCCCGGCAGCGAGGCCCAGTCGACTGCGTCGATCTCCTCCAGCATGCCGGCATCGTCGCACGCGCCGACGGCGGATCGGGATTCCGAGGCCGTGCGTGAACCCGGGCCCAACGGCAGGTGAGCCGCAGGTCACGCGGGATCGGGGACCGGTGGAACTCCTTTGGCGGGCCGCAACTGTCGGGCCTCCGCACCCGTCCCACGAGTGCACCCGCGCACCGCGCGACCTGTGACCCGTGAGGAAGATGAACCGCCGTGACCCAAGCACCACCCCTGCGACGGCCTGGACGACACCTGCCGAGGCCGAGAGCGGCGGAGCGTCCACCGGCGCCGGGCCGACGGGCGGACATCCAGGGGCTGCGGGCGGTGGCGGTCACCCTCGTGGTGCTCGCCCACGCCGGGATACGGCACTTCCGGGGCGGCTACATAGGCGTCGACGTCTTCTTCGTCATATCTGGATTCCTCATCACGTCGCTGCTCCGCCGAGAACTGGCGCGCACGGGCCGCATCCGCGTGGCCCGCTTCTACGGCCGGCGCGCCCTGCGCCTGCTGCCGGCGTCGACCCTCGTCGGCGTGCTCACGCTCGCCGGGGCGTACTTCTACCTCTCCAAGGCGCGCTTCGACGCCTACGTGGGTGACGCGATCGCCAGCAGCCTGTACGCGGTCAACATCCGCCTCGCCGTGACCGGCACCGACTATCTGCAGGCGACCGCCCCGCCGTCGCCGTTCCAGCACTTCTGGTCGCTGGCCGTCGAGGAACAGTTCTACGTGGTGTGGCCGTTGGTGCTGGCCTGCGGTTATCTGCTCGCCGGGCGGCTCCGGGGGCGAGGATCGGGGAAGCCCGCGTTCGCATTCGCGGCGCGGGGCGTGCCGTTCCTGATCGCCGCGGCCCTCGTCGTGGTCTCGTTCGCCCTGAGCGTCCGCACGACGGGACCGTCGCCCTCCTGGGCCTACTTCGGCTCGCACACCCGGGCGTGGGAACTGGGAGTGGGGGCGTTGCTCGCGCTGTCCGCGCACCGGCTGCGGCGGATGCCTCCGCTGCTCGCCGGGGCGCTGTCCTGGGCGGGGCTCGCGGCGGTGGTCGGGGCGGCGCTGGTGTTCGACGACGCGACCCCCTTCCCCGGGTACGCGGCGCTCGTCCCGGTCGTGGGTGCGGCGATGGTGCTCGGCGGCGGTTGCGTCCCGACTCGCTGCGGCGGTGAACTCCTGTTGCAGCAGAGGCCGTTGACCTTCGTGGGCGGCCTCTCGTACGGCTGGTACCTGTGGCACTGGCCGCTGCTCGTCATCGCGCCCGTCGCCCTGGACCGGCCGACGGCCGGTGCGTGGACCGCGCTCGCGGTGTCCGCGTGCGCCCTGCTGCCGGCCTGGCTGACGCTCCGGCTCGTGGAGAACCCGCTGCGGTTCGGCACGGCCTTCCACGACCGGCCGCGCCGGGCACTCGGACTCGGCGCCGGACTGACGGCCGGCGCCGTCGGTCTCGCGCTCGTCGCGACGCTCTTCCCGCCCGCGATCGACTCCGGCCGCCCGGCCCCCGCGCTGGCCGCGACGCTCGACCGGGCGCCGGACCCGCAGGCGCGCCTGAACCAGCTGCTGGCCGAACCGAACGACACCATCCCCGGCAACTTGTCGCCGCGCCTCACCGACATCAAGGCGAACAGATCCGCCGTCTACCGCGACGGCTGCCACGTGAACCTCGGCTCGGTCGCCGTGCCGTCGTGCGTCTACGGCGATCGGGGCGCGGCCACCACGGTCGTGCTGTTCGGCGACTCGCACGCCGCCCAGTGGTTCCCCGCCCTCGAACGGCTCGCCCGCGAGCGGCACTGGCGGCTCGTCTCCCTGACCAAGGCATCCTGCAAGGTCGCCGACGTCACGATCGTCACCGACGGCCGGCCGTACACCTCCTGCGACGTCTGGCGCTCGAAGGCGCTGGCCCGGATCGCCGCGCTGCGGCCCGACCTGGTGATCGCCTCGTCGTCCGACGCCGGAGACCTCGCACACCCGGAGGCCGGGGGAGCGGAACGGCAGTGGACGGCGGGATTCGAGCGGACCTACCGGGCCATCCGCGCGGCCGGGGCCGAGGTGGCGGCGCTCCTCGACACGCCCTGGCCGGAGTCGGACGCGGTGGACTGCGCCGGGACGCACCCGCTGGACCTGACGAGGTGTACGACGAGTCCCGGCCGGGCGGCGAAGGACCCGGCCAGGACGCGCGCGGCCCGCTCCGCCGCCGCGACGACCGGCGCCACGGTCGTCGACCCGACCCGCTGGCTGTGCACGCCCACGGTCTGCCCGGTGGTGGTCGCCGACACGCTCGTCTACCGCGACGACGGACACATGGCGGAGGCGTACGCACGAGCCGTCGCCCCGGTCATCGGGGCCGAACTGTCGCGGCGGTTCAAGGTCTTGGGAGGGTGAGTCGAGTGCGCTTGGGCTGAGGGGACGTCAGGTCCGTGGCGGTGGCGCGAGCTTGGCGGCCACGGCGTCGAGGACCCAGTCGAGACCGGTCGCGAAGGACGTCTCGGCGTCCACGTCCGAGCCGTCGTGCACGAGCTTGGCCAGCGCCGGGAAACGGCCCGTGGCCAGCATGCGCGTCAGGTGCGGACCGGAGGCGCGCTGCCAGTCGTGCTGGGACAGGCCCGTGGCGCGCTCGGCCCGCAGGTTCGCGATCTCCCGGCGGATCGCACCGGTCGAGTAGGCGCTGACGGTCTCCACGGCGCGCATGGCGGAGTCGATGTCGGTGACGCCGACGAGTGACGACAGGGTGGTCTCGGCGACGGCCAGACCGTTCGGCCCCAGGGCCGGTCGTCCGCCGAGCAGGTCGGCCAGCCATTCGTGGCGGAGGGCGGCCTGCCGGGTCCGGTGGGCGAGCGAGCTCAGCGCCGCCCGCCAGTCGGCGGGCGGCTCCTCGGGGAGCAGCTCGCCCTGCACCTCGTCCACCATGAGGTCGAACAGCTCCTCCTTGGTCGAGATGAATCCGTACAGCCGCATCGGCCCGGCGTTCAGCCGGGCGGCGACCTTCCGCAGCGACACGGCCGTCAGGCCGCCCTCGTCGGCCAGCGCGACGGCGGCGGCGACGATCCGCTCGCGGTCGAGCGGCGCGGGGCGCGTCGGCGGTTCCGGCCGATCCCAAACAGTCATGTCAACACCGTACCGTTGCGATACGCCGCCTCGACTCAATACAGTGTATCGCCATGAGACACCGCATTGCAGTGGTCGGAGGCGGACCGGCCGGCCTCACCTTCGCCCGCGTCCTCCTTCGCCATGATTACTCCGTCGACGTCACCGTCCTCGAACGCGATCCCGCCCGCGACGCCCGCCCTCCGGGCGGCACGCTGGACCTGCGCAGGGAGCTGGGCCAGCTGGCGCTCGACAAGGCGGGGCTGCTGGCGGAGTTCGAGGCGCTGTCCCGCCCGGAGGGGCAGGCCATGCGGATCCTGGACACCGACGGCACCGTGCTGCGCGACTGGCCGGCCCGGCCGGACGAGCGGGCCAACCCGGAGATCGACCGCGGGCAGCTCCGCGACCTGCTGCTCGGTCCGCTCGACGTCCAGTGGGGGCGGGGCGTGACGCAGGTGGTGCCGGGAGCGGCCGGGGACGGCGTGCTGGTGCGGTTCGCGGACGGCCGGCAGGAGACGTACGACCTCGTCGTCGGCGCGGACGGCGCCTGGTCACGGACCCGCCGGGCCGTCTCGCCGGTGACGCCGCACTACACCGGCGTCACCTATGTCGAGACGTCCCTGGACGACGTCGACACCCGCCACCCCGACCTCGCGCGGCTGGTCGGGGACGGCTCCCTCGCCGTCTACGGCGTGAACCGGGGCCTGGTCGCCCAGCGCAACAGCGGCGGCCACGTCAAGGTGTACGCCCAGTTCCGTGCGCCCCTCGACCGGCACACGGACCTGGACCCGGCCGACCCCGAGGACGTACGCGCGAGCCTGCTGGCCCTGTTCGACGGCTGGGCCGATCCCGTCCTCGACCTCATCCGCCGCGGCACCGCCTTCGTCCACCGCCCCCTCCACGTCCTGCCCGTCTCCCACACCTGGACCCATGTCCCCGGAGTGACGCTCCTGGGCGACGCGGCCCATCTGATGCCGCCGTTGGGGGCGGGTGCGAACCTCGCGATGCTGGAAGGCGCCGAACTCGCGGAGTCCATCGCCACCACCGGTCCCGCGGACCTGGACGTGGCGGTCCGTGCCTTCGAGGAACGGATGTGGGCCCGGGCCGACAAGTGGTCGAGGCTCACGACGGCCGGCCTGGAACGCCTCGTGAGCCCGGACCCCGCCGAGGCCATCGCCCTGTTCGACGAGGTGCAGCCGTCGTGACGGCCGGGCGCGCCACGGCCGGCACGGCTGCGGCCTCGTGCCGCCTACCGAGCGTGCGCTTCCTGCCGCCTCTCCTCCGTGACGTCCTTGTGAGTGAGCGTCAAGAACACCACCAGGCCCAGGATGACCGCGAGGAACAGCACGCTGGTGACGACGGTGCCGAGGCCCAGGCCGCCGTCACCGTGCGCCCGGGAGAGATAGTCGCCCAGGGAGGCACCCAGCGGACGGGTCAGCACGTAGGCGATCCAGAAGCCCCACACCGCGTCGAGGTCGAGCGTGCGGCGGGCCAGGGCGACGACGGCGATGGCCAGGGCGAACAGCAGCGCCGATGGCCAGTAGCCCAGGTCCATCCGCTCCGCGAACAGGTCGCCCGCGGCGGTGCCGAGCGCGAACGTGAACACCAGACGGTGAAGACACAGGCGAGAGCGAGGGCGAAGACGGCCGTGCTCATGGGCAGCGGCACGCCGATGCCGTCGGTGAGGTTGTCGCTGACGAGTGTGCCGACGACGCTGATCAGCGCCACCGACAGCCAGTACACGCCGGGCCGGTAGGCGCTCGTGCGCGAAGGCATCCTGACTGCGGATAGCGTGTGACCGTGGTGGACCATTCGTACGACGCGGCCGACATCGAGGTCCTGGAATTCGACGCCGTTGTTCGCAAACGGCCTGGCATGTTCTTCCGAGTGGCCCCCGATGAACCGCAGTTCGCCACCGAGGTGCTCTGCGCGGTGGCCACCCACGTGCTTCATCCGGCGACAAGGGTTGCGGGCGAGCACACGCTGCGTGGTCTCGTCGAGATCACCAGCGACAGCAGCTTCACGCTGTGCGTGGACCAGCCTCACTCATGGGAGGACAAGGGGCCTGTCCTCGGATACTTCGGCTCACTGCTGGGTCCCGAGTGGTGGCTGATGGCTGCCGCGGCCGCGATGTGCGAACAAGTGACCGTCGAGATGTGGTGCGCGGGGCGAGGATGGCGCCAACTCCACACCGGGATCCGGCCTCTCGCCGCTCCCCAGGAGTTTCGTCCACCGCAACCGCACGGCAGCGGAACGAGCGTGCGCTTCGCCTTCGACCGGGCGTACGTCGGACCGCACTTCGTTCTTCCTGCGGACCACGAGAGTCTCGACCTGCACGGTCCGTACTGCTCGAAGCCGGCAGGCCCCGGTCAGGTTCTGATCCGGGACACCCGTCGCGGGAGCGGGCACGGTCCGCAGGGAACCCTGCACCGCTGACCGACTCTTGATCCCGGCTGCCCGGCTGCCCGGCTGCCCGGCCGCCCCGACCCTCACCCCCTCGCGTTGGCGACTCCGAGTCCGTCCATGTAGTCGCGGACCCGTGTGATCAGACCGTCGCGGACGTGGAGGATCAGGAGGCCCGGGATGGTGAAGGTGGCGTCTTGCGGAGGCATGGCCGCCACCACGACGTGCTCGGCGACGATCACCTCCGGATCGACGGTCTCGTAGGCCGCGACCGTCCTGACTTCCTTCACCTGTACGGGACTTGCGCCCCAGGCGGCCCGGTATCCCGTGCGTACGGCTTCGCGTCCCTCGTAGCGCTCGGGGAACCCGGGGGAGGAGAACGGGAATTCGTGGATCGCGTCCACGGCGTAGAGGTCGGCGAGGTCGTCCGGGGACTTGTCGAGCATGGCCTGGTGGTAGAGGGCCAGCGCTTCGCGAGGGGTCCTGGCTGTTGAGTCGTTCCGAGATGACACGGCGTCTCCATTTTCACTCAACGCTTGTTGACCCAACGAGCGTAGAAGTAACCGGTGGTTCGGTCAACGGCTGTAGAGTGAATGCGTGACCAGTCCTCGCCAGTCCCGTGCCGACCGTCGTCTGGCCACCGAGGCGCGCATCCTCGGCAGTGCCAGGGACCTGTTCGCCGAGAAGGGGTTCGAGCGCACCACCATCCGTGCCGTGGCGTCCGCGGCGGGCGTCGATCCGGCGCTGGTCATGCAGTACTTCGGCTCGAAGCGCGAGCTGTTCACCCAAGCGGTGCAGGCGTTCCCGGCGCCGACGGGGGCCGCCGACCCCGACGGCCTCGTCGATCAGCTGCTGGCCTCGCTGGGCCTCAAGCTCGGCGGCCTTCCCGAGGGCACGGTGGCCATGATCCGGTCCATGCTCACCGACGAGACGGCCGCTGAACACGTCCGCGCCGCTCTCGGCCGGCAGATCGAGAGAGTCGGTGCGGCGCTGCCCGCGGACGAGGACCCCGAACTGCGGGCAGCGCTGGTCGTCACCACGTTGCTGGGCGTCACCATCGGCCACCAGTTCCTCGGCCTCGCCGCTCTCCGTGACGTTCCCGCGGATCGCATCGCCGCCCTGCTCCGACCTGCTGTCAAAGCCCTTACCGAGCAGCCGAGTTGACCGACGCGGTCTCCGCCGCGATGGCGGAGACCGCGTCATGCCGCTCCAGTGGCGGGCGGTTCCGAGGTGGCGCGCCGTCGTCAGTCCTGCTTCGCGACCGTGCGGTCGAGGAAGTCGAGGATCAGATGGGCCGCGTCGTCCAGGTCGCTCTCCAGCAGGAAGTGACCTGCGTCGAGGAGGTGGACCTCCGCGTCGGGCAGGTCGCGGGCGAAGGCGCGGGCTCCGTCGGGGCCGAAGATGGGATCGTTCTTGCCCCACACGGCGAGCAGCGGCGGCCGGTGCTCGCGGAAGTAGGCGTGCAGTGCCGGGTACTTGGGCGCGTTGTTGGCGTAGTCGCGGAACAGGGCGAGCTGTATCTCGTCGTTGCCGGGGCGGGAGACGAGCGCGTGGTCGTGCTCCCAGGTGTCGGGGCTGACGACGGTCTCGTCCGCGACGCCGGTCACGTACTGCCACTTGATGCCCTCCAGAGTGAGGGCCTCGCGGACGCCGGCCTCGGTGTCCGGGGTCTGCTCGCGCTGGTAGTCCCACACGCTCTGCCAGAACGGTTCGACGAACCCGTCGTCGTACCCGTTGCCGTTCTGCGTGATGACCGCGGTGACCGTGCCGGGGCGGTTCACGGCCAGGCGCCAGCCGATCGGTGCGCCGTAGTCCTGCACGTAGATCGCGTACCTGCTGACGCCGAGCTGGTCGAGGAGGTCGCCGGTCAGTTCGGCCAGGGCGTCGAAGGTGTACGAGAAGTCCTCGGCGGCCGGCGCGTCGGAGAAGCCGAACCCGAGGTGGTCGGGGGCGATGACGTGATAGCGCTCGGCCAGTCGCGGAATGAGGTCGCGGAACATGAACGAGCTCGTCGGGAAGCCGTGCAGGAGCACCACGTGCGGAGCGTCCTGGGGCCCTGCTTCCCGGTAGAAGATCCGCTGGCCCCGGACGGTCGCGTACCGGTGGTGAACGGTAGTCATGCTAACCCCTTTGGTTGCCTTTGATGGTTACAGTAGAACCCTGTCGGGCTAACCTGTCAACATGCTTTTAGGAGTTAGGAAGGTCGTTGGGGTACCGTGCACGTGTAACCGTTCACGCACACGAATGGGGTTAGGGCGAGTGAAGGTGGTCGGACGGGAGCGCCAGGACCAGCTGCTGGAACTCCTCAACAGCACGCCGGTCGTCGACGGCGAGATCGTGGACCGCCTGGCCGATCCGGGCGAGGCGAAGGCGTGGCAGCGCGCGCACGGCGGCTCCGGCAGCGCGGAGGAGCGCCGTCATCTCGCGCGCACCCGCGACGTGCTGCAGCGCGTGGTCCGTCAGGAGGAGCACGCGCAGTCGCTGGCCGACCTGCTCACCGAGGTCGCGCTACGGCCCGACCTCTCGGACCAAGGCGTGTCCTGGGAACTGGAGGCACCGGCACAGCGCCGGATCGCTGTGGAGGCGGTCCTGACCTGGGCGGAGCTGCAGGAGACCATGCCCGGACGGCTGAGGTCCTGCGCCAACCCCGACTGCCGGCTCTTCCTCATCGACCGCAGCAAGGGCAACGCCGCCCGCTGGTGCTCCATGGCGGTCTGCGGCAACCGGATGAAGGCGCGCCGCCACTACCAGCGCACCCGCGACTGACCCGCTCCGGTCGCGGATGGTCCCGGTCCGGAAAACGGGTGGTTCCGGCGGCCCGAAAGGCCTATGTTTGCCGGGTTCAAGATCCGTACGTTCAGAACGAGGTGCATCGATGACGGTCCGAGCAGCGGCGGTCGACTCCGGTCGACTGTCCTCCACCGACACCATGACCGCATCGAAGCAGAGGAACACCCCTCGTGGATCTTCCACGCATCTTCACCATTCGCGAAAGTAGCCACCGCATCCACAACCCCTTCACCCCGGGGAAGCTCGCCGCCCTGGGCCAGGCTCTGCACCTGGCCCCCGGGACGCGCGTGCTCGACCTCGCCAGCGGGTCGGGCGAGATGCTGTGCACCTGGGCCCGTGACCACGGCGTCACCGGGACCGGAGTGGACATCAGCACGGTGTTCACCGAGCAGGCGCGCGCCCGCGCCGCCGAACTCGGTGTCGCCGACCGCGTCACCTTCGTCCACGGCGACGCCTCCGGCCACGTCGCGGACGAGCCGGTCGATCTCGCCGCGTGCGTCGGCGCCACCTGGATCGGCGGCGGCGTGGCGGGCACCGCCGCACTCCTGGCCAGGAGCCTCCGGCCCGGCGGCCTGATGCTCATCGGCGAGCCGTACTGGCGTCGGGACGTGCCCGACCAGGAGACCGCGGTGGCCTGTCACGCCGGCAGCAAGGAGGACTTCCTCGTGCTGCCGGAGCTGATCGAGCAGTTCGGTGAACTCGGGTACGACGTCGTGGAGATGGTGCTGGCCTCCCAGGACAGCTGGGACCGGTACCAGGCGGCGCAGTGGCTCAACCTGCGTCGCTGGCTCGACGCCCATCCCGATGACGAACTGGCCGCCGAAGTACGGACCGAGCTGTCCACCGAGCCCGCCCGCTACACGCGGTACCAGCGGGAGTACCTCGGCTGGGGAGTCTTCGCCCTGATGGCCCGCTGAGGGGTCGGCAGGCGCGGGTCCGGGCAGCACGCACGCCGCCCGGACCCGCGCGGTGTCGGGGGAGCCGCCGTTCAGGACGGCGGCGGCTACTCCACCCAGGCACCGTCCCGCATGATGACCCTGCCGCGCAGCTCGGCCACTCCCCGCCAGGCACGGACCACGGTCGGCGCCACGCGCACGTACACGAACGAATCGTCCTCCGTCCGCGGGTCCCAGCCGAACTTCGCGGCGAACGCGTCCGCCGCCTCCGCCGGCACGTCCGTGTCAGGGAAGCACTCGGCCCTCCCCTGGAGCAGCACCACGTCGAAGGTGTCAGGCAACGACAGGCGAACCCGCGGTTCCGCACGAACGTTGCGCACGGTCGCGGACGTGGCCGCCGTACACACCCACACCGCTCGCCCGTGCCACGAGAACCACAAGGGGACCTGGTGGGGGCCGTGCTCGGGATGCCCTGTCGCCACCCAGACGTCCCGATCCGTGGTGAGACGGTCCAGCGTCTCGCGCTTGCGTTCGGCGACGGAGCGCTGAACTGTCTTCGGCTTCTGCATGGGTGTCGGCTTCTGCATGGGTGTCGGCTTCTGCATGGGTGTCGGCTTCTGCATGGGTGTTGACGCTAGCCAGCAAGATCGCACCGCACATGGGGCTGCGGTCCTACGTCCCACGACCGACCGGGGTGGGGGTTCGCGATGCACGTAGGCTCTGGACGCGCGCGGTCGGCGGGAGCGCGCGCCGAGTCGGTGCCCGAGGGGCGGAGTGGGGGAGTGCTCAGCTGTGACGGATGCTCACGAGGAAGAAGTCCTGGCCCGGATCGCCAAGGGGCTGGTCTACACCGAGTCGGAGGCCGCCTTCCAGAATCCCCGGCGCCGCACCGACGAGATCTTCGCGTACAACCACACGCCGCCCGGCGAAGAGGCGGAACGCCGACGGCTGCTGGTCGCGATCCTCGGCTCGGTCGGTGAACGGACGGTGCTGCTGCCGCCGTTCCACGCCGGGTTCGGCAGCAACGTGCACATCGGCGACGACTTCTTCGGGAACGTGAACCTCACGTTCGTCGACGACGTGGACATCCGGATAGGCGACGGCGTCATGATCGCGCCCAGCGTGACGCTGACGACGACGGGGCATCCGGTGCATCCCGACCGCCGTGTCGACTTCGGCCGGTTCTCGGAGCCGATCGTGATCGAGGACAAGGTGTGGATCGGCAGCAACGTGGTCGTCCTGCCCGGAGTGCGCATCGGCTACGGGTCGGTCATCGGCGCCGGCAGCGTGGTCAGCCGCAGCATCCCGCCCATGACGGTCGCCCTGGGCACCCCGTGCCGGGTCATCCGCCCCATCACGGACGAGGACCTCACCACGCGCACGGCCGCCGGGCCCGAGGGACTGGCCTTCTGACGGCGGGGCGGGTGGCCCAAAATCACATGCGGCCGTCGCCGCGCCATGATGAGCTCGATCACCATGGATGAGCATTTCCCTGACGAGGCCGACCTGACGGACAGGATGGAACGGAACCTGGCGGAGCATGCCGGTCACCTCCACCGGAACATGGCGGGTGCGACGGTCACCGAGGCCGATGATCTCGTGGTCGCCGACAGCGGCCTGGACGACGACACGTTCAACATCGTGGCCGCGGCTCGTTTCACGGATGCCGACGCGACGGCGCGCATCACCGAGACCGTTCGGACGCTGGCACGCACCAACCGTCACTTCTCCTGGTGGGTGGGGCCCGCCTCGACACCGGCGGACCTCAGCACGCGCCTGACATCGGCCGGTCTCCCGGCCTCCGAACGCGAGACGGCGATGTGGGCCGAGCTGGACGCCACCCTGCCGTCGCCCGACGTCCAAGGACTCGACATCCAGCGGGTGACCACGCCCGAACAGCTCGCCGACTACGCCATGGTGCTCGCCGCGAACTGGGACCCGCCGGCCGGAACCGTCCGCAGCTTCTTCGGCCGGGCCGCCCCTTCGGCGCTGGCCGCGCACTGCCCGGCCCGGTACCTGGTCGGCTACGTGGACGGCCGGCCTGTCTGTTCCGCTGAAGTGTTCCTCCACGCGGGCGTCGCCGGTGTCTACAACATCTCGACCCTGGCCGCCCATCGCCGGCGTGGCTACGGCGGTGCCATCACGCTCGCGGCACTCCGTGCGGCCCGCGACGGGGGCCACCGCATCGCGGTCCTGCAGGCGTCAGCAGAGGGCGAGCCCGTCTACCGCCGATTGGGATTCCGTTCCTGTGGCCGGTTCACCGAACACGCCTGCAATCCCTGAACGGCCTTGGTCTCAGGCGACGTTGACGCCCATGGCGGTCGTGAGCACCGCGGCCTGTTCGAGGCTGATGGTGGCCTGCCCCCACGCGAGCCGGGGGACGTGCCGCTCGCGCGGGGCGCCCGTCTACCCGCGTGGCGCGACCGGCATCAACACGGCATAAAGATTGCCGGTGCCCGGCAATGCGCAAGGCGCTAAGAGTGCGTCAGGATCGACGTGGCAGAAACGGGGGCCAAGCCCTGGTGCCGGGCTCCGGAAGCATGGCTCGGCATCAGGGTGGAGCCGGGGTGCGCAGACAAAGGGGGCGGGAATGGGAGAACTCCTCGCTGCCGCGACCGCGTTCCCCGCGGCCCTGTTCAGTGCCGCATTCGGAGCCGTCGTCGCCTTCTGGGGGCTCGTCGTGTGCCGCGTGGCGGACGCAGAGGCGTTCGACAGGGACGTCGACCTGCGGGCCGTGGGCCTCGACGGGGTGCCCGTCGCCAACGCGGTGTCCCGGGTGGTCGTCGTCGGATGGCTGGCGAGCACGGTCGGGCAACTACTGATCGAACGTGCCGAGGCCGGACTCGGCGGACTGCTGCGGGCCACCCTCGAACTGGTCCTGCTCGCCGCCTCGTTGGCCATCGGCTGGGGCGCCGAGCGTGCGCTGCGCGGGGTGTCCCGTCACCCGTGGCCCGGCGAACCTGACGCGCCGGACGAACCCGGCCTGGCGGAGCGCCGCCCCGGCTAGTGCCCTCCCCGAGCGGGGCGAGCCGGCTCCCGGCCTCCCCTGCCGCCGCTCAACCTTCCTCTTCACCGGGGTGGTAACAGCCCCTGGATCCGAAGGATTTCACCATGGATGCCACCACTGTGGGCCTCGGCGTGTCCGTCGTCGCCGTCCTCCTGCTCGTCGTCGTGCTGGTGCTCGTCTTCACCCGGTTGTTCCGGAAGGTGGAGCAGGGCAAGGCGCTGATCGTGTCGAGGATGCGCAAGGTCGACGTGACCTTCACCGGGCAGATCGTGCTGCCGGTGCTGCACAAGGCCGAGGTGATGGACATCTCGGTGAAGGCCATCGAGATCACCCGGACGGGGCGGGACGGGCTGATCTGCAAGGACAACATCCGCGCGGACATCCGCATCTCGTTCTTCGTCAAGGTCAACAACACCGTCGCGGACGTCATCAAGGTGGCGCAGGCCGTCGGCACCCAGCGGGCCAGTGACCAGAAGACGTTGCAGGAACTGTTCCACGCGAAGTTCTCCGAGGCGCTCAAGACGGTCGGCAAGCAACTGGACTTCACCGACCTGTACACCAAGCGCGAGGAGCTGCGGTACCGGATCATCGAGGTCATCGGCGTCGACCTGAACGGCTACCACCTGGAGGACGCGGCGATCGACTACCTGGAGCAGACGCCGCTGTCCCAGCTCGACCCGCACAACGTCCTGGACGCCCAGGGCATACGCAAGATCACCGAGCTGACGGCCATCGAGCACGTGCGCACCAACGAGTTCCAGCGCACCGAGGAGAAGGAGATCACCCGGCAGAACGTCGATGCGCGCGAGACGATCCTGGAGCTGGAGCGTCGGCAGGCCGACGCCGAGATCAAGCAGAAGCGCGAGATCGACACCGTGCGGGCCCGTGAGGAGGCCGAGACGGCGCGGGTGGTGGAGGAGGAGCGGCTGCGGGCGCAGGGCGCGTTCCTGGCCACCGAGGAGAAGCTGGGCGTGCAGCGTGAGAACCAGGCCCGCGAGGTCGCCGTCGCGCAGAAGAACCGCGAGCGCGTCATCGCGGTCGAGAACGAGCGGATCGAAAAGGACCGGCTGCTCGAAGTGATCGCGCGGGAGCGGGAGACCCAGCTCACGAAGATCGCCGCCGACAAGGAGGTCGAGGCGGAGAAGCGGGAGATCGCCGAGGTCGTGCGCGAACGTGTCGCCGTGGACCGGACGGTCGCCGAGCAGGAGGAGTCCATCAAGAAACTGCGCGCGGTCGAGGAGGCCGAGCGCGGCCGGCAGGCCGTCATCATCGCGGCGGAGGCGCAGGCGCAGGAGAAGCTCGTCAAGGACATCAAGGCCGCGGAGGCCGCCGAGCAGGCCGCGACCCATCTGGCGGCCGAACAACTCACGCTGGCGGAAGCCGAGTTGAAGGCGGCCGACATGCAGGCGCAGGCGAAGCTGAAGCTCGCCGCCGGCATCCAGGCCGAGTCGGCCGCGCCGGGCCTGGCCGACGTGCAGGTGCGCGACAAGGAGGCCGAGGTCATCGAGAAGGCCGGTCGCGCGGAGGCGGAGGCCACCGAGGCGCGGTTGCGCGCGGAGGCGGAGGGCGCCCGGGCCAAGGCTCTGGCGGAGGCGACCGCGATCGGCGAGAAGCTCAAGGCGGAGGCCGAGGGAATCAACCAGAAGGCCGTCGCGATGGCGGCCCTGGACGAGGCGTCGCGCGGGCACGAGGAGTACCGGCTGCGGCTGCAGGCCGAGAAGGAGATCCGGCTCGCCGGCATCGACGTGCAGCGGCAGGTCGCCGAGGCGCAGGCCACGGTCCTCGCGACCGGCCTGGAGAACGCCGACATCAGCATCGTCGGCGGCGAGTCCGTCTTCTTCGACCGCCTGGTGTCCTCCATCGCGCTCGGCAAGGGCGTCGACGGCTTCGTGCAGAACTCGCAGACCGCCCAGGCTCTCGCGGGACCCTGGCTGGACGGCACGGCGGACTTCACCGAGGACCTGGCGAAGATCCTCGGCTCCGTCTCCTCCTCCGACGTACAGCACCTCACCGTGTCCGCGCTGCTGATGAAGCTCATGAACGGCGGCGCCGGGGCGCAGTCGGGGCAGCTCCGTGAACTCCTCGACAAAGCGGGTCAGTTGGGGCTGGCCGACCTGCCGCTGGCCGGGCTGAACGGCGCCGCGCACAGCTGACCACACCGGACCGGCCGGGGCCCCCGCACGGGGGTCGGGAGCCTCGGCCACGAACTCGCACCCACCAGGAGGAGAGGGATCCCGCACATGGAAACGGGTCTGGACGCGGGCACGTACGACGTCCTGCGCGACCGGCTCGCCCAGCAGGCCGCCGAACTCGCCCGCAGAGTCGACGAGTTGAACGCCCGCCGCGTCGAGGAGTTCGCCTCGGCGCGACTGGACCTCGCCGGATCCGAACGGCTGCGCACCGAGCTGCCCTGCGTGCCCGGCGATTTGGCCGCCGTCGGTGGACACCTCCTGGTCGGATACACCACCGCGGCCGCGGACGGAGCGCCGCGCAGCCGCGTCGACGAGGTGTTCGCCCTCTACGACCGCGACCTCGCCCCGGCGCCCGACGACGCCGTCCCCGGACTCCTCGACGACCCCGGCTTCGTCCGCGAGTTCGCCGCGCTGCACCGCTACTACGCCGACGCCCGCCTGCGGCAACTCCGCCTGAAGGACGGCAAGTTGCTCGCCGTGTTCCAGACCGGCGACAAGACCGGCGACATCCGCGTGCTGCGCTGGGCCCTCGCCGTCGACGGCAGCGCCCGGTTCCTGGACGCCCGCGGCGAACGCGACCACCTCGCCGAACCCGACCGGGCCGTCGACTGGACCCCGGCCACCCGCGCCGACCACGTCCTCGGCCGCCACCCGCACATCGGCATCGACGGCGAGATCTACGTCTCCACGGTCGGCGGCAGCCTCACGGTGAAGACCGAGGACGACACCGAGACCGCCGAGGGCATCCACAGCGAACCCGTCGACGAACCCCTCCAGTCCCTCGCGGACGCCGACGTCGCCTACGCGCGCGTGGGCGCGCTGATCCTGCTGCGGGTGCGCCCCTACAAGGAGAGCGCCGATCGCTACCTCGTCTACTTCACCCTCACCCACGACGTCGTCAGGCTCGACGGCATCGGACAGGGCTGCCGCGTCCTCCCCGACGAGCAGGGCGTCGTCTTCCCCGGCGGGTACTGCCTGAGCTCGGGCGAGCACAAGACGTTCGACGCCGTCGACACCACCGGTCTCGCGTACGAGCGCACCGCGCACTCGCCCAACGGCGAGGACGTGCTGTACGTCTTCCACGCCCGCGCCGCAGGACGGACCCTCCTGCTGCCGTACAACGTGATCCGCAAGGAGGTCGTCGCCCCCCTCACCTGCCACGGGCACGCGCTCTTCGACGACGGCACCCTGTTCCTGCTCAGGTCGGAGCAGAGCGAAGGACCCGGCCGCGTCCACCCCGTCCAGCGGTACGTGTCGCCCTTCGTGAGCGACACGTACGCCGCCGCGCAGCCGGTCGCGGAGGGAGCCCTCGCCCGCGTCGGCAACGCCGACCTCGTCCGCGCCATCTCCACCTGTCTGACCCTCGCCCGGGCCGCCACCGCCGCCACACCCACCAGCGAGGGCTACGCGGAACTCCTCGCCGGATGCGTCCGGGCGCGCGACTCGCACCCGTGGCTGCTCGACCCCGAACTCGGCGAGCCGGGCGTCCCCCTGGAGCGGATGCGGGCCACCGCCGAGCAGATCGTGACCGAGTTCGCCACCGTACGCGAACTCACCGAGCAGGCCGCCCGGCAGCTGGACGAGGCCGCCGCGCGCATCACCGCGGTGGTGCGACGGCTACGCGGAGAACGGCCGCGCGGTGCGGGGGAGTGGGTGGAAGGACTCACCGAACTCCGCCACGCGCAGGGGCACTTGCTGACGCTCAAGGACGTGCGGTATGTCGACGTCGAGCGGATCGACGCGCTCGCCGCGCAAGCAGCCGCCGACCTCGACCGCTTCGGGCAGCGCGCCGTCACCTTCCTGGCCCATGACGCCGCCTTCAGTGAACAGCTCGCCGCCGCCGAACAACTGGCCTCCGCCTGCTCGGAGGTGACGTCCACCGCGCAGGCCGACGACGTCGCCGCCCGGCTCGACGAACTCGCCGACGGACTGCGCACGGTGACCGACGTCGTCGGCGCACTCGACATCGCCGACACCACCGTGCGCACGGCCGTCCTGGAGCGCATCGCCGAACCCCTCGGCGCCGTCAACCGGGTCCGCGCCCTCCTCGACACCCGCCGCCGCGAACTACGGGACCAGGAAGGACGCGCCTCCTTCGCCGCGGAAACGGCACTGCTCGGACAGCAGGTCGCCGGGGCACTCGCCGCCGCCGACACCCCCGACGCCTGCGACGAACAGCTCGCGCGGCTGCTCGTCCACCTGGAGAACCTGCAGTCACGGTTCGCCGAGCACGACGACTTCCTGGCGCAGCTCGACGTCCGCCAGGCCGAGATCACCGAGGCGCTGGCAGGCCGCAAGCAGACCCTCGCCGACGCCCGCGCCCGCCGCACCGAACAGCTCGCCGCCTCCGCGGGACGCGTCCTGGACACCGTCGCGCGGCGCGCCCGCACCCTGCCCGACGCGGACGCCGTCGCCGTCTTCTTCACGTCCGACCCGATGGTCGCCAAGGTCCGCTCCGTCGCCGACGAACTGCGCGGACTCGGCGAACAGGTACGGGCCGAGGACCTGGCCGCCCGCCTGGTCGCCGCCCGCCAGGAAGCCACCCGCGCACTGCGCGACCGCGCGGACCTGTACGACGCGGACGGCACCACGATCCGGCTCGGCAGCCACCGCTTCGCCGTCAACGCCCAGCCCCTCGACCTGACCCTGGTCCCGGACGGCGACGGACTCGTCTGCGCGCTCACCGGCACCGACTACCGCGCCCCGGTGACCGACCCCGCGTTCGCCGACACCCGGCCCTACTGGAACCAGCACCTGCCCTCGGAGACGCCGGAGGTCTACCGCGGCGAGCACCTCGCCGCCCGCCTCCTCGCCGACCACGGCACGACCGCGCTCGCCGCCGCCGACGACCTGGCGGACCTCGTCCGCCGCGCCGCGCAGGACGCGTACGACGAAGGCCACGAACGCGGCGTCCACGACCACGACGCCACCCTCATCCTCACCGCCCTCCTCCGGCTGCACGCGGAAGCCGGGGTCCTGCGCCACCGGCCGGCCGCCCGCGCCGCCGCCCAGGTCTTCTGGGCGCACGGCACCACCGACGCCGCGCGGCACGCCTGGTCGGCGCGCGCCGTGTCACTGGCCCGCGCCCGCGACACCTACGGCCTCGCCCCGGCCATCGCCGACCTGGAGGCGGAACTCGCCGCCGCCATGGCGGACACCGTCGACGACGGCATGTCGATCGGCGGCCCGGCCGCCGCCTACCTCTTCGAAGAGCTGACCACCGGCCCCGACGGCTTCGTCCTGCCCGAAACCACCCTGACCTTCCTCGACAAGTTCCGCCACAGCACCGGCAGTTCGGCGTACGCGGACGGACTCGCCGCCCTCCACCACGACCTGGCCGCCCGCCGCCAGCTCACCCACGCCTGGCTCACCGCCTACGCCACCTCCAGCGGCCAGGACCTCGACGACGGCGACCTGGCCGAAGCCGTCGCCGCCGAGCTCTGCCCCCACCTGCCCCGGTACCCGCACACCGCCGACGTCTCCACCACCGTCGAAGGGCTCCTCGGCTCCCATCCACGCATCGCCCGCGACGGCACGCTCACCGTCCGCATCGACGAACTCCTCGCCCGCACCCACGAGTTCCGCACCGTACGGGCACCGGGCTACCGCGCCTACCAACGCCGCCGCACCGCCTTCATGGCCACCGAACGCGACCGGCTGCGCCTCGACGAACGCCGGCCCCGCGCCCTGTCCTCCTTCGTCCGCGGCCGACTCGTGGACGAGGTGTACCTGCCCCTCGTCGGCGACAGCCTGGCCCGCCAGATCGGCACCGCCGGCGAGACCCGCCGCCCCGACACCGGCGGCCTGCTGCTGCTCGTCTCCCCGCCCGGCTACGGCAAGACGACCCTCATGGAGTACGTCGCGCAACGCCTCGGCCTGCTCCTGGTCAAGGTCGACGGTCCGGCGCTCGGCCACCAGGTGACGTCCCTCGACCCGGCGCAAGCCCCCGACGCGACGTCCCGCCGTGAGGTGGAGAAGGTCAACTTCGCGCTCGCCGCGGGCAACAACACCCTCCTCTATCTGGACGACATCCAGCACACCTCGCCCGAGTTCCTCCAGCGGTTCATCCCGCTGTGCGACGCCACCCGCCGCATCGACGGTGTCGTCGACGGCCGCCCGCGCACCTTCGACCTGCGCGGCAAGCGCTTCGCGGTGTGCATGGCGGGCAACCCCTACACGGAGTCGGGCGCCCGCTTCCGCGTGCCCGACATGCTGGCCAACCGGGCCGACGTGTGGAACCTCGGTGACGTCCTCACCGGCAAGCAGGACGCGTTCGCACTCAGTTTCGTCGAGAACGCCCTCACCTCCCACCCCGACCTCGCCCCGCTCGCCGGCCGCACCCGGCACGACCTCGAGACCCTGGTCGCACTCGCCACCGACCATCCGGCCGCCCGCACGGACGCACTCCAACATCCTTACAGTGCAGGCGAGTTGACGCGTGTGACGACACTCCTGCGGCACCTCGTCGCAGCCCGCGACACGGTCCTGGCCGTCAACGCCGCCTACATCGCCTCCGCCGCCCAGACCGACGCGACCCGCACCGAGCCGCCCTTCCGGCTCCAGGGCTCCTACCGCAACATGAACAAGATCACCCAACGGCTCGACCCGGCCATGGACGACGCGGAACGCGACGCCGTCATCGACGACCACTACCGCGCCGAGGCCCAGACCCTCACCACCGGCACCGAGGCGAACCTGCTCAAGCTGGCCGAACTGCGCGCCACCCTCACGCCCGAGCAGACCGACCGCTGGGCCGAGCTGAAGGCCGCGTACATACGTCACCAAGCACTCGGCGCGGCCGACGACGACCCGGCGGCCCGCGCCGTCGCCGCCCTCGGCCTCCTCGCCGACCGTGCGGCCGCCATCGAGAACGCCATCACACGAGCCGGCGACCCGAACCGGGCGCGGCACGCGGCACCGCCCGGTCGGTGACACCGCCGGTAGGACGGAATACGGCACCGAAGGAGCGCAACGACTGCCGGGACCGGGAAGTGCACGGACCCGGCCGCGGCGCCACGATGGGCGGTGCCGAGACCTGCTTGACACCCCTCCACGGCCCTACCTTCCGCGGCCCTACCTTCCACGGCCCTACGCCCACCTCAGCCCTTCGCATCTTCGCTCCAGAGCTCCCAGTCCAGGACGCCCACACCTATGCAGCGCAACGACAAACCCCACGACGGCCCGTTCGCCCAGCGACAACCGCAGGTACCCGACAGCACCACGCAACCCCGGTGGGTCACCCTTCCCGCGCCTGCGCTACAAAGAGGGCTGCGGGGCAGCACGGGCGCGGGCGGGATCACGGGGGCGGGCATGGCGGGGCGGGACCACGAGGTGTTCGAGGAGTACCTGGCCGGGTACGCCGCCCTCCTCGCCGACGCGTGCGCGACCGGACGCCGTCTGACCCGCGACGAGATCGAGACCCGGCGGGCGCTGGGGGAGCGCGCCGCCGAGGGCGGCTTCGGCCTGCGGGCCCTCATCGCCGCCCACCTTCGGGAGGCCCGTCTGAACGTGCCGGCCGGGGCAGGGAACCCGGCCGACGTCCTCGCGGTCGTGGAGCAGACTGTCGACGCGTTCGCCGAAGGCTTCGAACGGTCCCAGTTGCACGCGGTCCGTCAGGAGGAGGCGGCCCGAAGGGAGTTCATCGACGACCTCCTGTACGGCCGCAGCGACCTGGGCCGGCTCGCCGAACGCGCCGAACGCTTCGGCCTGCGCCTGTCCCACGAGCACGCCGTCGCGATCGCCCAGGGCGACACCGCGTACGAAGAGGGGGACACGGTTCCGCGCGGCGTGGAACGGGCCATGATCAGCCGGTTCGGCAACCGCAGCATCCTGCTCACCACCAAGGACGGGCGCCTGGTCTGTGTGGCACCGGGCGACCAGGACGAGGTCCTCGTCTTCTTCGCGAAGCAGGCGTACGCGGGCACGGGCGGCGGCCACGTCGCCATCGGCCGCCCGCAGCCGGGCCCCGGCGGCGTCGTCCAGTCCTACGAAGAGGCCCTGTCCACCCTCGAACTCGCCCACCGGCTCGACCTCGACGAACCGGTCCTGCGCGCGGCCGACTTCCTCGTCTACCCCGTCCTGACCCGCGACCGGCAGGCCATGGCGGACCTGGTGAGCAGCACCCTCGGCCCCCTGCAGAGCGCCCGCGGCGGCGCCCAGCCCCTCCTCGACACCCTCACCGCCTACTTCGACTGCGGCTGCGTCTCCGCCGAGGCGGCACGTCGCCTGTCCCTGAGCGTGCGAGCGATGACGTACCGCCTGGACCGCATCCACAAACTGACCGGAGCCGACCCCTCCGACCCGGTGCACCGCTACACGCTCCAGACCGCGGTGATCGGCGCACGGCTGCTGGACTGGCCTGCACGACCGTTGTGACCGAAGGCAGGTCGACGCCGTCGCACGGGCCGAGCTGGGGAACGGAGTGCGCGCCGACCAATTGGAGCGGGAAGCCGCGAGCCAGCGGTCTTCCCCGCTCTGACGGGGATCAGGGCGCGGGCGCGGGTCGGTTACGAGGGTGTGCGAGGGGCGCGCTGCTGCGGCCGGGCGCCGGGGGAAAACGCCTTGCTCGCAGGGGCAGTTGCTCGCATCATCACCGGATGGACGACATGCCGAGCCACTTTCCTGACACTCTGCCCGCCCTGCGCGCCGCGGCACGCGAGGCGGGCTTCATCATGTCCAGCGAGGACCGGACGGGAAACCTTCTCGCCGTACTCGCCGCCGCTCGCCCCGGCGGCCGGATCCTCGAACTCGGCACCGGAGTGGGGGAGGGGACCGCCTGGCTCCTCAGCGGCATGGACCGTGCCGCCCACCTGACCACCGTCGAACTCGACCCCGCCGTCCAGACCGTCGCCCAGGAGCAACTGGGGGCCGATCCCCGGGTGACCTTCGTGTCCGGGGACGGCGGCACGTGGCTGGAGGACTTCGACGGCGCCCCCTTCGACCTCGTCTTCGCGGACACCTGGCCCGGCAAGTTCACCCACCTGGACCTGGCCCTGCGACTCGTGGCACCCGGCGGTACCTATCTGATCGACGACCTCTTCCCGCAGCCCGGCTGGCCGGACGGCCACGAGGCCTCCGTCAAGCGGCTGTTGGGAGAACTGGGCGCACGCGAGGACTTCCTGTGCGTGCGCCAGGCCTGGGCGAGCGGGCTCCTCATGGCGGTACGCACCGCCTGAGACCGAGCCTGCCTCTTGCGTGTTCCAGGGGGCTCGGCGGGCAGGCCTCGGCCCGTCATCGCATGTCGTCGACCTTCAGATCGGTCCCGACCACGAGGGTGACTTCGCCGGCCGGGGCCGAGGCGTCCGCCTTCGACCGTGCGCCGGGCACCTGGGAGGAGAGGACCGCCGCTCGCTCGGCCAGGTCGGCCGGATGGGTGACCGTGGTGCGGGTGGCGTGGGGCGCGTTGCCCGTCGCGGTGACGGTGAACCCCGCCTCGCGGAGTCGGGCGGCGACCGCGGCGGCCTTCCCCTCGGTACCCGAACCGTTGAGGACCCGTACGCGGACCGACGAGGCGTAGATCAGGTTCTTCGCGTCCGCCTCCACGCGCTTCTTGCCGACCTCCCTGTCCTTGGCCAGGGCGGTGAAGACGTCCGCGGCCTGCGGGTACTGCCACGCCACGTTGGCCTTGTCGGTGGCGACGTCGGCCTCGCGCGGGTAGTTCGGCACGGTGAGGAACGTCAGGTGTTCCTTGGGGATGCCCTTGATCTGCGACGCGAGGGAGCTGAGCGGCTTGATTCCGTCCAACTCCTCGTCCGTGGTGAGGGACTTGGTGACCGACTGCAGCAGATCGTAGAGCGCACCCGGACTGGTGATCTTCGATTTGGCCTTCTCGGCCAGCGCCTGCATGAACTCCTGCTGGCGGCCGATGCGTCCGGTGTCGGAACCGTCCCCCACGCTGTACCGCGCGCGTACGTAACCGAGCGCCTTCTCGTCCCTGATCGTCTGGCAGCCCGCTTCGAGGTCCAGGTGGGCCTTCTCGTCGTGAATGGCCTCCTCGGGACAGACCTCGATCCCGTCGAGGGCGTTGACCATGCCCTTGAAGCCCTGGAAGTCGACGGACATGAAGTTGTCGATGCGCAGGTGGGTGTTGGCCTCGACCGTCTTGATGGTGCAGGCGGCGGCCCCGGCCACGTCGCCGCCCGTCCCGCCGATCGTGAACGCCTCGTTGATCTTGAAGTGGTGGGCGGCGGACTTCGACCCGTCACCCTTGTCGCAGGCCGGGATCCGCACCCAGGAGTCGCGGGGGAGGGACACGACCGTGGCCCACTTACGGTTCGCGGCGATGTGCAGCACCATCAGCGTGTCGGAGTGCATGGTGTCCCCCTCCATGCCGCCGTACTTGGAGTTCGCGCCGTCCCGGCTGTCGGAGCCCACGACCAGGATGTTCCGCGACCCGGGACTGAGGTTCTCGGGACGGTCCTCACCGAGCTTGTCGTCGAGACGAGCGGTGTGGATGTTGTTGTCGAGGTCGTGGTAGATCCACGCGCCGACACCGGCGGCACCGAGCACGAGAACGGCACCGACACCCACCGTCCAGGCGACGATCCGGCCCCGCCGCGTCCGCCGGCCCGCACGCCGCCCGGACCGCCCGGCCGACGGAGCATGTCTTCGTCCTCGCGTGCCGCCCACTGGTCTCTCCCCTCCCTCGCCCGCGCCCCGCCCGCTCCCAGCGGCCGGACATACAGCGCGGACACCCCGTCCTCGATCACCGGACCCTATACGGTCGTGCAAGAGTTCGGTCGCTGCGACGTGCCGTCGAAGGGCGGATACGGGGCAGACCGTGCGCGAGCGGGCCGTGGTCCGCCTGCGTGCGCGCCGGGAGGGCGGTCGGCGGCGACCGGTACCGTGCCGGGGACGACCGTGGCAACCGACCGGACCCACCTCATCGTGCTCCGATGCAACTCGGCCAGCGAAAAGAGCACCGCCGCCACCCCACTCCGCAACCGCTGCGGCCGGGGACTCGCCTCGTCCACCAGGACAACCGGCGCCGAACCGTGCTGCGCGAGCGGGACCGTCCGGGCGCCGCGAACATTGGCCTGATCTCCACGGTGGCGCGGTACTCGCGCGACGCCGGTCCACGCCGTGGTGGAGGGCATTCTCCACGCGGACCCAGGTCACCGAAGAGAGGCCGGCCACGTCAGCGCCCAGATCCTGCTCCTCGTCCTGGCAGGCGCCCTGGTGGCGCTCGTCTCGGACGGTCTGTGGGGACTGACTGCCTCAGCCGCGCGCAACTGGCTGGGCCGTTCATCCCGGCGGATGTCACTGATCGGCGGCACCGGGAGACTGGCGATGATCGGACTCGGCACGTCCGTCGCGCTCACCGGCCGCTCCGACCAGGACCTGTCCGGCCAGGTAACTGACTCTCGGCGACTGGACCATGGGTGCGGCAGATCGTGCCTGCTACCGTGCGCTGATGTCCGCGATCAAGAAGTTCCAAGTCACCTTCGACTGCGCAGAACCCGAGCGTCTGGCTCGCTTCTGGTGCGAGGTGTTGGGGTACGTCGTACCGGCGCCGCCGGCAGGGTTCGCCACGTGGGACGACTTCCAGCAGGCGCAGGCCCCTGAGCAGCGGGACGCCTGGTTCGCCTGCGTCGATCCCTCAGGTGTGGGCCCGCGGCTGTACTTCCAGCGCGTTCCCGAGGGGAAGGCCGTCAAGAACCGGGTGCACCTGGACGTGCGGGTCGGCACCGGCCTCGTGGGCGAGGAGCGTCTCGTCGCACTTGAGGCGGAACGCGATCGGCTGGTCCCTCTCGGCGCGGTGTACGTGCGAACGCTGTACGACGGCAACGACGCGTGCATCCCGATGCTGGACATCGAGGGCAACGAGTTCTGCATCGACTGAGCCCGTCAGCATCGGGCAGATGGTGAGCCGCCCGGATCAGGCGCCGGTCACTTCAGTTCGATCTCGACGAAGGCCAGCGGGGCATCGCCGGCGTTGACGACCTCGTGTTCGCTGCCGGCGGGCCGCGCATAGGACTCGCCCGCCCGCAGCCGAGAGGGAGTGACGGTGCCGTCGGGAGCGATCACGTGGGTCAGCCCGTCGGTCACGGGCACGACGACGTAGTCGAACTCGTGCACATGGCGGCCGGTGCTCTCCTGCGGGGCGAAGTCCCAGCGGGTGACCCGCGTCCGCTCGTCCTCGTGCTGCAGGGTGACGCGTGCGGTGGTCGTCATGGCTGATCTCCTCATCGTCGTTCGCCGCCCTGCACGGCGGACCGGCGCGGCTACATCCCAGGTGGCAGGCTAACTGCCGGGTGCTTCGGGAACTGGGGCAGGGGTGCGGCTCGCTGGGGGAGGGCGGGGACGGCGGCCGGGGTGAGCGTGGGGCGACCGCTGCGACAGCGTTCCGGCTCAGTGCTCAGGGCACAGAGCCTGAGCACACCGCTACGGTGAAGGCGTGATCGGCTACGGGGTACCCCTTCTCTTCCTTGACGTCGACGGGCCACTCATCCCCTTCGGGGCGACCCGACAGCAGCTCCCGTCCGCCGGACCTGCCCGTGGTGACCTGGTCCGAGGAACCCGGCGAAGAGGAGAAGGACGGCCTGCACTGGAAGACTCGTCGGCTTCGCCAGTGGGCGGGTGGACGGCCCTTCGCCTGGGTCGATGACGAGATCACGGAGACTGACCGGGCCTGGCTGGAGGCACACCATCCGGGTCGAGTCCTCGCGCTTCATGTCGACCCCCGACAGGGCATCACAAGCGGTGACTTCGTCACTCTCGACCATTGGTTGAGGGCACCTGGGTGAGCATGCCTGCCATGGTCATCGCGACGAGGCGGTCCGCCTGCTCCGGAGATACGTGCTCACGGCTCCATGCGGCTGCGTTCATGAGGGAGAAGGCGTCAGCGCTCGCGGGAAAGGAAAGAACGAGGGTCCTGGTTGCCCGGGACCCTCGCACACTGTCGACCAAATCAGAAAGAAGACCTAAAAGAGATTGATCAAGTGACTAAAAGCGGCTGCGGCCTGCTGGATCCACGTCGGATCCGCCGGCCAGAAGATACCGTGAACAAGACTGTCGATGCCGGGGATGGGTGAGACGATCGCGACGGTTTTCCATGTTCTGTTGGTCCGTCCCCACCACCTCTTCAAGAGCGATGACTTCTGTGGCTCTTTGGTACCGGCAACACTGGAATTGATCTCGTGGGTAGAAAATCGAGGTACGGTCAACTGGGCTACGTACTCACGCTCGATCCTCCTTCCTTCATGCTCGACCACCTCGCGTCCTCGAATGGTGATGCGCAAGGCGGGCTGTCTGGGATCCGGATAAATGAGCGCCACTGCGATCGTGTTCCGATCTCGGTTGGAGCGCTGTGCAGGCCAACCCTGCACAGACCGCACAGGAGACAGAACCTCGAATCCTGCGCGGACCGCACAGGATTGAAGCGAGATCCCGAGTTCGGAACGAAGTGGGTGATGAGTGCTTCAATGGTGCCAGTGCATCGAGATTCCCACTACGGTGCGCCCGAGGCAATGCCCCCTTCGAGTGACTGGCTCGCCGTCTTCTCGATCATGAAAAGAGCGGGTGTGTGCTCGTGGTATCCCTGTTGCCGGTGAAGCGGCACGGGTGTTGCCGCTGGTGAGGGTGTTCCAGTCTCGGGTGGCTGTGCGACGCGCTCATCCATGTTCCGGGCGAATGCGGGTAGTTGGGGTCGATGACCCTTCCGAAGCCTGTGAAGTACTTCCTTGTCGCACTGGCGCTGTACGTGGCCGGGGTGTTGTATTTCCGGTTCGGCGCGCGCCATCCCGAGGGGTGGGGCAAGTCGTTCTTGATCTCTCTGCTCTTCACGCCGGTCGTGCTGCTGTGGTGGTGGGCCAGGGACTCGATGATGGACAAGGCCCGTCGAGCCGGTGAGCGTCGCCGCGAGGCGCGTCGGGAACGGCGTCGGACTCAGGGTGCTTGAGGCAGGTTTCGATCTGCCTCGCGCGTGTGTGCGGGGCGCCGATCGGTCACTGGCGCAGCTCCATTGGTGCCCCGAAAACCCAAGTGCGTGCGCCCACGCCCCTCTGTCACCATTCCCGCATGGTTCACCCCCTCGAACATCTGGTCGTCCGACACACCCACCGTCTCCCTGCTCCCGAGGGCGCAGTCGGTGACGGTGCTGTCGCCGCGCGGCAGTTCGACGCCGCGCTGATGTCGGTGGGCTTCAAGCTGTCCGCGCCGCTCCACGAGCGACTGGCCGGGCTGTCCGAAGGCGCGGTGGTCGACATCGCCGTGCGGACCCTGGCCGGCGTCCGTGAGCTGGTCGGTGACCATGTGCGGCACAACACGTACTTCATCGACTTCCCGGCGAACGTGCCGGACACCCTGGACTTCTGGATGCAGTGCATCCGCGAGGCGCTCGCCGACGACAAGACCCGCGAAGGCACCCTCAAGCAGTTGAGCACCGGCGTGGTGAACCTGCTGACGCTGCCTTCGTACGGGCGCTACCCGCACACGTACACCGAAATGCTCGGCCACCACGACGAGTTGATCGAGGCGGCCGGTGACCGGATGACCGTGCTGCACCTCGGCCGGGACGCACAGGACGAGGTCAGCGACCTGTACGTGCAGCTCGCCGGCAGCCGCACGCCCCTGGGCGCGGAGCATCTGCGAGACCTCGACGCGCTGGCCGCGCACTGTGTCGACGGCCGGCAGCCCGAGCAGATTCCGGTGCGCGAGAACCGCGCGGTGATCAACCGGGCACGTCTGCGGGCAGGTTCGGCGCTGATGCTCGACACCGTCACCGACGTGCTGCGTCTCGCCTGTGTGCTGGCGGAGGGCGACGTGTCCCTCGTCGAGCCCACCCGGTTCGTGAAGTTGTCGCGGCCCGTGCGCCGAGCGCTGCTCGGGGGTCTCGACGCGGTCGTCGCCGCGGTGCCCGCGAAGCTCGCCGATGTGACCGCCCATCGGGAGGCGTGGAAGCGGCTCGGCGAGCGACTGCACCCGCACGAGTACCCCCAGTTCCCGTATGCCGCCCAGGTGTTCGCGGTGGCGCGTGGTGATCAGCGGGTGCGGTCCTTCGCGAGCCGGACCGAGGAGCTGCTCGGCCAGGGCGACCTGACCGGTGCGGTGGCGCTGCTGAAGTCCGCGCCGGGCGTGCTGCTGCGGTCCGTTGACCGCCTGGCGCGCACCGCCCGCACCGAGGAGGAGCGCGAGGCGGTGCTCGCCGGCGTCGCCGAGGCCGTCCCGCAGACGGCCGGACGGGTCCTGCTCTCGGTGCGCCAGCACCTGCTGAACCGGGGCGACCGGCTCGAACAGGCGGGCGCGCGCCGGGTGTTCATCAACCGGCTCGGGCGTGCCTGGGTCGCCGATGACACCCGCCCCGCGCTGCCCGGCACCGTCAAGTCGCGGCTGATCGCGCTGCTCGACGCGGAGATCACCCGACGCCTGCCGGTCGCCGGACCGGTGCTCGTCGACCCGGACGTCCTTGACGTCGCACTGCCGCTGAGCGGCAAGGCCGTCTCGTCCGGGCTCGGGGTGCTGCCGCGTGGTTCGGTGTCGCCGGTCGAGGGCGAGCTGCTGCGGTTCTTCGTGTACTGGAAGCAGAAGAGCGAGGACACGGACTACGACTTGTCGGCGGTGATCCTGGACGAGGAGTACGAGCAGGTCACCTGGCTCTCGTACACCCAGCTCACGGACGTGGAGGGCCGGCACTCGGGAGACATCACCGAAGCGCCCGACGGCGCCTCGGAGTTCATCGACCTCCGGCTCGGAGCGGTGCGCGGCAGCTTCGTCGTGCCGCAGGTCCTGCTGTACTCCGGGGAGAGCTTCATGGACGTCGAGGAGTCGTTCTTCGGGTTCATGCTCCGGGAAGGCGAGCAGCAGGGGCGGCCGTTCGAGCCGCGGACCGTGCGGATGAAGTCCGATCTGCGGGGCCCCGGACGGGTGGCGCTGCCGCTGGCGTTCCAGCGCGGCGAGGACGGACAGTGGCGTGCGCACTGGCTGCACCTGTACCTCAAGGGCATGCCGGCCGCGAACCGCGTCGAGGAGACCCGGGTGACGGTGGAGACGCTGCTCCGCGGCATCGTCGAGCGGGAGCAGTTGACCGTGCGCTGGCTGCTCGGTCTGCTGGGTGACGCGGACGTGACGGTGTGGAACGGCGAGGGCCTCCCGGAGGGGCCGGTCACGTATGTCGGGCTGCAGCGCCCTGATGGGCTGCATCCCGAGTCGCGGGTTCTCACCCCGGAAAATCTCCGCGACGTCATCCCCGAGTGACTGGTAGCGTTCAGCGCGTCGAGGCCATGAAGGGGCTTCCTTCTCAACCCACCCTCATCGGGGGTTCATAGCTAGCCCCTTCGCTCTCCTCGACTCAGGCCGGTGAGGCCATGAAGAGGCTTCCTTCTCACACCTTTCCTGTAGAAATAGTCTCTTCGCTTTCCTCACCACCGACTTCGAGCCCCTGGCGTTCCACGCCAGGGGCTTCGTCGCGCCACGGGTTCATCAACTCCAGGCGCTGAAAGGGCGCCAACCCGCGCCGTGAGGCCCGTTGCCTATCCTCGGGGAATGCATCAGCCACCTCAGGATCCAACGGCCTTCGCCGACGTCCTAACGGCAGCGTTTCCGGCCGCCCTCGCCGACGAGGCCAAGGGCGCGCTGGAGGTGATGCCGCACGTCAGGTTGGCGCCGGTGGCGCCCTTCGACGTCGAGGTGCAGGGCGAGACCGTCACCATCCCCTCGCGGATCTACCACGACGAGCCGGACGCCGAACTGCAAGCCTCGCTGACCGCGACACAGCAGCTGATCCTGCATTGCCTCTACTCGCGGCACTGTGACGGCCGGGTCCGGCAGCGTCACCTCGAGCGGATCGTGGCGTCGGACGAGCCGTGGGTGGTCCCGTTCGTCGTGCAGCTGGCCGGTGAGTACGTCGTGGAGATCCTGGCGGCCATCACTAGGGGACTTCCCGGTCTCGCCATCTCAGGTTCGGCGCAGCGCAGGCTCTACGGGGAGTTCATCGTCCGGAATCCGGCCTTCTTCGCCCGTACGGAGCGGCGGTTGGTCAGCTACTGGACGTGCTATTACCGCTGGATGCACGAGGCGTTCGCGACGTATCCGGGGGCCGTTTTGGTGGATGAACTGCGAGCGGCCGCGACCGAGCAGGCGGGGCGACCGTGTCCACGGCAGACCCCGCGCTCGTGACTCAGGCCGCCGGCCTGCCGGGCTGGTCGTGGGTGGAGCAGTGGATGCCGCCACCCCCGGAGGCGATGGTGTCGATCTGCACCTGGACGACGTCCCGCTTCGGGAAGTGCTCCCGCAGGATGCCCTTCGCCCGTGAGTCGGCCTTCCTGTCCCCGAACCGGGGCATGAAGACGGCGTCGTTGGCCACGTAGAAGTTGGCGTAGGTGGAGACGAAGTCGTCGCCCTCACCCGTGATCTCGTACAGGTCCGGCTGGGGCAGCTCGACGATCTCGAAACCACGACCCCGTGCGTCGGTCGCCTTGCTGAGCACCGAACGCGCCTGATCGGCCGAGCGGGACCAGGAGTCCGGCGGCGAACCGGGGAACGCCTGGTCGAGCAGCACCACGCCGGGAGCGGTGAACCGTACGAGGCTGTCCACGTGGGCGTCGGTGATGTCCTCGCCGCGCACGCCCTCCAGCCAGATCACCTGCTCGACGCCGAGGGTGTCGATGAGTTCGTCCTCGACCTGGTCCCGGCTCTTTCCGGGGTTGCGGTTGTCGTTGACGATCGAGCTCTCGGTGATGAGGAGGGTTCCCTCGCCGTCGGTCTCGAAGGAGCCCCCTTCGGCGACGAGCGGTGCCTTCTCGCGCGGGATGTCGTACTCGGCGAGCAGCTTGCGGCCGACCTGGGCGTCGTCGGTGTGCTCCTGCTTGTTCCCCCACCCGTTGAAGTTGAAGTCGACGCCGAGCACCTCGCCGCCGTCCTCGACGAAGACGGGAACGATGTCGCGGGCCCACAGATCGTCGACGGGCAGCGGAATGACCTCGACCTGTGAACCGCAGGCCCGCTGAGCGGCGGACACCTGGTCGGCGCGCGCCATCATCACGACCGCCTCGTAGTCCCCGATCGCGCGGGCGATGCGGGCGATGTCCTCACGTACGTACGGCAGGTCGTCTCCCCAGACGGAGGCGAGGGCCGGCCAGGACATGAAGGTACGGGTGTGGCTCTCCCACTCGGCCCCGAACCGGCGCCCACCCGACGCGGCGGGCTTGCGCACGGGGGCGGTGGTCGTGCTGCTGTCGGCAGCTTTCTCGGGCCCGCAGGCGGTGGCGCCGAGCGTCAGAACGCCGCCGAGGCCGGCGAGGGCGCGCAGGGCGGCGCGACGGGAGGTCGGGAAGGGGGACACGGTGAGCTCCGATCATGGACTGGTGAGACTACCCGCGGCAGGTGTCCCGCGCAGAGGCGCCGCGGTGCGCTCGCGGTTCGGCTCGGTTCGGTGAGCGCCGAACCGTTACGGCCCTAGCGTCGGAGCCATGACGTACACGACGCATGAATTCGACCGCGCTGCGGACGTCCGGGCGGCGCTGGCCGACCCGGCGCTGGTCCCCGACCTGCCGGTGGCGGACGACGGTCCGGCGGGGGCGAGTGT
This sequence comes from Streptomyces sp. KL116D, assembly GCF_030766975.1. Lineage (NCBI taxonomy): Bacteria > Bacillati > Actinomycetota > Actinomycetes > Kitasatosporales > Streptomycetaceae > Streptomyces > Streptomyces sp. KL116D. Next base: position 8,328 of record NZ_JASERH010000046.1, on the reverse strand, counting down.
CGCCTGGCTGCGTGCCCACGTGGCCCGGTTCAGCGTCGGTGCGGCGCACCAGCGGCGGCGGGCCCTGGTGGAGGCGGAACTGGCCCGGCTGGAGCCCGCCGTACTGCGGCAGGCGGCCGCACGCGCGAGCGGGGGAGAGGTCCGGGCACAGGTGGTGCGCGCCCTCGCCGAGGCCCTCGGGATGCCGGGAGACGAGGCGGTCGCGGACGACGTGATCGCTGTGGCCGGGGTCTACTTCGGCGGGAGCGACCCGGAGGCGGACGCTGCGGTGGGCAGGCTCACTGCCCGGCTGCTCGGCGGGGCGGCGACCGAGGACGACCTCGAAGCGGCCGCCCATCGCATCGGGCTGCTGGTGCAGGCGTGTGACGCCACGGCCGCGCTCGTGGAAGCCGCGGCCGGCAGCGAGTTGCCGATGGCGCGGGTGCTACGGGACGTTCCGCCCGTACGGGCCATGCGCCGGGTCGCTGCCCGTGCCACCCGAGTGGCGGGCCGGGAGATCGCCGAAGGCGATGTCGTGGTGCTGGATCTGGTGACCGCGCAAGGCGGGAACCCCGTACCGCTCACCTTCGGTGCTCCTCCGCGGGTCTGCCCGGGGCGGGCCCACGCCCTCGCCCTGGCCGAGGGTCTGCTCCAGCGCCCGCAGACCCCCTTCGCCCGACTGCACCACGAGGCGGCCCCGCTGCTCCTGCCCAATGCCTGGGACCACGCCTCCGCGGCCGCGCTGGTGGCGCAGGGCTTCCGGGCGATCGGCACCACAAGCCTGGGCATCGCCGCGGCCGCCGGACTCCCGGACGGGTCGGCGGCCACCGCCGAGGCGACCTTGGCGCTCGCCGGTCGACTGGGACGGAGCGCCTTCCTGTTCACCGTGGACGCTGAAGGAGGCTTCAGCGACGACCCGGAGGACGTGGCCGAGCTGGCCAGGAAGCTGCACGACGCGGGCGCGGCCGGCATCAACATCGAGGACGGCCGCCCCGACGGCACCCTCGTCCCCGCCGCGTTGCACGCCGCGAAGATCGCCGCGGTCAAGTCCGCCGCACCCGCTCTCTTCGTCAACGCCCGCACCGACACCCACTGGCTCGGGTGCCAGCAGGAAGAGACGGCGGAGCGCCTCGCCATCTACGAACAGGCGGGCGCGGACGGGGTGTTCGTGCCGGGACTGTCGGATCCCGACGGGATCGCCGCGCTGACGGCCACCCTCCTCGTCCCGCTGAACATCCTGTACACGCCGACCGGCCCCTCGCTCACCGACCTGGCCGCGCTCGGCGTGCGAAGGATCAGCCTCGGTTCGCTGCTCTACCGCAGGGCCCTCGCCGCCGCCGTGGCCGCCGCGACCGACATCCGCGAGGGTCGCCCGTCCGATCTCGCGTCGCTCTCGTACGGGGAGGTGCAGGCGTGGGCTACGGCTGCCGGGGCGCGACCGGAACCGATGCCGTGACCGATGTCCCGACCGAAGGGCTGAGGACCTTGCGGGTGACGCGCTCGGAGACGGCGGCGACCAGGGTGCGCGGGCGGCGGGGCAGCAGATGCGCGGCGAGGGCGTTGCCGAACCCGGGGGTGACGTAGCCGCGGTCGCGGTCCAGTGCGCGCAGTGCGGCGCGCACGACCGGTTCCGGTGTGGTCATCGAGCCGTTGACGGCCGCCTTGCGCGTGCCGATCGCGTCGAAGAAGGGCGTGTCGACCGGGCCGGGGCAGAGGGTGAGTACGCGGATGCCGCGTTCTCGGTACTCCTCGCGCAGGGCGAGGCCGAAGTTCAGGACGAAGGCTTTGGCCGCGCCGTAGACGGCGAAGTACGGGGCGGGCTGGAAGCCCGCGGTGGACGCGACGTTGAGGACCGCGCCCGTGCCGCGGTCGAGCATGCCGGGGAGCAGGGCGTGCGTGAGGTCGACGAGCGCGACGACGTTGACCATCAGCTGGTCGTGGTCGCGGTCCGCGGCGATCTCCTCGAAACGGCCGCACGTCCCGAAGCCGGCGTTGTTGACCAGGAGGTCGACGCTCAGGCCTCGGGCGGTCAGCTCGTCGGTGATGCGGCGGGCGGCATCGGGCTCGGCGAGGTCCTGGACCAGGACGTGCGCACGGATGCCGTGCGCCGCCGCCAGGTTCTCGGCGAGAGCGGTGAGCTCGACCCCTGACCGCGCGACCAGGATCAAGTCGTGCCCGCGGGCCGCGAGTTGGGCGGCGAACTCCGCACCGAGTCCGGACGAGGCGCCGGTGACGAGGGCTGTGAGACCTGTAGTGCGCATGGAAGGCTCCTTCGTTCGTTCGGCCAGCTGATGAGACAGGAGAGTATCCGTTGGAGTTCTATTTGCAACAGAGCTGACGCAGATCAATCTGAAGTGGTGCAGCGCGGTATCGTTTGCGGAGTCGAGTGGAGGAGCGAGAGGCGCCATGGACGAGACAGCAGCGCGGCCGTTGCGGGCAGACGCGGAGCGCAGCATGCGCGCGATCCTGGAGGGCGCTGAGCGCGTCCTTTCTGTGGATCCCGGCGCCTCCATGGAGCAGATCGCCGCCGCAGCGGGCGTGGCGCGGACGACGATCCACCGGCGGTTCGCCAGCCGGCAGGCGCTGATCGAGACGCTGGCCCTGGACGCGGCCCGTCAACTCGCCCGGGCCGTGGACGACGGACGCCCGGACACGGCCCCTGCCCAGGTGGCCCTGCACCGGATCACGGTCAACGTGCTGGAGGTGAAGGGCGCCTGGGCCTTCGCCCTGGGACTGCCGGCCGAGCCGGGCAGTGAGGCGGCGGCACTGCACGAGGACCTCGGCCGGCGCTGCATCACGGTGCTGGAGCGGGCGCGTGCGGACAAGTTGATCGACGAGGCCGCCGACCTCGAGTGGGTGCGCCGGGTCTACTACGCGCTGCTCGGCGAGTCCCTGCACGGCGGCGCGGACGATGCCGACGTCGACACCGACACGCTCGCGGCCCGCATCGTCGACACCCTGTTGCACGGCGCCGGCCCGCGCGCCTGAGCGGCGCGGTCAGATGCCGGACGGGTCCACGCGGCCGCCACCGCGACCGGGCCCGCGACGGAGCGGCAGCAGCCGGCTGCGGGCGATCAGGAGGAACCCGCCGAACAACAGGGCGTTCCCACCGAAGAAGCGGACCTCCCAGGAGACAATTCTGGTGCGGATCTGCTGCCGCCCGTCCTCCTGTCAGGAACCTTGACAGTGCGATCACGCGCTGAATAGCGTGCGCCGCACTTCAATTGAACCGGGGGATGCGGCGTGGGCAGACCGGGCGATACCTGGAGACGATGGCTCGCTTCGCTCACCGCGCTGCTGAGTCTGCTGGTCCTCACCGCCGCCCTGCCCGGGTCGGCCACCGCCGCGCCGCAGTCACCCGCCCCCGTGGCATCCGGCGGTCGTCCCTCCTTCGACACCGGCCCCGCCCACGACGTGATCCAGCGTCTCATCGGCCCCGGTCGCGCCGCCCAGGTCAAGCTGGAACCGATGCCCACCGCCGCGGGCCGGGACACGTTCCGGGTCGGGAGCGGCCCGGGCCGACTGGTCATCGCGGGCAGCAGCGGTCCGGCGCTGCTGATGGGATTCAACTGGTACCTCAAGCACGTCACCAGGACCGACGTCTCGTGGAACGGCGACCAGCTCGACCTCCCGCACCGGCTCCCGCTCCCCGGCCGGCCGATCGAGAGGTCGTCCGCGGTGAAGCACCGGTTCACCGGCAACGACACCGAGGACGGGTACTCGGGGCCGTACCGAAGTTTCCGGGACTGGGAGCGGCTGATCGACGTGATGGCGCTGCACGGCGTCAACGAGATGTTCATGCCCGTCGGCGCGGAGGCCGTGTACTACGAGACGCTGCAGTCCTTCGGATACTCCGCCGAGGAGTTGCGCGCGTGGATCCCCAGCCCCGGCTACCAGCCGTGGTGGCTGCTGCAGAACACCTCGAACTTCACCGCGCCAGTCAGCGAGGACCTGATCGAGTCGCGGGCGCGGCTGGGGCGCCGGATCGCCGACCGGATGCGGGCGCTGGGCATCACACCGGTCCTGCCGGGCTACTTCGGCACGGTGCCGACCGACTTCGAGACCCGGAACCCCACCGCGGTGACCGTGCCGCAGGGCACCTGGATGGGGTTCACCCGGCCCGACTGGCTGGCGCCGGTGAACCCCGTCTTCGACCAGGTGGCCGAGGAGTTCTACGCGGTCCAGGACCGGCTCATCGGCACGACGACGATGTACAAGATGGACCTGCTGCACGAGGGCGGCCGGGCCGGTGACGTCCCGGTCGGCAAGGCGTCGGCCGCGGTGCAGGCGGCCCTCGACCGGGCCCACCCCGGCGCGATCTGGGTCATCCTCGGCTGGCAGGACAATCCCCGGCGCGAGACGGTCGAGGCCATCGACCGGAGTCGGATGCTGGTCGTCGACGGCCTCTCCGACCGTGCCCTGGGCCCCGACCGCGACGCGGACTGGCTCGGCACGCCGTACGCCTTCGGGTCGATCTGGAACTTCGGCGGCAACTCCACCATGGGCGCGTCCGTCCAGGCCTGGAACGACCGCTTCTGGGACTGGCTGGCCAGGCCGGACAGCGCCCTCGACGGGATCGCGATCATGCCGGAGGCCGGCTACAACAACCCGGCCGCATTCGAGTTCCTCGCCGAACTGCCCTGGCACGAAGGGCCCGTCGACGTCGAGAAGTGGTTCTCGGAGTACGCGGACGCACGCTACGGCGGAGCCGACCCGCACGCCCGTGCCGCATGGAAGGTGCTGGCGAACACCGCCTACGCGGTGCCACCGAGCGGGGGCCGGTCCTCGGGCCACGGCGGACTGTTCACCGCCACCCCGAGCCTGACCGCCACCCAGCCGCACAGCTGGGCGCAGGCCGCCTTCGCCTACGACCCGGCGGCATTCGCCCCGGCCCTGCCCCAACTCCTCGCCGTCGACAAGTCGTTGCGCGACAGCGACACCTACCGCTACGACCTGCTGGAGGTGGCCCGCCAGGCGGCCGCGAACCGGTCGAGGACCCTCCTGCCACAGATCCTGGCGGCCTACCGCGCCAAGGACGTCGCCGAGTTCACGCGGCTGGCCGGGACGTGGACCGAGTACATCGAAGCCCTCGACGACCTGACCGGAACGAACCGGCAGTATTTGGTGGGGCCCTGGCTGGAGCAGGCTCGAGACGCCGGTGAAACCCCGGTCGAGTCACGACAGTTGGAGTACGATGCCCGCAAACTGATCACCTCGTGGGGGCTGCGCACCACCGACCTGCACGACTACGCCTATCGCGAGTGGTCCGGACTGCTGCGCGACTACTACGCGCCGCGCTGGAACCGGCTGTTCGACAGCCTGCGGACTGCCCTGGAAACCGGCGACAGCCCGGCGGACGTGGACTGGTACGGCCTGGCCGAGAACTGGTCCAAGGACCGCACCCGATACGCGACCGAGCCGGCCGGCGACACCTACACCCAGGCCGCTCGGATGCTGAAGCGGCTCAGCGAGGACACCTACGATCTGCCGCTGTCCGCACAGCCGCGGGGAGCGGTCTCCGACACCGCCTCCGGCTCCCTGGCCGCCACCGTCACCAACACCAACTACTTCGCGTCCGTGACCGGTGTGACCTTCGACGTCACCGCCCCCGCCGGCGTCGACGTCCGGCCGACCGGACCGCAGGACGACAGCGTCGGCCCCGGCGGCACGCTGGAGCGGTCCTGGTCCGTGCGCCGCGGCACCCTCCCGACGGACACGACCGAGGTCGAGCTGAAGATCTCGGTCGGCTTCGAGCAGGCCGGCCGGCACGTCACACGGCGGACTACCGCCGTCCTGCCCGTGGCCGCGGAAGGCCGGTACCAGCTGAGTGACCTGCCGTTCGCCTCCGCGCGCAACCACGACGGCGTCTACCCGGTGGCCCGCGACACCGTCACGCCGGGCACCCCCGCGGGCAACGGGCGGCCCCTGCGGCTCGACGGGACGGCGTACGCCAAGGGGCTCGGCACGAACGCGAATGCCGACGTGCGCATCGAGACCGGCGGCAGCTGTCGCCGCTTCACCTCCGTCGTCGGGATCGACGACGCCATGAACCACACCGCCGACGGTGACGTGCTCGTCCGGGTGTACGGCGACGGCAGGGTCCTGTACGAGTCGCCCGTCCTGCGCAGCGGCCTGGCCGACACCGGAGCGGACGCGATCCGGCTCGACGTCGACATCGCCGGCGTACGCCAACTGCGCATCCAGGTGCACCAGTTCGACGCCAACCGCTACTTCGACGCGGTGTCGTTCGGCGTCCCCGCGCTCACCTGCACCTCCGCACCACCGGTCCCGCTCGGTGACAACAAACCGACGAGTGCCTCCAGTTGGGAGGCGAACCGGGATCCGGCCAAGGCCAACGACGGTGACCTGACCACCGGCTGGTTCTGCGACCCCAAGCAGTGCGCCGGTCAGTCCGCGCACTGGCAGGTGGACCTCGGCGCGGCGCACGAGCTGACTTCGGTGCGCGTCACGCCGTACTACGCCGACGGCCGGTCGTACCTCTACCGGGTCGAGGGCAGCGCGGACGGACAGAACTGGACCGTACTGGCCGAGAAGTCGACTCACCGGGCGCAGACGGACGTGGGCGACCTGTACGCCGTGACGGGCAGCCATCGGTACGTGCGGGTGACCGGTTTCGGCAACACGGTGAACGCGTACACGCTGCACCTCCAGGAGGTCGCGGTCTACGCGACGAGGTGAACGTCCGCTGGCGTGCCGGGAGTTGGTCCGGCGTCGCTGCTTCATTCCGCATCCGCGCAGGGGGCCTTGACACTGCACACCTCTGCACGTTTACCTTTGCGTTCAAAGGTAATTAGCTTTGCGTGCAAAGCAAGTGTGCCCTCATCGTACGCACCGGTGTGAAACGGAGTCGCCCCATGCCGCACTTCAACGTGCACATCCGCGAGGAAGCCCTCGACGGAACGGTCGAACCGAAGCTGATCAGCGCCCTGGCCGACGCGGTCGGAGCGGTCTACGGCCCGGACTTCCGGCGCCTCGTCGGGGTCGACCTGATCGGAATCCCGCAGCACCGTCGCGGCATCGGCGGCAGCCCGACGGAGCTTGACGCCCCTCTCGTCACCCTCAGCATGAGGGAGGCCGCGTACCACGTTCCCGAGGTCCCGGACGCTCCCGCCCGCCTGGTCGCGGCCATCACCGACGCACTGGTGGCCGTGCTGGGCGAGGACATCCGCAAGCAGGTCATCGTGAGCATCGTCGGTGTGCCCGACGGCCGCACCGGCGTCGCGGGCGCCGTCGCCTGAACTGGCGGGCGCACCCGGAGCCCGGGCCCCTTCCGATGCGCTCGGCAGGGGCCCGGGCCGACTCGCCTTCTCCTGATGACCCGGTGGCCGGCGCTACTTCAGGTGCCGGGTGAAGAACTGGGCCGCGGCGTCTCCCGCGTGCTGCGGGACCCCGGTGTGCCCGCCCATGTTGGCGTACAGGGACTTCTCCTCGGACCCGAAGGCGTCGAACAGATCGAGGGCCGCCTGGCGGTCGTTGCCCTCGTCGTCCCATTGCAGCAGGACGTGCAGCGGGATGGTGATCTGGCGGGCCTCTTCGCGGATGGAGCGGGGTACGAAGCTTCCGGCGAACAGACCCGCGGCCGCGATGCGCGGATCCACGGCCGCCAGCCGGACCCCGATGGAGATCACTCCGCCCGAGAATCCGACCGGCCCGCCGATCTCGGGCAGGGCGAGGAGAGCGTCGAGAGTGGCCTGCCACTCCGGGACCGCCTCGTCGACGAGCGGCAGGACGACCGCGTCGATGATCTCGTCGCTGACCGGCTCACCGGCCGTCAGCACCCGGCGCAGGTCGGCGCGTGCCTGGTCGAGGGCGGGCAGTCGGGGACGGTCGCCGCTCCCGGGGAGTTCGATGGTGGCCGTGGCGAAACCCTCCGCCGCGCTGTGCAGGGCGCGGCCCACCAGCCGGGCGTACATCTTGTGGAGCCCGAGCGGCGGGTGGCCGAGCAGGATCAGCGGCACCGGTGCGGAAGGAGAGGCGGAAGCCGGAGTCCACAGGATGCCGGGGATCTCGCCGAGGGTGAACCGGCGCTCGCGGACGTCGCCGTCGAGACGCTGCTCAGAAGTGAGGTGCATGGTCGTGCCTTTCGGGAGTGCTCAGAGCGGCGCTCCCGGACGACGACCTATCGCCCGACCGTGACCCCGGAGGGGAGCACCCATGTCGATTCTGCGTTCACGGGTACCACCTCCTCGATCTCTCGCACGGCCGTCGGAAACGTAGCAGGGGGTGCCGTGGCGAGCCAAACCGTTTTCTGCGCGGGTGCGGGCCGGAGGGTCAGAGCGCGGCGAGTCGGTCGACGATCAGGTCGAGGCGTTGTGAGGTTTCCTCCGG